>JAMPXZ010000084.1 GCA_023700925.1 Oligoflexia bacterium | reverse complement strand
GGGATTTTCTGCAGCGCTATGTCGTTGAGGTGCGCCCGGGGCCGCCGGCGGAGCTCCTGCTGTGGCCGCGCGAAGGCTTCACGCCCCCGAACGGTATCGCGCCTCCCGGCAAGACGACGAACGGGATGAGTGAGGCGCTTTGGATCGAGGCCGCGCTCGGCGCGGACGGGCCGGTGAGCGCCTGTGAGGTGGACAGCAGGCGCTGGAAGGTACGCTGGGATACGGGCGCCGAGGCTGCGCTGATCGTGCGTTCTCCCGAGGCGCTGGGGCGCGCGAAAAAGACGGGGGATTGGACGCTCCGCTGCGCCGGCCACACGATTGCGACCCAGCTGGAGCCGCTGTCGCCTGACTCCGAGGCGCCCGGCACGGACCTGATTGTGGGCATGCCGCTGCTATCGCGCGGCCCCGTTTTTTTCGATCTTCCTCACGGCCGAGTGTGGTTTCGCAAGCAGGGGCTTTTGGCCGAGCTGCCCGAGAACCGTTCCGGCCTCGAGCTCAGGTACGTGGACAAGCGCGGGGAGCGTCAGCTCGTCGTCGCCGCGATCCGCAAGGGGAGTCCCGCCGAGGCGCTGCGCAAGGCCGGGCTCAAGCCCGGCGACGTAATCGAGGAGCTCGACTCGCGTCCCGCCACGGAGCTGGATCTTTGGGAGGTCGAGCGGCGACTCGGCGGCGTCTACGGCGATACGGTGACGCTGCTTTGGGGCAGCGAGAAGTCCGTGAAAGTTGTCCCGCTGAAGGTTCGCTGAGGGAGCGGAGCTCAATTCTCGCTGGGAGTGAAGACGCGCTCGAGCCCGAGCTGTCCTCCGGCGCGATCCGCGATCGCGATCAGGGAGCCGCGGGAGTAGATCACGATCCGGGTCTGCTCCTCGTTCCGCGCGGTCCCGGGCTGGACCCGCTTGAGGATGTTGAAAAGCACGTTCTGCCGTCCCTCGAAAAGCGCGCGCGCCTCCTCTTCGGTAGCTTCCGCGTGGTCGAAGCCTTCGAGGAGGCGATCGAACGGGATCCAGTTCGGAAGCTCGTCCCAGCGTTGGCCCGCGGCCGCCGCGGCATCGACCTGCTCCAGCGTGAGTGCATTCGTGCAGCGGAACACGCCCGAAGCGGACCGGTTCAGCGTCTCGAGGAGCGCCACGGAGCCGAGGAGTTTCCCGAGGTCCTGGGACAGGGTCCGCACGTAAGTGCCGGAGCTGCAGGAAAGGCGGAAAGTCGCGCGGGGTTCTTCGTAAGAAAGGATCTTGAAGGAATGGAGCTGGCAGGCCTTCGGCTCGCGTTCCACCTCGATGCCCTGGCGGGCGAGCTCGTACAGGGGCTTGCCGTCCTTCTTCTTCGCGGAGTGCATGGGCGGCGTCTGCAGATAGGGCTGCAGGGTGAGGCGGGTGGCCACCTCCTGGATCTCCTCGAGCGACGCGGGAAGGTGCTCGGAGCGTTCGGAAACAGGCGCGGTCGGGTCTCCCGGGACCGTGGTCTCGCCGAAGCGGATCGTGCCCTCGTATTCCTTGTCCGAACCCAGGAAGTACCGCGCGAGCTTCACCGCGCGCCCCACGCAGACGATCAGCAGTCCGGTGGCGAAGGGATCTAGCGTTCCGCCATGACCGATCTTCGGAAGCTCCCGCTTGCGGAGCTTCTCGCGGTCCATGAGCTGACGCTGCAGGTGCTCCACGACGCCGAAGGAGCTGATCCCGGCGGACTTGTTGATGAGCAGCGCTCCCTTGAGAGCGGGGTATTTCTCCATGAAAATCCGTTCAGCCGCTCGGGGGATTCTCGGAGGAGATCTTCTTCAGAAGCTCGTTGACCCGGATCGTGTTCTCATAGCCGCGATCCTCCTTGAAGGCCAGGGTCGGGACGTGCCTTACGGTGAGCACGCGCGCCAGATGCCGACGCAGGAAAGGGGAGGCCGAGTTCAGCCCTTCGAGGCAATCCTTCATCTTCTTGCGGAAGGCCTTGTCCACCTCGGGCGTCGCCTCGCCCGAGGTCAGCGAGGCGCCCAGGATCGTGAGGTACACCGTGGCGTGGCTGCCGTCCTGCGCGACCTCGACCGAAGTGAAGGTCACGCTCGGGATCCGCGGATCCTTGAGCTCCCGGGGAACGACCATCGAGAGCTCTTCCTGGATCACGGCCTGAAGCCGGGCTCTGCGGGTTTCCTGCATTCGCCCTTACTCCCCAAGCTCGGGGGTGATCATCTCGATCTGGAAGGCTTCGATGATGTCGCCCGGCTTGATGTCGTTGTAGTTCTCGATGCCGATACCGCACTCGTAGCCCGTGGCCACTTCCTTGGCGTCGTCCTTGAACCGCCTGAGCGAGGACATCTTGCCTTCGAAGATCACGCGGCTCTCGCGGAGGAGCCGGACGTTCGCGCCGCGCAGGATCTTGCCATCGATGACGGCGGAACCGGCGATGGTCCCGATCTTGGGCACGGTGAACGTCTGGCGCACTTCGGCGCGGCCGACGAACTTCTCGACTTTCTTCTTGTCCAGAAGGCCGGTCATGGCCTTCTTGATGTCATCGAGCAGCTCATAAATGATGTTGTAGCACTTGATGTCCACGTGCTCGGCTTCGGCCACCTGCCTGGCCTTGGTTTCGGGCCGGACGTTGAAGCCGATGATGATCGCGTTCGAGGCGGAAGCCAGGAGCACGTCGCTCTCGGTGATACCGCCGGGAGCCGAGTGGATGACGTTCACTTTGACCTTCTCGGTCGAAAGCTTCGTCAGGCTTTCGCGGATCGCCTCGACCGAGCCGAACACGTCGGCCTTCAGGATACAGTCCAGCTGCTTGGCCTCGCCGGCCTGGATCTTCGCGAAGAGCGCGTCCAGGCTGACCTTGTCGGCAGGAGCGGAGGTTTTCGCCCGCTCCTTGTCGATGCGGTTTTCGGCGATCCGGCGAGCGTCGGCTTCCGTCTCGGTCACGTTGAAGCGTTCGCCGGCGTTCGGTACGCCTTCGAAGCCCAGGACCTCGGCGGCGATGCCGGGCGTGGCTGACTTGATATTGCGGCCCTTGTCGTCGGTCAGCGCTTTCACCTTGCCGGGGTACTGGCCCGAGACGATCGGGTCGCCCACCTTGAGGGTGCCGCGGCTGACGAGAACGCTGATCACCGGGCCACGGCCCTTTTCGAGCCGGGCCTCGAGCACCGTGCCCGTGGCGGGCGCGTCGGGGTTGCCCTTGAGATCGAGAACCTCGGCTTGCAGCAGGATGGAGTCCAGCAGCTTGTCGATGTTGGTCTTCTTGAGGGCTGAAACCGGGACGAACATCGTTTCGCCGCCCCAGTCCTCGGCGAGCAGGTTGAGCTCGGCGAGGGACTGCTTGATCTTCTCCGGGTTGGCGCCCGGCTTGTCGATCTTGTTCATAGCAACGATGATCGGCACCTTGGCGGCCTGCGCGTGGCTGAGGGCTTCGCGGGTCTGCGGCATCACGCCGTCATCAGCCGAGACGACCAGGATGACGATATCCGTGACGTTGGCGCCGCGGGCGCGCATCACGGTGAAAGCCTCGTGGCCCGGCGTATCGATGAAGGTGATCAGCTTGCCGTTCTTCTCGACAGTGTACGCGCCGATGTGCTGGGTGATCCCGCCGGCTTCGCCCCCCGCGACGTTGGCTTCGCGGATGGAGTCCAGCAGGGTCGTCTTGCCGTGGTCGACGTGGCCCATGATGGTGACCACGGGCGGACGCGGCTTGAGGTCCTCCGGCTGGTCCTGCGCGGCCTCGTTCGCCGAGAGCAGCTCGCCTTCGTTGAAGCCGACGTTGCGGACCTCGTACTGGTACTCCTGCGCCACCAGGGTGGCGGTATCGAAGTCCAGCGACTGGTTGATCGTGGTCATCTGGCCCATGCCCATGAGCTTGCGGATGACATCCACCGCCTTCACGCTGAGCTGATTGGCCAGGTCCTGCACGGTGATCGCGTCCTGCATCTGGACCACGCGCTTTTGCGCCTTGGCGACGGTGATCTGGGTTTTCTTGATCTCTTTCCCCACGGGAATCCTCTTTTTCTTGGGAAGGAAGACCATTTCCTTTTTACGGTAATCCGCGAAGCGGACGTCTTCGGGACGGATCTCCGCTTCCCGACCGGTACCGCGTTTTTTCGCGGCTTCCTCCTCGGCCATCTGGTCGAGGTTTTCCTTGGTCATCTTGATGATGCGGAAGCCATCCTTATCGCCCGCCGCGGGCCGTACGACCGGCTTGATCGGCGAGACGGGCGGCGCCGCCTTGATCACCGGCTTGGGCGGCAGGGGAGTCGCCTCCACGATCTTCAGGATGCTCTTGCGCGGAGGCGCGACCGGCCGGACGAACGGCGCGATCGGCGGCCGCGCCGGCTTCTGGGGCGTGGCCGGAGCCGTGGATCCCGCAGCCAGCGGCGCGGACGTCGCGGGCTCGGTGGGACCCTCCGCGGGCGCTTCGCCAGCGACGGGCTCCTGCTCTTCGGCTTTCGCGGCGATCTCCGAGGTCTGCTCGGACTCGGCGGGCGCTTCCGGGCTTTCAGCGGCCACCGGCTCGGTGGTCGCGGCCTCCTGCTCGGTGGGCATCGGCTCGGTCGAGAACGGCTCTTCGGCGGCCGCGTGCTCGGCGGCGGCGCCGTTGCCGTAGTGGCTCTCGACCTCCTGGCCGTGCGTCCCGATCGCCTGCGAGGTCACCGTCTCGGTCAAGCCATCGGACTTCACCCTTCGCCGGATGACCGGCGCATGGTGCTTTTCACTCGCCGCGGGGGCTTCCGCCGGAGTGGCCGCCGCCGCGGTCGCGCCAGCGGCGGGCTCCGCCGCCTTCTTGCGAGTCCGCGTGGCGGCTTTCTTCGCCGGCTTGGCGCCCTGCGGAGGGCCCTGGAGCGAGTGCCGCGCGAGGAGAGCTTCCTCGGGGGAAAGTTCGCTCATGTGGCTTTTCACGTTGATGTTGAGGGCCTTCAACTTGTCCACGAGCGCCAAGGGGGGCATCCCCAGTTCCTTGGCAAGCTGCAGGACCATGACGGTTTGTTGTTCAGACATTCAGATTCCTCTCCTGCTCACTTCTCTTTGCTTTCCTCGGAGCCGGGCGCGGGCGCCTTGGCTTCGCCGGAATCCGCCTGGCGCATCATCTCGCGCAAGCGCTCTTCGGCCATGGCCTTGGCGTCCTTCGCCGCAGGCTGCGCGGTGAAGCTGCCCTTGCCGTCGTCGGCAGGGCCCGTGGCCAGGACGTCGCCGGCCTTCTCGACCACGCTGGCGGCGCCGGCCTTGAGCTTCTCCGCGCTCTCGGTCGTGTCGAAGCCTGGTACCTTCATGAGGTTCTCGATCGTGGCTTCGGCGACCTGGCGGACGTTGAAGTAGCCCGCCTGGTAGATCGCCTGCGCCAGCGTCTCGTTGATGCCCTCGATGTGCTGCAGGTTGAAAACCGCCTCGGCGGTCCGCTTCTGCAGCTTGGACTTCGAAATGATGTCCAGGCGCCAGCCCGTGAGCTGCGCGGCGAGCCGGACGTTCTGGCCCTTCCGGCCGATCGCGAGCGAGAGCTGGTCGTCCTCGACCATGATCTCCATCGTGCGGTTGCGCTCATCGACGCGGATCGAGGAGATTTCCGCCGGCGCGAGCGCCGAGCGGACGAACATCAGCGGGTTGTCCGACCACGGAATGATGTCGATCTTCTCGCCCTTGAGTTCCTGGATCACGTTCTGGACGCGGATGCCTTTCATCCCGACGCAGGCGCCGACCGGATCCACGTCGCGATCCTTGGAGACCACCGCGATCTTCGAACGCGCGCCCGGCTCCCGGGCGCAGAGCTTGATCTCCACGATGGCTTCGCGGATTTCCGGGACTTCGACCTCGAAGAGCTTCATGAGGTAGCGAGGGGAGGTGCGCGAAAGGTACAGCTGCGGGCCCCGCGTCGTCATCGTGACATCGCTCAGGTAGGCCTGCACGCGGTCGCCGGGCTTGAACTGCTCGCCCGGGATGATCTCGTTGCGCGGAAGGAGCGCATCGGTTTTGCCGAGGTCGATGACCAGGTTGCCGCGCTCCACGCGACGGGCGATGCCGGTGATGATCTCGCCCTTGCGGTGGATGTACTCGTTGAAGATGATCTCGCGCTCGGCGTCGCGGACCTTCTGGAAGATGACCTGTTTGGCGGTCTGCGCGTCGATGCGGCCGAAGTCGACGCCGTCGACCTTGATGCCGAGCTCATCGCCGATGACGGCCTCGGGGTCGAGCTTGCGAGCCTCCTCGAGGTTGATTTCCTCGGATTCCTCGAGCATCTCGGGCTCGCTGTCGACGACCTTCTTGAACTGGAACAGGTCGATCTCGCCTGTTTCGTGATTGTAGTGCGCTTCGAGCACGGCGTTCACGCCGTACTTTTTCTGGGCGGCCATGAGGATGGCCTGCTCCAGCGCGCTGATGATGATCTCGCGTTTGATCCCGCGATCCTTGCCTACGGCTTCGATGACGCGGCTGAGTTCTGACGAGTTCATGTTTCACTCTCTTTCCCGGCGCTCGTTCGCTCCAGACTGAACTGGGGCTCGAGATTCGCCTTTGCTATGAGCGGAAGCGGAATGGTGACCTCTTCCGTCATACGCGCCCGCGAGTCTGGCTCGCCGGCGGCGCTGTTTTTGACATCCATGTGTTTGTTCTGTGCTTTCTTCGCGGGCTTTTTGCCCGCTTTCCCTGAAGGCACGGCCATCAGAACCCGATCCGCGCGCAACCCGACGAGGGTGCCGAGGAAGTTCTTCTGTTTCGGGTTCCTGAGCTGATAGGCGGCGTTGCTCAGCTCCTCGCCCGTGAGCGGGCGAAATACGTGAATCCGGATCTCCCTGCCGGCGAAACGTTCGTAGTCCGTCGGCTTCCGCAGCGGACGGTCCACGCCCGGCGAAGACACCTCGAGCTCGTAGCCGCCTGGGAACGTCTGCTCGATCTCCCGTAACTGGTCGAGAGGCTCATCGAGCGCTTTTGTCACCTTCACGCAGTCCTCGATGCCCACCGTCTTGCCGTCGAGGCAATCGATGAAGAGTCTCAGCACCTTCTGGCGTCCGAGATGAGTCTCCAGATGCACGATCTCATAGCCCAGAGGCTGGGTGAGTGGCGTGATCAGGTCGATGAGTCTGTCGGTCAAGTTCTTTTCGCTCATGGCTCCGGATGGGTTTTAGGCAAAAAAAAAGCGGGCTTGTGGCCCACCTTTCTGTGTGACCCTAAAACTTGGATTTTTGATAGCATAGACTTCCTTTAAATCCAATGGGATTTGCCAAGTCGTCAGCGCCGACTTGACAGCGGCCTTTGTGCCTGCTCCAATCGGAGAAGGCATGAAATTCCAACGCCCTACCGCGGTCTTACTGCCGCTCCTCTTTTTCGCTGTTTCGAGCTTCGGGCAGGCGACCGAGTCGCAGGCTCTGGAGGTAAGCTGGACCTCTTCGATCGGGACCCAGTCGTTGAGGAGCTGGACTCCGGCCGAGCTCAAGACCTTCCGGCTTTCCCAGGCGCAGGAAAAAGATAAGACAGGTAAAACTTTGAAATGGGAGGGAATTTTACTCTCTCGCCTGGTGGATGCGGCCCTAGAGAAGTTGACCGTCGAGCAAAAGGCGCAGGTCGATCTTCTGGTTCTGAAGAATGGGGAGGGAGGGCAGGCGATCATCCCTCGCCATGTGGTTGAAAAATATCCGCTGCTCGTCGCCCACCGCAAGAGCGGCAAGGAGCTGGACAGCGCGACGGTAGTGGTCCCTGTCTCGACGGCTCCAAAAATTCAGGATGAGGGTTTGCCGCTGGGAACCTACGGTTTAGCCGGCCTCAGCCACGTGGAGCTCACGAGCTATCCTCTTCGTTACAGCAGCCTGTTCCTCAAGCGCCGGACCGACCCGGCCGCCATCCGCGGCGAGAAGATGTTCGTTCGCAACTGTATCGCGTGCCACTCCGGCGGTCCGACGAGCCTCTCTTCGAATACGGAAGCGCGCTCGCTGGCCTCGGCGGGTCATTCGAGAATTGGCGACGTGCCTCAGCTGAGCGAGCGCGACGTTCGGGCGCTCGTGAGCTATCTTGAGGCTTACAGGGTCGAAAATCCCCGACAAAACGACAAATGATTATCTCTTCGATTTGGCCGGCTGCGGAGAAGGGGCCGGTTTTCCCGGGAACACCATCTCCCGCGGAACGTTGCTGCCGTCGAGTACCCATTCAGGGCGCGCGGTCCCCGTGCTTCGGGTCGAGGTTGATCCGCCCAGCGCGCGCTCCTCGGGATCGGCGGGACCCTCTTCAATGGGCATGTCATCGCGCCATTCGGAGGCGGGGATCACCCGCCCGTCGCTGAGATACGCCTTGTTGTAGAGCAGGTCGTTCTCCTCTTCGTACTTTCGATAAAGCGCGCGGGAGAGCCGGTCCTCGGCCGCCTCTTCGCTGACGGCCGCGGGAGTTCCGGAGCTGCCCGAGCGAAGCGGAGTGAGGCGCGCGCCCAGGGCTTGAGACAGCTCAGCCTGTGCCTTGGCGATCGCGGGATCGGGTTGGTCACCGGCCCCCGCTGCGGCGGCCGGGGCCAAATAGAGGCAAAAAGCCCACAAGCTCATGTAGATACCCATTGAATAGTTGCTCTTCATAGAGTGTCCTTTTGTATATCTGATCTATATTGTCAAATAAATGGAAAGGGTTCACAATAGAAAAATAGGGGAACACTCATGTCAGTCTATAGTTACGGCATTGTGCTGGGGCTTGTCGGCCTGCTGGTGAACGCAGGTGTTATTTCGCCGGCTTATGCGCTGGAGCTGGAGGCGCCGTGTATCTCGGCGCCGACCAAGGAGGAGATCGCGCGGCAAAAGCAAAAGGGACCGCACGCCGGACAGCGCCTCTGCAAGGACGTGATGCCGGAGCTCAAGAAGCTCACCGAGGATCTCGTTCGCGAGCGCGCGGAGCTCCTTTACAACGGGTGTGATCTCGACGCCGAGCGAGGGGCGCTGATTTCGCAGTGCCTGGGCCGCAAGGGCAACGAGCAGCCGCGTGAAACGTGCAACCCGCTGGAGACTCCCGGCGTGCCGAAGACGTTCAATCGGCAGGTCGAGCGCGAGAACAACCATTCCTTCGATTTCAAGGAGCTCGAGTACCTCGGCTTCCCCGAGAAACGCCGCGCGGGCGCCAAATGCGGCGACTGGCCGTTCTTCAAGACGCGGATCCGAGGGCGGTCCTGCCGGATCTCGGCCACCTATCCGGAAAACGGCAACTACCTGGAAGGCGCCTACAATCGGGGCGCGTTCATCCAGGCGCTCAACTGCTTCCATCAGCAGGTGCAGTACGAGCTCGATAAGGGGAAGGTGCTTCTGACCACGATCAGGGTGCCCGATGGCAACGGAGGCTTTATCGAGCAGGACAGTGTCTGCTCGACCATGGCGAAGGTTTACGAGGAGCAGAAGGCGAGCACCGAGCCGGGCAAGAACCTGAATCTGGGTTCGGCCGAGAACCTCGAGGAGATCGAGGACTGCACGGGCTTCGAAAAGATCAACTCCAAGGAGCTCAACTCGGACCGCGGTCGCCTGCGCCAAAGCGCTTGCCAGCTCCGCGCCGCGCGCGACGCGCTCGAAAAGGCTTTCGCCTCCGTGGTCGCCTGCGAGATCGGCATCCGCGCCTCGAACTCCTATGTCGGACAGTTCATTGGCTCCTCGGTGACCAAGGACGAGATCTCAAGCGCCGCCCAGAAGGCGGGCCACGGACGCAAGGGCAAGTCCAAGCAGTGCAATCATAACTGGGTCCTCAATAAGTTCTACAAGCCGGCTTATTGGAAGAAGTTCCAGTCCAAGGCCGAGCAGATCTGGAATGCCCAGACCTGCGGGCCGCGAGCTCAGTAAGAAGGGGGCGATATGAAATTCAACCATCAGGTCCTGATCAAGGCGGGGCTTCTCGCGGCGGTGATCGTCGTGTCGTTCCCGGCGTGCAAGAAGGATAAGGGCAGCGCCGTCGTCATGCCACCGCAGTATCCGCAGAACAGCTGTTACATCTTCGGCTCCACGGTCGTCGGGCAGCAGGCGCTGGACTGCTGCCAGAAGGACGCTTCGGGCGTGTATGTGCCCAAGGCTGTTGCTTCGCAGCCACAAGGGCGCTGTCCTTCGGCACCCGGGATCTCCGCGATCCGGACGGCGGTGAACAGCTTCGGCGAGGCGAGTGTCGTGGGTCGGAGCGCGATCGCCGCGGCCAAGTCCATGGAGCGCAAGGCGCAGGTTCACAAGAACGTGTCGGCGGCCACGGCGGGCGGAATGCAGGTCGCCTCGAAGGGACCCAAGCCCCTTGACTCGGCGGACGAGGGAGCCTTCCAGCAGCTGGCGGGCGATTCCGCGGGCGATGGAAGCACCGCGAGAGGCGGCGGCGGCGCCGGTGGCGGTGGCGGAGGCGGAGGCGTTGCAAGCCTCAGCATGGACAGCGTCACGACAGCCGCGGCTCCGAAGGGGGCGAATGGCCCGTCGATGCCGGGACTTCAGGAAGGCGCCGAAACCGGTGCTTATGAAGGCGGCTCGGGCGGCGCCGGTGGCGCGGGCGGACGCGGGGGCGCGGTGGATTGGGATGCGATGGCCGGGCGCGGTTTGGGCGGCGACGGCAAGGGCGGCTCCGGGACGATGGATCTTTCGCGCACGACGGCTTCGGGCGATCCGATGGGGTCGGCGGACCCGTCGGATTATTTCTCGATGCTGAGACCGGGTGACAGCATCTTCAAGATCGTCGAGCGCCGTTACACCACGAAGGCGCAGAGCTGGGCTCTGACTGACGCCAAGGGCGCTGCCCGAAGCGTCACGCCCGCGGCCGTGGCACCGGTGAAGAAGTCGCAAAAATAGCCGGCTCCGTGTATATAAACCGGTATGACTTCACAGGCTGAACATACCGGTGGTTCCGTTCGCACTCGTTTCGCGCCCTCTCCCACGGGCTTTCTGCATATCGGCGGGGTCCGTACGGCTCTTTTCTGCTGGCTGTACGCGCGCCGGCACGGCGGGCAGTTCCTGCTTCGGATCGAGGACACGGATCTGGAGCGCTCCGAGGAGCGTTTCACGAGCGACATCCTCGCGTCGATGAGGTGGCTCGGCCTCACCTGGGACGAGGAGCCGCTTTACCAGAGCCGGCGCCTGGATGTTTACAAGGCGAAGGCCGAGGAGCTGGTTTCCCAAGGGCTTGCGTACCGCTGCACCTGCTCGGAGGCGGATGTCGAGAAGATGCGCGAGCGCGCCATGGCTGAAGGCAAGAAGCCGATGTACGACCGTCGCTGCCGCGAGGCGAAGCACCCGGCGAACGTTCCGCACGTCATCCGGCTCAAGGTGCCGCTGGACGGCTACGTGGAATTCAACGACCTGATCCGCGGCCCGATCCGCGTGGAGAATGTCGAGATCGATGACTTCGTCCTGATCCGCTCCAACGGCGCTCCGACCTACAACCTGTCAGTCGTCGTGGACGACGTGCATTCGCGCATGACCCACATCATCCGGGGCGACGACCATATCAACAACACTCCCAAGCAGATTCACCTGTACCGTTATTTCAACTATCCGATTCCGCTTTTCGCCCACATGCCGATGATTCTCGGAGCCGACAAGAAGAAGCTCTCCAAGCGTCATGGAGCGGTTTCGGCGAACGTGTACCGCGCGGAAGGGTACCTGCCCGAGGCGCTCCTGAACTTCCTCGCGCGCCTGGGCTGGAGCCACGGCGACCAGGAGATCTTCAGCGTCGAGGAGATGATCCGGTATTTCTCCTTCGAGCACTGCCAGAAGAGCTCGGCCGTCTTCAACGTCGAGAAGCTCAGCTGGCTCAACGGCGCCCATATTCGCACCGCGAAGCCCGAGCGGTTGCAGGGGATCGTTCTCGAGGATTTCGCGGCGGTGTTCACCGCGGCCGGTTCGCTCGAGCGGGCGAAAGGGCCTCTCGCGGCGCGGCTCGTGGCGCTCGTTCAGCCCAAGGTGAAGCTCGTCAAGGAGCTGGCGGAGCAGCTTGTTCCTCTTTGCACGCCCGGGGCGATCGAAGCGGATCCCACGGCGGAGCTGAAATGGAAAAAGGACGCAAACCTCAAGAAGGCCGCGCAGGCCGCGGTCGCCCAGGCCCTGACGGAGCTGGCTACAAAGGTCAAGGGCGCGGCGGCCGTGACCCGGGCCGGTGCCGATGCCCCGTGGGGGACGGACCCGTCGCTCGCGGATCTCGGAATGGCGCATACCGACGTCGAAGCCGTGCTTCGCCAGGTGGCTGAAAAACACGGAGTCAAGCTGGGTGATCTGGCGCAGCCGATGCGCCTCGCCGTGACCGGCAAGCTCACGAGCAGCGCCGGGCTTTTTGACCTCATGGTGCTGCTGCCGTGGAGCACGGTTGAGGCGCGGCTCATGAGGGTGGCGCAGTTCTAGTTTCAAAGCGCGTGCGCTTCAGGCTGCCAACCTTTTTGTGGACAGCCGCTGACGGGTTGGGCTATAGAAACCAAGCCTTATCGTTCTTTACAGTTAGGTTTTGGGGGATCGTCCAATGGTAGGACAACGGACTCTGACTCCGTTTATCTAGGTTCGAATCCTAGTCCCCCAGCCATTCTTCCCTCTCAGCTCAGAACAAAATAAACCAGTAAGCCAGATGACCCAGTTGTGTCGGCCTCAGGCATCCTGCCTTCGCGCTTATGGCACATCCATGTGCCGCGCAAAGCCTCACACTGGGTCATCTGGCTTTCTGGTTTCCGTTGATTGGGTAGGGAGGGAAGAATGGCTGGGGGACTTTAGGATCTAGAACCTCGCCGAGCGAAGCGAGGAAGTTCGACAAAAATGCCATGAGGGCATTTTTGCACGCGCCGTCAGGCGCGCCCCGGAAGGGGCGAGGGCCAGGAGGGCCCGAGTGAATCCTAGTCCCCCAGCCATTCTTGCCTCTCAGCTCAGAACAAAATAAACCAGCAAGCCAGATGACCCAGTGGTGTCGGCCTCAGGCAGCCTGCCTCGCCAATGCGTCAATAGTGACGGCGCGGGCGGCCCAACCGGGTGGCCTTACTTGGTGCTATACTTAAGTTTAAGCATTTCAATGATTTAAGTGGGCTCTTGGTGGTTTATAGTTAAATTAGTAATATTATCTAGATGTTGTAATTTGCCTAATTTGGCTATATAAATCTCACATGGATCCGATACAAAACCCTTATTCACCTGGCGCGGGTACCCCTCCTCCTGAGCTGGCTGGTCGCGATCAGCTGCGCGGTTCGGTTCGGATCGCGCTCGAACGCATTCGCCTGGGCAATCCGGCGAAGAGCGTGGTCATGGTTGGGCTACGAGGTGTGGGTAAGACGGTTTTATTGGATCAGATGCGGAATGACGCAGAGGCCGCGGGAATACATACGGTTCGGGTTGAGGCTCCCGAAGGTCGCTCGCTTCCCGCCATATTGGCGCCTCAATTGCGGTTGGCGCTCCTGCGACTCAGCAGGGTCGATAAGGCAAAGGCTGTCGCGGTAAGAGCGCTTCGCGGTCTCGCCGGTTTCGTCAGGGCTCTCAAAGTAAAGTTCAGCGATATCGAAGTCGGACTCGACTACGATCCTGAACCGGGATTTGCGGATAACGGCGACCTTGAGCTCGACCTGGCCATGCTTCTTGAGGGGGTCGGTCGAGCCGCAAAAGAGGCCGGGACCGCCCTCGTGATATTCATCGATGAGCTTCAGTATGTCGAGGAGTCGGAGCTTGCTGCTCTCATTACCGCGCTTCATCGATGCGCTCAGCAGAAACTACCGGTTTGCATTGTCGGAGCCGGGCTACCTCAGCTTCGAGGCCGCGCGGGTAATGCGAAGTCCTATGCCGAACGACTCTTTGATTATCCGGAAATTGGCCCTCTCCCCGTCGCGGCCGCGCGGCTGGCGCTCGAAAAGCCGGCGTCTGACTTAGGTGTTGAATTTGAATCAGCAGCGGTCGTGGCAATTGTTCAGCAGACCCGAGGTTATCCCTATTTTTTGCAGGAGTGGGGGAAGCACTCCTGGAGTGTCGCGACGCGAAGTCCGATTACGGTTGCCGACGTTCACGCGGCGTCCACTCAGGCCATCGCCGCTCTGGACGAGAGCTTCTTTCGCGTTCGTTTTGATCGTCTCACCCCTTCAGAAAAGAGATACCTCCGAGCGATGGCGGCACTCGGAGCAGGACCTCACCGTTCGGGAGATATTGCGGAGAAGCTTGACCGGATCGTCAGCTCATTGGGCCCGACTCGGAGCAGCCTTATCGGTAAGGGGATGATTTGGAGCCCTAATCATGGCGATACGGCATTCACGGTGCCCCTTTTTGATGAATTTATGAAGCGGGTCATGCCGGGAAACGAATGGAATAAGCATTGATCTCACATAGCGGCTGCGTGCATTAAGCTCGTATGGTCGTTGACACCACCCCGGCATGACGGCTATTGCTGGAGCGGCGATATGACGGTGAGAATGATCATGACGCGCCTGAGAAGGCGTCTTACCCGAAAGACGCTGGTATCCGTCCTCGTGCAGCTTGCCGTGGCGTTGGCGGGGCTTGCCATCGCCTATTCGAACTACCTCTTCTTTCATTCGCTGGCCGAGCTGTTCACCGTCATCATCGCGGCGGTGATCTTCCTGTTCGTCTGGAATTCCCGTGACTTCATCACCGACCGTTACGTGCTTTTCCTGGGGATCGCGTACCTGTTCGTAGGCGGAATAGACCTCGTGCATGTCCTTTCTTTCAAGGGAATGCAGGTGCTCACCTGGAGCGCCACTGCTGATGCCGCGACACGCCTCTGGATCCTCGCGCGCGCCCTCGAAGTCGCCTCCCTTCTCGCCGCCGTGAAGCTGGGCTCGAACTTCCGCGAGGGGCGTCTTCTTTTCGGCTATCTGGTATTTACGATCCTCGGGCTGCTCTCGATCCGTTACGGGATCTTTCCCGTCTGCTACCAGGAAGGCGTCGGGCTGACGCCCTTCAAGATCGTGTCGGAGTATGTGATTACCGTGGGGCTGTTCGCCGCGCTCGTCCTCTATTGGCGTGAGCGGCGTCGGTTC
>JAMPXZ010000254.1 GCA_023700925.1 Oligoflexia bacterium | reverse complement strand
GAACTCGACGTCATAGCGCTGGTGGCGACGCTTGCCATTCTTGCGCTCGGTCATATGGAAGGGTGGCGGCACTCCCTCGGCGAACGGCTCGATGAGCGGTGTGGCATCGGCGCGGACGCTGTAGGTGACGGCAGCCGGGGCCTGCACGACTTCCGGCATCGGGGGCGCGGCGAAGGCCGGCGCGACAGCCGCGGGTGCTTGTGCAGCCACGGGTGCGTGTGCGGCTACGGCTGCTTGTGCAGGCGCGGGCACGGCAGCCTCGGCCGCAGGAGCCACGTCTTCGACGTAGCCCAGCTCATCCAGCGAGGCCTCCTGCCGTACGATCCAGTCATCCGCCATCGAGACGGACTTCAACAGACGCGACAGCGCGCGGGCGGACTCGAGGTCCGCTACGGCGATCACATCAGAGGCATTTTTCCGATTTACGAAAATCCAGCGCGTTTTCGACATATTTCTATTTTAGGGAGCCACTACCCAAATGTCAAAAACGTTGCCGGAGAAATATTGCATTCAGCATGTGTCTTTTTTGACACGGGCAAATGCTGCCTATCTCTTGCCTTGGAAAACAAACGGATAGATCACGCGAGTCGCTTTTCCGTTCGTCGCCCGCGGGAAGCCCATCTTCCGGATCACCTCGAGAACGCAGGCCTTGAGAGGATCGGACTCGACGGTTGACTTCATGATCTCGGAGCTGACCACGCGACCTTCCGCGCTGATTCTCCAGTGATACACGATACGCCCGGCGAGGTGCGCGTCCGACAGAAGCGCGCGCTCGTAACAGGTACGGATCTGTCCGCGATAGGATGCGATCACGCGCCTCACCGTTTCACGGTCCAGACCGCCGCCTTCGACGTTGAAGTCGGCGCCGTCCATCGAACCAATCGCGTTGCCGGAACCCAGGCCCGCGCCACCGTCGGTGAAACCCGAACCGATGCTGTAGCCCGATTTTCCGCCGCGCGCGGCGACCGGTCCCACCGACGAGGGATCATAGCGTCCGGCGCCGGCGAGAGTCGTCGAAGCCGTGCTGAGATCCGCGCCCTTGCCCGTGCCTCGCGGACTTCCTCCGTCGCCCGTGCCGAGCGTGCCAGAGGGCGGATTGCGCAGGACGATCTTGGCCTCGGTCGTGCTGCTCGAGACCGCTTCGGTCACGATGCCATCGTTGATGATCTTGTCGGCACGAACCCCTTTACCCTTGGCGGGAGCGCTGTTGAGCAGCCCGAGAATACCGACGGCATTCACGTTCTTCGGGGTCGGAGGCGCGGGTGAGTTCAGGCCGGCCTTGGGACGCTTGCTCGGGGCGGTCTCGAAGCGCGGAGCCGCGGCCCGGCCCGGCTTTTTCACGGCCTTGGCCACGTTGGCCAACGGAGGCGCCTTGACGGGCTCCGGCTTGGGAGGCTCCTGGGCCTTCGGCGGCTCGGGTTCCGCGGCCGGAGGGGGCGGAGGAGGGGGCGTCTCCACCTTGGGCGCGGCCACCTCGACGGTGGCAATACGTTGAGGCGGTTTTTCCTCGGTCGGCTCGGGTGCCGGCAGAACGTACACCGCCGCGAGGAAGAACAACGCCATCAGCGAAATGCCCATCAGTAGCCGCTTGAGAAGCGGGTCACCGACCACATCTCGTAGAATGGGAGGCGCCTTCACCTCATCGACAAACCTCAGGTAGAAGTCCAGGCCGTGCCAACGCACCTGGAGAATATCCGTGGCTTTCAGCGGAAGTGAGCGCGAGGCGGTGATCTTCTGTCCGCGCACGAGCAGCTCCGCCCCGGGCATCTCATCGAGCACGACCCGGATGAGACTCTCAGCCCCGCCCTCACCGGACCACTCGACCTTGAACTCGGGCGTTTTGTCAGGATTCCACCGCCGGCGCGTGGTCCGGAGCTCTCGCATCGGAACGTGCGCGACCTCCTCGATCGCGCCGGAATCGACGCGCACCTGCACGACCTCGAGCACGTCGCTGCTTCCCGAGGCGGCCATCGTCTGCTGAGCCTCGATATTCTCGAGAATCCTGCCGCCGATTACCTCCTTCGAGGCCAGCTTATCTTCGACGCAGGCGAACAGCAGATCGCCGAACTGCACGGGCTCATCCGAAAGCACGATCCCTTCGGCCGAATCCGATGCCTTGCCTCCGATATCGACAATCGACCAGGCGCCCTGTGAAGAGTCAAAGGCCCCCGAGCCGATCCACTCGATCAGAAAGTGAATCGGTTTGATCCCCGGGGCGCGGAGAACGACGTCGCAGGTAGGGGAGCGCCCCACCGTGATCAGCGGCTTGCGCAGATGCGCGCGGATGATTTCCAACTTGCTGCGCGAAACGGTAAGAGTCTTCATTTCTTCGTGGCCCTTCTCGGCGGCTCGGACTGGCGCGGACGCTGCCTGCTATCGATCGCATGAAAATCATTGAAATCCTTGCGAAGGTACAGCACGGCATCAAGCGCCGGCTTCTCGACTTCCATCTGGAAGAAGACCTCGGGCGTCTTCTTCTGACCCTCGATGACGTCGGCGTCGAAGTCGAGGACTTCCTCCTTCCCGGCCGCCAGCGCGACCGAGGAGGTCAGAAGCATTACTATCAACATCGCCAGGCGATTCGCCATTCCGCGGTTTCTCCGTTTCATTCCTTGATCTCAGGCATGGGGTTCTCGGCGTTCAACGCCCCCAGACTCCGCCATTCCTTGATCAGTGAGTCCTGCTTGTTCGCCTCCAGCTCGGAAAGCAGGTACACCCTGCGCGCTTCCGAGTTGCTGGACAGGAAAATCAGCCCGGCTCGCGCCCTGAAGTAATCCTCGTCCGACTTGATCTTCGTCGACCGGAAGAAGTCCAGCAGCGCATGCGCGCCGAGGAAGTTGCCCGAGTGGGCGGCCTCAGCCACGAGCTTCACCGAAGGATCCGACTCGAGGATGCTCGGCCACTTCCAGTCGCCCATGCGTGGCGGCGGGATCACCCGCTCATTGCGTTGGGCAGTCGCCTTGGCGATCGCCTCGCGGATCGACACGGCGACCCGTTCGAACTCCACGGACTGATCCTCAAATTCCTTCGCGGCGACCTTGAGGGCGGCCGTGTACTCGTCGAGCTGGGTTGGCTCG
>JAMPXZ010000253.1 GCA_023700925.1 Oligoflexia bacterium | reverse complement strand
TGGCGGTCGGCGTGCCGTGCCGGTGAACGGGGCACGCCGAGTGCCAGGCCGGGTGGTCGGGCGCGCGGGAGCCGGTGGCGGCGCCGAACTACGAACCGTCGCGGCGCCGGGCCGTACTGAAACCGGCGGGTGCGGCGGAGCCGATAACGACCGCGTTCTGTACGGAGCGCGGGAAAGCTGTGCGGAGCGGCTGAATGCCGCGGAGCCTGAAACCGGCGCGGAGCTTGACGCTGGGCGGAGGGCGCGGCGCGTGCCGTTGCTGGTGAACGGAGAGCACGCGTCGTGCCCGTAGCCCAGCGTTGCAGAATGCGGCGTTATCGGCGCAGCCGCACCCGCTCCACGACTGAGCCCGGCGCCGCGCCCCAGCGAGAGACTCTCGCCGCCACCGGACCGGGCGAAGCCTTCACGACCCGGCTGCGCCGGCGCGACCGCTGCACCCGCCCGTTACCGACGTGCAGCGGGCGTGACGGTGCGGCCCTCCTTATCGAGGCCGTCGGCGTTCAGCCCACTCGGTGAAGCGGCTGCTTGTCGAGGATCGCGGCTTGGATCTTCACGCGCAGCACTTCGAGCAAGGGCGTGTCGGCGTCCAGGATGCGGACGAATTCCTCGAGTTCGCAGAGGACGAACACGGCGTTCGCGAGTGATGTCCGGCAAGTCTGAATAGCCGCTTCGGTGTAGCCGCTGGCTGAGATGAAGAAGCCCCGGCTTTGGCTGCGATTGAAGACGCGGACTTGATGCTGCGCCACGTCGCCGGGGCCGAGTGGCTCGGCCCACCACTTCATCTCGACCAAGTAGAGCGCGCCGTCGATCTGCACCACTCCATCGATCTGCTCGACGATGCCGGTGCCCTCGTCTCCCTTAAGGGTGAAGGCTTCGCGGACCGCGATGCCGCTGATCGTGAAGAGGCGATTGAGGATTGCCTCGAGCTTCTTTCCACGGGCCCAGGTGTCCTTCATCGGGAAGAGCGCGAAAAGCTCGTCCTTGATTCCGGCCAGAGCTTTCTTGCGTTCCATCAGCAGCCGCTGGGCGGTCTCGCGCTCCTCGCGTTGCTTGCGCTTCTCGCTCTCGCGCTCCTGGTTCATCCGGGTGAAGGAGTCCTTCACATTGACGAGCCTACGGATGTCGCCGATGAAGGCCTTGGCCTTGATCTGGTCCTCGGGCCAACAGGCCGAGAAGTCCTCGAACTCGACGACGCGCTTGACGACCTCGCGGCGTACACGGAGGGTGGCGTCGCCACGCTCGTTTAGGTCCGAGAGGATGGCGCGGGCGATTTCGTGCTTCTTGATCGCATTCCTGTCCTTCGCGATCTGCGCCTCGAAGGGGGCGAGCACCGCCTGGCTGACGCCCGCACCCCTGAAGAACAGCACGACATCCAGCTTGCTCTTGCAGAGACACGGGATCGTGTCGATCAGCAGATTCAGCAGGTCGGGTGGGTAGTGGTAGGAATCGTCCATTACAGCGCCTTGGTCTACTCGACCTGCCAGTCCTCGTCGACTTCGGCGGCCATCTCGCGCAACGCGTTCATCTCTCGACCGACATGCTCGGCGACGATCGCGGCCGTGTCGGGGTGAAGGCTGCTGCCGCCAGCAAAGTACTGGCGTAGCTCTTCGATCGGGTGCTGGATGGCTTGGTGCCAGTCCTTGAGGCCGGGGTAAGCCTTGATTCCGGAACCTCGGCGCTGGAGAGCCTCGTCGAGGCTGTCGATCGTCTTTGTGATCTGGTCGAGCGCGATCCTGCCCATGCCGCGGTCCTCGTGTGTCGCCTCCCAGAGTTTCTCCACCATGTAGTCCAGTGATGGGTGGAAGAGGTCCGTCAGCTTCTCGCTACCGAACTGCTCGCGCGCTTCTCGGTCTTTCGTCTCCAGTGTTTTCAGGAGAGAGGCCAGGAGCTCCGCGATCGCCGTGAGGTGCTCGCCGAGCAGACGTCTTGTGTCGACAAGTGAGTGGGCGAGGCGGCCGTCCTCGAAAGCGGTCGTCATCTCGAACCCGAATCGACTCAAGCTGGGCCGGCTGATCTGGTGGTGCGTGACCGGTCCTGACCGGTCTCTTCGGGTGGGGTGACCAACGGCCTCGTTTCTGCGATCGCGGATCGTCTGGAGACGCGAGTCCTTCAGCGAGGTGGTGATGTCGATCTGGACGGCCTGGGCCAGGTGCCGAACCGCGTCTTGCTGGAGGATGGCTGCTTGTAGGGCACCGTATTGGAGCAGGTAGTCAAGGCCTCGGTCGTCCGGAAGGTCGGAGAAAAGGAAAGACCGGATGGCCTGCTCTGTGTCCCCGATGGTGTCGAGCGAGCTCACGATCTGATTCCACGTGGCTGGCTGTGCCCGCAACTGAGGGCTGAACTTGGGCGAGCAGAGCCAGTCGCGGATCCGCTGCTCGAGGGCAGCAATGCGCTCCAGCACCGTGGGCACGTCAGGGCTGGTATCCGGCGCCGAAGCCAAGGTCAGGGGACGCGCTCGAGGAAAGCATCGATGGTGCCGAGGAGCGCTTCCTTGTCGCGCTTCGAGAGCCTGTCGATTCTCTCGAGGCGGCGGACGAAGCGACGGTCCTTGATGATGCCCGTCTCCTCGAGCGCTTCGAGGCCGAGGATCTTCTCGGGCTTGCAGTGCAAGGCCTTGGCGAAAGCCGCGATCAGGGCGCCGTGGAGGCGTAGCTCTCCGCGCTCGTAACGGGAGAGCAGCGGCTGTGACATACCCAGTCGGCCGGCCAAGTCGACCTGGGTCAGGCCGCGGCGTGTGCGCAGCTCACGGAGGCGACCGCCGATCGTCCGCTCCTCGATCGGCGACTTGATGGCTCGTCTCATCGGCACGTGGCGAGTATAGAAACGGGTCTGCGGAAAGGCTTGATCCGGATATGCGGATGAGTTATAGAATCACAGGCAGGAAAACTCCCAGCAAGTACCTCTTGACAGGATTTCGAAGGGGAGCCGGTTTCGAGCGGGAGTGAAGGACGGGCCGGCTCCGGGATCTCTTGGCGGGGACACCCGAGGCCGGCCCGGGAGCGGAAGCGGGACGGCTACTTCGACTCGGTCTTCACGTTAACCGATCTCTCTTCCGTTTCGCCGGCCTGTGCGCGCTGTGG
>JAMPXZ010000252.1 GCA_023700925.1 Oligoflexia bacterium | reverse complement strand
GGCCTGACGTATGGGATCGGAAGCGGCTTCAGCTACAGCAAGGACCTGGCGAGCTTCGGGATCTCCAGCGCCACGCGCAACGAGGCGGTGGGCAAGCTCGTTCGCGAATCCGTCCGCGTGCTTCGCGAGCTCAAGAGCGGCCCCATTCCCGAGGAGGAGGTCGCCACGGCGAAGGAGTACCTCGTGGGAGGCTTCCCGCTGTCTACGGCGACCCTGAGCGCTGTCGCCGCCCGCTGGCTCGGCGGGACCATCTTCGGCCTGGGCCCTGAGTATCTGAACGAGTTCATTCCGCGCGTGGGCGCGGTAAAGGCGTCGGACGTTTCGGCCGCGGTGGCGAAGGATTTCGACCTCAGTCAGCTCGTGATCGTCATCGCGGGGGACGCCAAGGAGATCCGGAAAGGTCTCGCCGGTTACCCGTCCCGCGAGGTGATCCGCCTCGGGGTCAAGGACCTTCTTTGAGCAGGGCCTTCTCGTCCATCGTGCAGGCTCCTTCGAAATAGCTGCCGAATTCCAGCTTCAGCGAAGGAGTGGTGACGTTCCCGATCAGGCGGCCGGTGCTCGAAACGACGATCCGGGTCCGGGTGACGACGTCGCCGCGCACATAGCCGTCGACGATCAGGACATCCGCGTGGATGTTGCCTTCGACGACGGACGGCTCGGCGAGAATCAGCGTGCTTCCCGGGTTGGCCCGGACCTCGCCGACCAGCGTGCCGTGGACGCGACAGATTTCGTCGAAGACGATCCTGCCCTCGATCCGGGTGCCTTCGCTGATGACGTTGATTGCGGATTCGCGAATCGCTGGCTGGCTCATCGGTTCGCTCCCGGGTTCGGGGTGGGGGAGGCGGGCGCGGGGCTCGCGGGCGTCGCTGGCCCGGACGCCGCGCTGGCCGTGGGGGGCGCTTTGCGGGGAGGCGCCGAACGCGTCGCGCTCGCCGCCACGGGGAAGAGACGGTGGATCAGGATCCGGCCTTCAGTGTCGAAGAGGATCGCCTCGACTTCGCGGATCTTCTCGGGAGCCGCGATGGGCCCGAGCTCCGCCCGCACCTCGCGGAACCGGCTGAGCGAGAAGTACTCGCCTTTGTCCGGCGCGATCAGCGTGGTCGCGCCGCTCGCGTTGAAGATGCCGCCGGGATAGGCCACGAGCAGGTCCGGACCGCGGCCGATCAGCACGATCCGCCCCTGCTGGCTTCCCTGTTCGCGAACATACTGGATGTTGAATTTGACCTGCAGGTTGCGCCCGCTCCAGCTGAATTTCGGCGTATCGATCGAGATGGGAGGGGAGGCGAAGTCCGGGGCGTTGCGGGTTCCCGTCGGAAAGGCCGCGAAGATCTGAGGTTGCGGCGTAAGCACCACGGGGCCGGGGAGCGCCGGGGGCTCCATCATCGGCGAAGGCGCGGGCGAGGGCGTATCGGTCGGTGCGCTTTCCGAAACAGTGGGCTCGGGCTGGGCGGCCTTGCGCGCCTCAAGTCCCTGGTACGCGGCCTTGAGGTCCCGGAGCTCCTGCTCGAGCTCGCGCACGTGGGTGGGGTCCGTCTCGCGCAGGGCGTAGGTGTTTTTGACCGCGAAATAACCCGAAACGAGGGTCAGGGTGAGGATGAAACCAGCTAACGCACCAAGTCGAGTGATCCAACGGAGCGAGACTTTAAAAGTCCTCGCCGAGAAATTGTCTTTAAAAACGAGGACTGTGACCTGATCCGAGGCCCCGGGTTTGTTTTCGGTCATCCTTGAAAACATTAGCTTTTCAAAAAATAAGTGTCAACTTGTGGGCCGCCCTTTCCGATCAGGAAATTGATGAAGATTCTTCTCATGAATCCTCAGATTGATGCGGAACACGCCATCAGCAAGGCGCTGGCGGCGCGAGAGATCGCGGTCCTGCATGCGGCGGACGCCGAAGAAGGCTGGAAGCTCCTGCAGCTCCATGGCAAGAGCGTCGATCTCGCGTTGATTCACCTCGAAGGCCAGTCCAATCCCGAAGAGGGCCTCGCGCTGGTTCGCAGGCTCAAGGCGGACTCCTCGCAAGCGGATCTGCCTTTTGTGATCAGCTCGGCAGTCTGGGACGATTCCCGCTTCGCCGAGCACCAGGGCACTCCGCAGGGCGCGAACGCCTACCTCCACTGGCCGTTTTCGGCCGGGCAGTTCTGTGAGCTTCTGGGTT
The DNA here is from genome assembly GCA_023700925.1 of Oligoflexia bacterium. GTDB lineage: Bacteria > Bdellovibrionota > UBA1018 > UBA1018 > UBA1018 > JAMPXJ01. The sequence continues at coordinate 936 of JAMPXZ010000252.1, read as the reverse complement.
CCCTGTTCCCGTCCGAAGGAACCTCGGAGATCGCCCGTCCGGCTTCTCCTTCGGTTCCCCCACCGCCCCCGGCTTCGCTGACCGGTTCCCTGACCAAGACTCGCAATGAGGCGCCGCGCCCCGCGTTCCCCGCCGCGCCGTCGGCTTTGCCGGTCGACTCGGGTACGGGTTCATTTGATTCCGCCGCGCTGGTGCTCGAGGACGCCTCCCACATTTTCAAAGCCCCTGTCTCCCCGTCGGCCAAGGAGTGCTCTGACCGGATTTCGCTCGAAGTGCCTGAGATGCCCCCGGAGCCCGCGGAGGCCGCGCCCGCGCAGGAGTCCGCGCAGGAGTCCGCCCCGGTTGCCGAAGTCATGGAGATCGCCGAGCTGGCTTCTCCCGAAGCGATCGAGCTGGTTCCGCTGTCTCCGCCCGTGCTGGATCCGCCGACGCGGGTAATCCCCGACTCCGCGGTCGCGCTCTCGCTCGAGCTCAGTAATCCCGGCTTCGGGTCGGCTGAGCCGTCGATGGTTTCAATGAACCCGACCGAGCCGGCCCATGAGCCGGATGTCGCCGATTCGAACCTGGTCTTGTCGGTCGATGCCGTTCTCGAAGCCGCGGCCGAAGAAGCGGTGATGGCGATTCCGCCTTCAGCGCCGGCCGAGCACGAGCCGCGGATCGACGAGCGGGAGTCCCAGGTCGACGAGCGGGAGCTGGCCGCGGAGATGCCTTACCTGTTCTCCGCCGCGCGCGAGGCAAGCGAGCCCGCGCCGAATGCCGCCCTGGCCTTCAGTCATCCTGTGGGCGACGCGGTCGTGCCGGGAGGCGCCGCGCAGTCGCCCGACGTCGAAACCCTCAAGAAATATCTCCTGCTCCGTGAGCAGGATGTCGCTGTTCTGTCGAGCCAGCTCACCGCCGCCCAGGCGCAGCTCCAGGAGCTTGAAGGGCAGCTCCGGG
>JAMPXZ010000083.1 GCA_023700925.1 Oligoflexia bacterium | reverse complement strand
GCAGCTTTGAAGTGCGTACCATTGGGAGACCTTCCGTGGTTGTTCCTACCCTTAAGTTTTAAAAGACCGCAAAACAAACGGCAAGGTGATAGTCGGACGAAGTTCCAAACTGGGGATCTTGGAGATTATGGGGTTGACAAAAAGCGCGAAAGTCTATCGCCTCAGCGAGGACGCTGCTTTGCGGCAAATTTGGCCATCTGGCTGATCGTCTCGCGAAGCGCGTCGAGCTGTCCTTCCTCGCGGAGGTCGCCGAGGCCGATTTCATGGAGCGCCAGACCCGAGACCGGGATCCCGTAGCGCCGGAGGAAGTAATGGGCGGCAAGGACCGCGGTCCTTCGATTGGCGTCCTTGAACAGCGCTGAAAGAACCAGGTTGGCGTAGATGCTGACGGCAGCATCGATCACCGCGCCCGCTTCGGCGGCTTCGGTCGCCCGGTGCAGTTTCTCGCGAGCCGTCTGAACGGGGTCCGCGATCAGAGCCATGGTCTCGGTCTTGCCCGAGGGAAGCGTGAAGGTCACGGGGCCCTCGCGCCAGGTCACCGTGGCTTCGTCTTCCGCTTTTTTTCCCGTGAGAATGCGATTGAGGCGGGCGAGCTCGGAGGCGGTCAGAAGCGCGCGGCGGTCCGCCAGACTCTCGCATGCGGCGAGCGCCCGTTCAAAACGGGTGCGTTCGAGCTGTCGTTTCAGGGAGTCCGCGGCCATCTCACCTGGCATCTTCATGAAGGAGTGTCGCCTGGTCAAGGAGTTCGTGATAAAATTCTGGGATATGACGCAGAAATCCCGTCCTGCGGGCACCGACCCCGCTCCGGACAGCGACGTCGCGGTCGAGGAAGGGCGCCCGGAGCTCAAGGAGCCGCCCAAGTACGCCGTGCTCCTGCATAACGACGATTACACGACCATGGAGTTCGTCACTGAGGTGCTGCAGGCTTTCTTCAAGAAATCCCAGGCCGAGGCGGTTCAGATCATGTTGCGCGTGCATCAGCAGGGCCGGGGCGTGGCCGGGATTTACGGACGGGATATCGCCGAGACCAAGGCCGTGCAGGTCAACGAATACGCTCGCGCCCGGGGATACCCGCTTCTCTGTACCGCTGAGCCGGCGTCCTGATGGAGTATTTCCCGTTCGCCTGCCGGGCCGCGATCGGTGCGTCAGGCGACCTTTCTCACGCCGCGCCATCCCTTGATATTTCAGGTGACGGAGCATAGATTCGCGCCTGGGATGATTGGAAGAAACGCCGAGAAAGTCTTGAATCGCGCGGTCCGCTACGCCGTCGAACAGGAGCACGAGTACTTCACCCTGGAGCACGTGCTCTGGAGTCTGCTGGCCGAGGCTCAGATCGCCAATATCGTCCATGCCTGCGGAGGCGTGCCCGGAACCTTGCGTTCGGAGCTGGAGACCTACCTTCAGAGCGAGGTTCCCAAGGCCGGGCCTCGCGCGGGCTGGGCGAGCACGCGCGGAGTGCCTTCGGAATCCGCCGAATCCGAGGAGAGCGCGAATCTCGGTGGCGAGCCCGATGAGGGTGAGAGTGAGAGCGAGGACGAAAACGAGAATGAGAACGAGAATGAGGGCGAGGAGGCTGAGGGCTCGGTCGAGCATCCCGTGGCCACCTTGGGCGTGCAGCGCCTCATTCAGCGCGCGCTCTTTCATGTGCAGTCGGCGGGCAAGGACGAGATCCAGCCTGTTGATCTGTTTGTCGCCCTCTTTCAGGCGCGCGACTCCCATGCGCTTCACCTGCTGACCAAGCAGGGCGTGGAGCGGCTCGACGTGCTTTCGTACATCAGTCACGGCGTCCGCAAGAACGGCGAGGTCGACGGTGGGCTTCCTTCCGAGACCGGGCGAGGGACCGAGCCCGAGGGTGAACCGGGTCCGGGCTTTTTTGATGAGGTGAAGGGCCAGCTTTCCGGAGGCGACGGAGCCGGCGCGAACCGGGGCTCGTCCTCCGAACAGGGTCGCGCGCCGGGGGGCGCCAGCTCGCTCGATGATCCCTTGGAAAATTTCGCGATGAACCTCAACGAGCGGGCCCGCGAGGGCAAGATCGATCCGCTCATCGGCCGCCAGAACGAGCTCGAACGGCTGATTCAGACGCTGTGCCGTCGTCGCAAGAACAACCCGCTCCTCGTCGGCGAAGCTGGCGTGGGCAAGACCGCGCTCGCCGAAGGGCTCGCGCTCAGGATCATCGAGCACAACGTGCCGGACCTGCTTTCCAATGCTGTGGTGTACGCTCTCGATCTCGGGGCGCTTCTGGCGGGGGCCAAGTTCCGCGGCGACTTCGAGCAGCGCCTCAAGAAGGTCCTCACGGCGCTTCATCGCAAGCGCGAGCGGGGTCAGCAGCCGATCCTGCTCATCGACGAGATCCACACCATCGTCGGGGCCGGCGCGGTGAGCGGCGGCGCGCTCGACGCGGCCAACCTGCTCAAGCCGGTGCTCGCGCAAGGCGAGATCCGCTGTATCGGTTCGACGACCTACAACGAGTATCGCAACGTCTTTGAAAAGGACCATGCGCTGGCCCGGCGCTTCCAGAAGATCGACGTGGCGGAGCCCTCGGTGGAAGAGGCGATCCAGGTGCTCGACGGGCTGAAGGCCCGCTTCGAGGAGCACCACCGCGTGCGTTTCACGCCCGAGGCGATCCGCGCCGCGGTCGAGCTTTCGTCCAAGCACCTGACCGAGCGCTTTCTGCCCGACAAAGCCATCGACGTGATCGACGAGGCGGGCGCCAAGGCGCGGCTGAAGATCAAGGCCCAGGGCGAGCCGCGGCCGGTACTCGACTCCCCGGCGATCGAGGAGATCATCGCGCAGATCGCCCGCATCCCCGCGCGCTCGATAAGCTCCTCGCAGAAGGATCGTCTCAAGAACCTCGAGCGCGACCTGCGCCTGACCATCTTCGGCCAGGATCACGCGATCGAGGCGCTCGTGACCTCGATCCGCCTCGCGCGCTCGGGGCTTCGCACCGGGGAGCGGCCGGTGGGCTCCTTCCTCTTCTGCGGCCCGACCGGCGTCGGCAAGACCGAGCTCAGCAAACAGCTCGGTCACTGCATGGGGGTGCCGTTCCTGCGTTTTGACATGAGCGAGTACAGCGAAAAGCACACGCTCTCGCGCCTCATCGGCGCGCCTCCCGGCTATGTCGGCTTCGAACAGGCGGGCCTGTTGACCGATGCCGTTCTCAAGAATCCCCATTCCGTCATCCTGCTCGACGAGATCGAGAAGGCGCATTCGGATATCTGGAATATCCTGCTTCAGGTGATGGACCACGGGACGTTGACCGACAATAACGGTCGCAGGGCCGACTTCCGCAACATCGTGTTGATCATGACCTCGAACGTGGGTTCGCGGGACCTCGAGCGGCGACAGCTCGGCCTCGTGGCCGGGGAGAACAAGGGCACGAGCGCCCAGCGCGCGGTGGAGCAGACGTTCACTCCCGAGTTCCGCAATCGCCTGGATGCGATCGTGTACTTCAATCCGCTCGATCCGCTCACCGTCGGGCAGGTCGTCGGCAAGCAGCTCCTCGAGCTCGAGAGTCAGCTCCTCGCGAAGCACGTCGAGCTCGTCGTGGGCGTTGACGCCCGCGAATTGCTCGCTCAGCGCGGTTATGACCGCCAGATGGGGGCGCGCCCGCTGGCGCGGATCATCCAGGAGCGGATCAAGAAACCCCTGGCCGAGGAGATCCTCTTCGGCAGGCTTGAGAGCGGCGGCGAGGTGAGGATCTTTGTCCGGGACGGCGAGCTTGCCTATGAGGTCAAGGCTTCGGGAAAAGAAGCCGGTTCGCCGAACGAGTCCGTGCCAGTCTCCTCAGAAAATCATCGCGGCTGAGCTCGCGCGCCCCGAGAGCCTGAAGGTGCGGGGTCATGACCTGGATGTCCAGCCAGTCCAGGCCGCGCGAGCGGAGGTGGTCGACCAGGTGCAGGAGTGCGAGCTTCGAGGCGTTGGGGCGGGCGTGGAACATGCTCTCGCCGGCAAAGGCGCCGCCCGCGTCCACGCCGTAGATGCCGCCGATGAGGGCGGGTTCGCCGGGACTTTCCTGCCAGACCTCCACGCTGTGGGCGTGGCCGAGGTGGTGGAGCCGGACATAGGCGGCGATCAGGGGCCGGGTGATCCAGGTGCCTCGTTGGCCGGGCCGAGGCTGGGACGCGCAGGCGCGCACGACCCGTTCAAACGCCTGATCCACGGTGAAGCGATAGGTGCTCTGGCGGCGTGCACGCTCCAGGCTCCGGGGTACGTGGAGTTCATCGAAATGGAGGATTGCCCGCCGGGGAGGGCAGAACCACGCCAGTGGCAGGTGAGCGCCGAGCGGCCACGGAAAGATCCCCTGGGAGTAGGCGAGGAGGAGGGTTTCCGGTTCGAGGTCCCCGCCCCAGGCAAGGATCCCGTCCTCATCAGTTTCGTCAGGGTCTGGAAATTTGGTGACAGCCATGCGGTTTAAGTTTAAATCTGGCTACCTACAAGTTTGATAAAGGAGACTTCATGGCTAACACCCAGACTGAAAATACTCAAACCACTCCGGCCGCCAAGGTCGCCCCCGGCACCAAGAAGCGCGCTCGTCGCGCGGGCAAGAAGAAGCTGGTGGCCAAGCTGCGCACCGACCGCGAGTTCGCCAAGACCTACTTTGGCACGAAATCCAAGCGGTCGACCGACAAGAAGGCCGCTTTCCGCAAGAAGAAGAACAAGAAGAAGTAAGCCGCTGGCGCCTCGCCGGCGCTGAAGGGCTCACGGACATGCTTCGAAGCGGCCTAAAGGCATTGCCCAGGCGGTTTCGCGAAACCCTGAGACTCAGGGTCTTCGGGCTTTTGCGCGTACCGATGATCCTTTTCGTGTCGCCATCGGTCCTGGAGGCGAGTGACGAGCGCATCGTGGTGAAGGTGCCGCTCCGGCGTCGGACCCGCAATCATTGGGGTTCGATGTACTTTGGAGCGCTTGCCACGGGCGCGGACTGCGCATGCGGACTGCTGACGATGATGCTCTTGGAATCCAACCCCCGCTCGCGGGGACGGGTCGGACTGATTTTCAAGTCTTTCCAGGCCGAATTCCTCAAACGCGCCGAGGGTGATGTGCACTTCGTTTGCGACGAGGGCGCGGCGATCCGAAAGCTCATCGAAGAGGTGCTCGAGTCGGGCCAGCGCAGGAATCTTCCCGTCAGGGTGAGCGCGCTGGTTCCCTCTCAGTTCGCCCAAGAGCCCGTGGCGCGTTTTGAGCTGGTTCTGTCGCTGAAGCCTATTTAATTGATTTAGAAACAATTGAGTTGATTTAGTAATTGAGCACTTCTGTTGCTTAAGTGAAGCGCCCATGCTAATCCTCGTCCGGCTGTGACGCTGCCCCTATAGGAGGTGTCTTTGTCACCTTTTGGATCGCTTCTGACCCTAGCCCGTGAGCTGAGCCCGGCTCGCCGCGAGAGCGCGTCTGTCGCTGCGGCAGCCTTGGCGCTTTGCCTGGGGCTCGTGGGATCGGCTGAAGCATCCACCTCGACGCTGTCCCTGGACCAGAAGGGCTCCGGTGATCGGCTGACGCTGCTGGAGCGCTCGGTCGGGCTGTGCACTTCGGGGTACCTCTTTGCGCCCGAATCGGGTCATAAGGGCCTAGCGTCGTCGTTGAATTTACGGTGGAAAGGCGTTTCCACCGGAGAGGCCCTGGAGCTCGGCGCCCAGGCTACGGCGGTGCTTCAGAATTCGGTGGGCAAAGGGACCTCTTTCCACTTTGAAGCGGCGGAGGCCTATGTTCGCACGTCGCCGGATCTGGGACCGGTCACCTTGGGCATCGGCAGGAAGCTTGAGGCCTGGAGTCGCCTGGATGATCAGTGGCGGCTCGGGGTCTGGCAGCCGCGATTCCGCTGGGATTATATCCGTCCCGAGAGCGTAGGACTCACGGGGGGCTATCTGTCCTTGGATCTTCCCTCGGTTCGGGTGGTGGGCTTCGCGAGTCCGCTTTACATCCCCGAACGCGGCGTGGACGTCGAGGTGGAGAACGGCGCGATCATGTCGGGTTCACCCTGGTTCATTCCGCCGCCTTCGCAGGTTGTGATCCTCGACCGCGTCACGCCGGTCTCGTACTCGCTCCAGGTGCCGCCTATTCGTAAGATCATCTTCCGCTCCAGCGGCAGCCTGATGGCCCGTTTCGGCGCTCGCAACCCCGAGGACGTGGGAGCCTGGAGCTCGTTGGGCCTGGCCTGGAAGCCCATGAACCAGCTCCTGCTGGGTTATGACGGCTATCTGCAGCACCGCTCCGAGGGCGCCCAGGTCGCGCGCGCCGTGGTTTATCCGCGGGTGGTCTATCACCGACTGCTGTCGGCTGAGGTCGGTTTCAACAGCAAGCGGGCTCGCGGCTCACTGTCGGCGCTCTATGACCGGCCCTCCAAGGACTCGACTCCGGAGCGCTGGACACGCCAGGAGGTGGCTCCTTCGGTGGCGTTCTCGCCGTCGCTCGATTTCAGGGTTCCGGGGCTCTCGGACCCCGATTCCCGCCTGGAGCTGAGCTATCTGCATGTCTTCGGCGGCAGCGCCCCGGATACCGGTCCCGACGCAAATGGCGGGCGCACCGTCTTCGATCGGCGTTACCCGTTCTCCGAAGCTTTCCTCTTTGGCCTGCGTTCGAGGCTCGACGCGCTCGGCGGAATCGGCGAGCGGATGACGGCTTCGACCCGTATCCTGCAGGATCTGCATCATCCGGGCAGCATTTTCTCGGCCGAGGTCGCGCTTCGCCCGGTCGCCGCGATCAGCGTGCAGCTCCGCGCCGATATCCTGGGCTCCGAGGCCGCCGGACGCGCGGAAGGCGCCGAGCCGGATTACATTCACCGCTATCGTTCGCGTGATCGGTTTTATGGCGAGGTGACCTATGCTTTTTAGCCGAAAAGCGGGTACCTCTTTCCTCATGGCGGCGCTGGCGAGCCTTGCGCTTTCGTCCTGCGGTCTTGAGCTCGGGGAAAAGTCAGTCGACCAGTCGCTGAATCTCGGAGGCAAGGATCTGGGCTGTCTCGATGGCGGGACCCAGACGATGGTGGAGTATTTCCACGGCCACGCGAGTAGCCAGCAGATCGGCGATCTGGTGGACTGCATGGGCCGATCCCTGCAGCTTTTCGCCGACCGCACGCGTGGCGAGGCCGAGGGGCTGTATTCGGACCAGGAGCTCAAGAATTTCATCGAAAGGTATTTCCTCAAGGACACCCGGCTTCCGGACGGGCTCGTGCGCGAGCTCATGGAGTTCAAGCGGACGATGCTGGGCGGGCGCAGCGATCGGTTGACGGCCGGGGAGATCCGCGAGGCGCGCCGGTTCCTCGAGGTGATCAAGGAGCAGGCGATCCGCCTCCAGCCTTTCATGCCGCTGACGCCGGAGCACTACGGGAGCCTGAGCGAGACGGAGGTCGATCAGGGGCTTTCGGCGCTCGAAAGCGCCGCGAGCGAGATCGGCAAGCGCATGCGTGGCGCCGGTCAGGACTACGAATTCACCCGCCTGGAAAGCCTTCTGACAGAGGTCGAGCGGACGGCCCTTACGCCGAGCGCGGCCGAGGCGATCGCCGAGTTCCGCGCGAGCATCCCGATGTTCCAGCGTCTGAAGGCCTTCCTGCTTTCGCCGGATCATTCGCGCATCCTGAGTGATGAGTGGGAACCCCTGCTGACGACGTCGAGCCGCGGGTTCGGGCTTTACCTGCGTTTTGCGAGCATCGACCAGCGCTACCGCAGCCTGGTGCTCGCCAATGACGGCCTGGCCCCGGGGCGTGCGGAGCTGCTCCGGATCGGGCGTGACATCTCCGAGCTGCTGATCACGGCGATCGGGCGCCGGACCGAGGGCGTGATCCGGTTCGAGGAGTTCGACAGCTTCGTCGATTCGATCGATCCGAAGTACCTGGTGGTGATGGGGCATACGCTTCAGCCGGAGCATCTCAAGAACGGGCTTCGCGCGGCGGTGCGCCGCGGGCTCGGCGGCGCCGAGCCTGGCGCGATCGGAAGAGGTGCCGTGGGCCTGACGCAGGCGGCGGTGAATCGCGCCTGGCGACTGATCCAGGACTGGGCGGAGGCGCAGCGTTACCTCGACCTCGCGTTCACCCAGCTCGGCAAGCGCGCCGCGGGAATGAGGATCGCCGCGGAGTCCCGGCCCGCGCGGCGAAGCCAACTTCTGGCTCTCACGCTCGAGGATGTTTATGGCGCGGATCAGGCGGGCCTTTCGGCGCCGGTGCTGGCCGCGGTGGACCGCATGCGTGGTGTGATCGCCGAACAGCCTTCACTTTATCGCCGCGGCGGGACGGAGGTTTATTTCGACTCGCGAAACGTGGGCGAGGATCCGCTGTTTTCTTACGCGGGCCTGTCCCAGATGAACTCGATGAACCTGCTGAGCCGGCTTTTGATGAGCGCCTATGCGGAGGAGCCGGCGCGCTCGAAGACCGCGGTCGTTCAGTCCGAGGTCGAGCGCTTGTACCTGGATCTCCGGGATCTGGGCGTTGACCTTCGGATCTTCGATCCCGATAGCGACCACGTGGCCCAGCGGCGCTTCCTGGACTCCAATCTTTTCACCTATGCGGCCAACGGCGACGAGCTGATGGACGTCTCGGAAGCGACGCAGATCCTCGCGTACATGATCTCGGCCAAGGCCGCGACGGCGCGGGTGCATCGGCGGATTTCCGAGCTTTGCCGCGCCCCGGGCGCCACGCCCGAGCTGGATTTCTGGGGTTTCCCGCTGATCGAGGCGCGCTGCTATCGCAAGATCTTCTTCGAGCGCCACGCCGAGATGTGGTCGAATATGCCTGAGCTCTCCGAGTACTATCGCGTGCTCAGGGCGGATCCCAAGCGCAAGCGCATCCTCGAGGCCTTCGAGCGGAACATCGAGGCCGTCTCGCGCAAGCAGGGCTACTCGGAGGCGCCTTTCACCTCCTCGGAGACCGACACGATCTTCGGGCTGCTTCAGTACCTGGAGACGGTTTTCATGCGCTTTGACCTGGATCGCTCGGGCACCATCGGCATGTACGAGGCGTTCGAAGCGCCGGATGCGGCGTTCCCGGTGTTCCGTGGCGCCCTGGCGCGGGCGAGCGGTTTTGGTGGCGACAAGAATCTGCGGACCTTGTTCAGCTTCCTGCTCGGGCATGGAAGGATTCCGGGAACGATCGATTTCATTGTCTGGCGCCTTCGCGGACCGGAGTGGTCCTTTGAGGCGGATCGCGGACGCATGATCGAGATCATGGCTGAGCTGTCGGCGGCGCTGAAGGCGAAGGAACGTCAGGAGGGCGCGGACTTAGCGCTGCCATCCTGGGTGTATCGCGGATTTTCGTCGGGCCAGCTGGCGAGCGAGGCAGAGCAGTACGATGAAAATGGCGAACTCCGCGGCGCCACGCCCTGAGGCGGAGCTGCCGGGACCGCGACCGCCGGTGCTCACGGTTCCGCACCCGAAAATACCTCCGTCGTCATCGCCCGATCCGCTCGAAATGCTCGGGGACGGCGCGGGCGCCGCGGTGGCGAAGGCGGAGCGGGGAAGCCGCAGCGTAGGGTCGCCCAGGAGCGTATAGCTGCGGAGGGCATCCGCGGTGACGGGTGAGAAGCCCACGGCGGTTTTCGCCTGAACCGCGAGATCCCCGAGGCGAGCAGGGTGGTAGGATTGCCGCGTCTCGTGGCCGAGCCGATCGAGGAAAGCGCGGGCCAGCGAGACCTGGGCCGTCGGCAGTGTCATCGCCGTGGATCCCCAGAAGGCGATCGCGCCACCATCGGGGTTCAGCAGGAGCTTTTCGCCGAGACCGTGGAACGCGGGGTCGGCGTCATAGAAGTAGCCGTTCAGGCAGTTCAAGGCCACGACGATGGGCAGCCTCGAGTGCGCGAGCGCATCCGCGTCCGCGTTGGCGAAGACCTCCGGTCCCGCCCAACGGTCCTCGGCTCCATGCCCGAGATAGGTGATGGCGAGAGGACCCTGCTCGAAGGTATCCAGGATCGCGCTGCGGAGCGCGCCGTCGGAGCCCGCGGCCTGCCGGTCCAGCCGCGTCGTCTGGAAAGCCGCGCGGGAGGCGAGGGCCGAGCGCGCGAGAGCGTCGCTTTGGCTGGCAAAGCCTTCGCCCAGGGTGTCCGCGTCGGACACGAAGACGAGACGATTGGCCGAGAAGCTGTCAGGAGCGCGGGCGCCGCTCTCGTAGTCCAGGAGCTTGCGTACGTAGCCCAGAAGCTCGTCGGGATCATCGGTAGGGATGCGGCCGACGGCGAGGCCCGGGAGGCCGGAGAGCCCGCTCTCGACGAACCAATGGTCGCTGCCGAAGTCCATGTACAGGCCGCGCTCGAGCGGCATCTGCATCAGCGCCGGGGAGGTCTGGAAGCCTAGCCGGTTCTGCGGATCGTACGTCGCATCGCCCAGGATCAGCAGGTAACGCGGCGCGGGTGGGAGCCAGTGGGCGCGCGCGAATTCGATCAGGCCGCGGAGCGCCTCGGCGGTCCGGCGGCCATGCGAGAATTCGGCATAGAGCTGCTCGGGCGTGACCGTGACGACACGGAGGCCTTCGGCCTCGCGAGCCGTGATCAGCTCGCTGGCGGCCGCGAGCAGCGGCACCGAGCCCACGACGAGCAGATCCGCGCCTTGCAGCGAGCTGTTGAGCGGCAGGGCGCTTCCGCGCCCGAGCAGGAGCGCCGAGGGCTTGAGAACGGCGGAATCCTGAAGCACGGTGAAGCGCCGGCCCAGCAGGCCGCCCGCGCCGCCTGAGGCGGCGAAGGTGACCGAATGAGTACTGACTGTCTCGAGGGCGGGCTCCGGCAGGATGAGTTTCCGGACCTGATACACGTCCGTCACGTCATAGGCCGCGATGGAGAACGGATCCGTGAAGCCGCCCACCGTGAGGGCGTGATCGAGCCGGTAGTTCTGGATTTCGGCCAGGCCGTCCAGGGCGGTGCGATGGGCGCGGTATTCGGCATCGAGCCTATCCACATACACGATGTCCCAGTCGCCGTCGGGGACCTGATCGGCCAGCGCCTGCACTCGAACCCGATTGCTCCCCGCATGGAAGAACGCCGCCGGGATCTCCAGGCGCAGCTCCTGCGGCTCCTGACTCGCGAAGCTGGCCTCCGCCACGATGAACGGAACGTGGTTCACGAAGATGCCCAGGTGGTGCGTGGGATTTTCGGCGAAGCCCGAACCTCCTTTGACGTACAGACGCAGGCGCACGGGGTCCGGGGATTCGACGTCGAGCGCGGGCAGCTCGATGGGGAGCGTGAGGCTCGCGGCGGCGGTGGGCTCGCGGTCTTTTTCCGCGAAGATCCGGCCCCAGTACAGGTGATCGACGAGCGTGCCCAGGGGGGAGTCGAACATCGGATAGCTATCGAGCTCCGCCGTGGCGCTTCGCCAGGTGCCGGGCTCGGTCGAGTGCGGCAGGCCGGTCGGGTCCGCGTTCAGGGGCGTGATCCTGAGCGGTGCGCCCGTGCTTCCCGGCAGCGCGAAAGGAGAGAGGACCAGCTCGTCCTCGGCGTCGCCGACACTGCGGCGATGGAGCGCAGGGAAGCGCAGCGAGTCGCCGGGGAGGAAGCGCCCCGTGGCGCTGCGGATCTCAAGCGGAAGCTCGTTGCCCTGGTAATACAGGCGGAAGGCCGAGGTGTCGGCGCCGCTGAAGGCTGACTCCAGGCCGAGGGTGGCGAGATCCTCGTGAGTGAGCTCGTGGAGGCCGTTCCGCTTGATACGGATTCTCAGGGTGTTTTCAAATGCGGAAGGAGAGAGCGGGAGCTCCGCGGGGAGAAGTCCCGTCGGCAGGTCGGGGGGCGCGGCCGCCTCGAAGCTGAGGTCCAGGACGATGCGGGCGGCGCTCTTCAGGAGACCCGGTGCGGGCTGGAAGGCAAAGGGCATGACCTTGAGCCGGAGGTACCTGCGATTGCCGATGGTTTCGAGCGCGGGCGTGAGTTCGAAATAGGACGACGGCCCATAGGAGGTCGACTCATAGGCGCGTGGATCGATGGACCAGGACGGCGTGAGGCGTCCCGAGGCATCGGGCGCCCACGCGGGAGCCGGGGCGATCATCTCAGTGCCGGGGAGTGTCTCTTGAAGGGAGGAGCCGCTGACGGTGGCCGAAAGCAGGTCGCGGTCGACCTCGATCAGCAGGGTCCGCTCGGCGAGCTCCGGCTTGCCCGGCTCCATCGTGCTCGAATAGCCCGGAAGCGTGAGGGTCTTGTAGGCCGGATTCCACGCCGAAGGCGAAAGGGTGGCCGCGGGAGGGATGATCTCGAGGCGGAGGGAGCGCCGGGTCTGGGCCAGGATGTGAACGCCATTGCCAAGATCCACCCGCGAGCCGTTGGTGATGCCGCCGCTCGAAGGCGTGCCGTCCGAACCGGTTTCTCCCCCGGATCCTGAAGTGTCCGAGTTGGTCTCGCCCGGTGAGGAGGGAACCGGTCCCGCCGAGGCGCGCGGCGTCGCGCTCGCGGGCCCGTGCAGGGTTCGTCGGCCATTCGTGGCGACGTCCTCGACGTAGTAGAAATAGGGGCGTTCGTTTTCCACGCGCGTATCGACGAAGCGGTAGCGGCCGTGGCCGAGCACGGAGGAGGAGAAGTTGCGGATCAGCGTGCGATTGATCTGCACGAGGCCGGTGCCCGGCGCGTCGGCGCGATAGACGTTGAAGCCCGCATGGTCGAGCTCGGAGCCCGTCACCCAGTCCACCGCGATGGCGCCGTCGTAGCCCGCGGCCTGGAGCGACATCATCGAGACGGGCGAAGCGGAGGCGGCCATCGTGATCTGACAGCTGCCGCCGACGTCGGTATCGTAAATTTTGGTTTCGGTGTCGGGCTGCACGCGATCGACGAAAAAGTCCCCGAACCATTGATCGAAGGAGATTCCCGCGCCGCCGCACGCGGGGGCGTACACGAGGTAGTAGCTCGAAGCGGGCGCGGGAGCACAGTTGCACCAGCCGGCTTCGGCCTGATAGCTGTTGGCATCATCCCACATGAAGCCGACGTTGGTGGCCGTCGCGGGCACGGTTCCGCTCGTATTGAGCTGCAGAGCCTTGACCGGCGTGACCCAGTTCTGAACGAGGTGGGTGAACTGGCCGCCGCTGAGATTCGCGAGCGTCGTGCTGCCCGAAATGCGCAGGCCGTTGATGTCCAGGTAGTCGAGGAGGAAGCCGACGAGGTTCACGGTGCCGGAGGTGGCGTTGAAGCCCCAACGGCCGCTGCCGCTGACGGTGATCGTTCCCTTGTTCGTGAGCGCCTGCAGGCCGCTCTCGGGCGCATAGACGTCGTTGGTGCCGCTGATCCGGAAGGTGCCGCCACTGACCGTGATGAGCTTGGTGTCGCCGACGCGCACGGTGCCGCCGCCCTGGACGTTGAACGTGCCACCCGAGATCGTCGCGCCGTTCGGGAGAATCAGTGTCTTGCCCGAGGGCACCCGCCACTCGAAGCTGGTCGCGGCGGGAAGGGTGAAGCTGTTGAGCGTCAGGTTCGCGCTGTCGACGCTGACGCTTCCGCCGGCTGTCTTGTTGAAGGCGATCGAGGTGAGGGCCGTGGAGCTGCCCAGGGATTGGTTCGTCGCCGTGGCGCCATCGTCGCGGAGGCGGAGAACCCCGTCGTTTTGGGTGAAGGTTCCCGTGCTCGCGAAGCTGCCGTAGATGTCCAGGGTCGCGCCGGCGCCGTTGGTGAGCGTCAGGCTTCCCGTGCCAAGGGTGAGTGACTTGCACACGGCGCCCGGAGCGCTGATAACGGGGGCATTGGCGGCGCTGAAGATCTTGCAGTTGAGGTTCGCGGTCGGAACGCCCCCGTTCCAGTTGCCGGCAGAGAACCAGTCGTTCGAGAGCAGTCCGGTCCAGGTCGTCGTGGTGCCGACCACCGAGGCGGGGGTACCGAGAGTGACCGGCGGGGGAGTGGTGCCGGAAATCTCGTAGCCGCGGGAGTTGGCGACGTCCGTCGAAGCGTGGATCTTCGCGCCGACGGTGTTGCCGTTCACGGCTTCGGCGCCGATGTCATAGACGACGTAGATGCAGCGTTTGGCCGGAGCGGTCAGACTGGCCGGAATCGTGGCGGCTCCCGCCGCGATGGCGAAGGTGACCGTGGCCGGGTTGCCGGAGAAGGTGCCGGTTCCGATCAGGGTGCCGGCGCTGCTGTTGCAGTCGGAGTCGAAATAGGCGCGAACCTGCGAGATATCGCTCGACGTGGCGGTTCCCTGGAGTGTCAGCTTCAGGCTCGTGAGATCGGTGTCCTGGAAGAAGGCACCGGCCTGGGTCTGCTTGAAACCGAAGCGTCCCATCGTGTAGCTCTGGCCTTGGTTGACGCTCGCGGGACCGGCGCTTTCCTGGGTGAGATCGATGGTATTGGTCGGAGCCGTCCACGACAGGGCGTAGGCTGCCGAGTCGTTGTCGTACGTGGAGCCGGCCCAGGTTCCCGCGAAGCTGGAGAGCGTGAGGGTATTGGCCCCGTCCGAGGCGATGGAAGGATCCGTGAAAACGTTCGTGATGCCTGTCGCCGCCGATCCACCCGCGTCGAAGCTGCAGTCATTCATCGTATCGGTCGGTACCTGCCGGTAGAGGCGCAGGAAGGTCGCGCCGCTCGGGACCGGATAGCTGAAGGAGCCGTCTTGCAGGTGGTAGGTGGGATCGATCGTCGCGCCCGAGCTGATGGTCAGTCCCGTGGCGCCGAGGCGCGAAAGCGAGTAGTACCGCGCCTTGATCGTACCGTTGACGACGGCGGTGAACGCGTTCGTCGTCGCTGTCGAGGAGATGACCGCGTTCTGCGAGCCGGTTCCGACGAGCTCGAGCGTGCCGCCGCTCTCCACGGTCAGTACCGAGCCGTTCCCAAGGCGGAGGGTGCCCCCGGCCTCGATGTCGAGCGTCGCTCCCGAGCCGACGCTCACGTTGCCGAGAACGGTCAGCGTAGTGCCGCTGTTGACGCGAAGGATCCCGGAGCTGAGGGTCACTGAGCCGTTGATCTTCGAGTTCGCGTCGATGCTGACGACGTTGTCGCCGACGGGGCCGGTATTGGCGATCAGCAGATTTCCCGGGAAATCGCTGAGCATCTGGAGGCTCTGGCTGCCCGCGCCGCG
>JAMPXZ010000082.1 GCA_023700925.1 Oligoflexia bacterium | reverse complement strand
CCCTGTTCACGGAGCTCAATGAGCTGCCGCGGAAAGTGAAGCCGCTCGCGTGATCAAGAGTTCCCGGGTGATTTACGACGTCCTGTACGGGTTCGTTCCGATCACCGAATGGGAAGAGAAGATCATCAACTCGCCCTTTTTCCAGCGGCTGCGCTGGATCAAGCAGCTCGGGTTCGCGAACTATATTTTTCCGGGGGCCGAGCACAACCGCTTCGCGCACGCGATCGGGGTGATGCACTCGATGGAGCAGATGCTCCAGGCGCTCGGCCTCGCGGTGCCGACGGCGGAGCTTCTCGACCCGCGCGCCAAGGGGCCCGAGGCGATGCTCCACAAGAGCCTCAGGATCGCGGCCCTGCTCCATGACATCGGGACCTTCCCGTTTTCGCACGCGATCGAGCATGCCTACCTGCGCCACGGCAACGACACGCGGACGCGCGCGGATCAGAAAGCCAACGCGGCCTCGGCCCGCGCGCTCAAGGCGCTGCCGAACTCGCACGAGCACCTGGGCTCCTTCATCATCAAGAACACGCCTTACGAAGGCGGCCTCACGCGCATCCTTGAGGAGTACGACTTCGACGTGCAGATGATCTCCAAGATCATCAAGGGGGACTCGCCCTACCTGATCGCCAATCAGCTCATGCACTCGGACCTCGATGCCGATCGCATGGACTACCTGCTCCGTGACGGGCACTACACCGGGATCAAGTACGGCCAGTTCGACCGCGAATACGTGCTGGCGAATCTCGTGACTTTTGACGCGGGCGCGGGCCAGCTTGGCTTCGGCGTGCGCGAAAGCGCCCAGCACGCGGTCGAGGACTTCCTGATCGCGCGCTTCAGCTGGTACAGCCAGGTCATCAAGAACCAGGGTTCGGCGAAGTTCGACATCATGTCCACGCATGTCGCCCAGGCTTTTCTGGACGAAGACCTGATCCACCAGTTTCAGGACCTCCTGCAGATGGTCCGGGAGGGCGATGAGCGGTTCTTCTGGTGGAATGACATCTACTTCATCTCCCGCTGCCAGGAGCTGCGCGAGCTCGACCTGATCAAGGACCCGCGCGTGGCCGAGCTCACCGCGATGCTGCTCTACCGCCGTCCGCCGCGCACGCTGCGGCATCCCCTCTTCGAGCATCGCCTGCTGAAAACCGACGCGGGCGAGCGCGAAAAGGAGCGCCTGATCGCGCGCATCCGCGGCCTCGTCGCGCAGTTCGAGCGCGTACTCGAAAAGCACGGCACCGGCAACGAGTGGATCCTCGCTGACATCCCCGAAAAGGACGTGGTCTTCACCCGCACCGTTCAACACATCGTCAAGCGCCGCGGCCGCGGGAGCCTCTCGCGCGAGCGCGATCCGATCAAGGTCGTCTCCCGCACGGGCAAGCCCTCACTGCTGGTTGAGCGCGAGAACTCGCTGATGAAGCACCTGGCGCCTTTCATCAACTTCGTGCCGAGCGTTTACGCCAATGATTCGGCGCTGGAGCTGCTCAAGGCGCGAGGGCTGGTTGAGGCGTGAGGCTTGGGCGCGCGCGGGGCGCTACAAAATCAAACAGCTCATCCTTCGGGCGTTAATTGTTCCAGCCGAAAACTCCGCCTCAAAATTTCGTCGAGCGGAAAACGTCGGAAAATAGGCCGTAAGCTGAAAATCAGAACCCTTCCACTCTACCAAGTAACGCTCGGGGTCGTCCGGAAGCTCTTCGGTCCTTACAGTCAGTCCAGAAAATATCTTCGGGTCAGAGCCCCCTTGCTTCATTACAGCGCCTAGATCAAGAAGATCGCCAGACTCGCTATATTTCTCGCTGACCGTAACGTCAACTTTCGGATCTTTATACGAGGCGCAGAAATAGGAAGACACAAAGCCACCCATCCCGGTCAGGACTAGTGAAAGCGACGTCAACAAAGCTGTCATGATAGGGTCTCCTCAGTATTGTGGGGAAGCGCACAACCTTTCCTAATCCCTATACGTCCCCGAGTCAACTATACTGAACTGAGACAACGCCCGCAGGCGCTCGAAGTCGGGGGCGCTGATGACTCGATTCTCCCCGGGGTGCTGCAAGTCGATTTCTCTCAGGGGAGCTGAGGTGCAAGAGGCGCGCACCCGCTCCAGCCATCGTTGATCCAGCGGGCGATCCAGCATCCGCAAGTCGTTTGACGCGATCGTCGTCTCTCCCTTTTCGCCCGTGCCTGAGCCATAACCGACAAAAAAGCCGGCAAGCAGAAGCGAGACGCGAACCACCGTCGAACGCGTGTAGTTGGTCAGGAGACAGGGGCGACTCGGGTCGAGCTTCAGAAAAAGCGTTTCGAAATGATCCAGCGTCCACATCTCCGGATTGTTCCTGGCGGAGTAAGGATCGTAGAGGATCGCGTGCGGCGGCGGGAGGTCCAAGGTCTTGAGGCGCTCGGTGAAATCTCCCAGCTGGACGTGCCAGCTCAGGAACGGCGTCAGCTGAACGGAGCGGTGCTCCATGAGGGCGCGCAGCGCTTCCTCGAAGCCGAGGGGGTAGTTAAGACGAGCCGCGTGCCTGAGCGCGAATTCAAGTGGTGCGAGCGTTCTGTCAAAGCTGTGAATCACCACCGGGCTCCGTGTCTTCGCGAGTGCTTTCACCGCGGTGAGCGCATTGGCCCCCGCGCCCAGCCCGACATCCCAGATCGTGAAGGGAGCCGCGTTCGCCGCGACAGCCGCGGCGCGGACCAGAAGTTTCTGCTGGTCGACATGCAGGGTCTGGGCTTCGGCGGATGGGCCGGTGACCGGATGAAAGGTTTCCAGGTTTTTCAGGGAGCGGAGGCTATGGACTCCGGATTTGAGGGTGACGAGTTCAAAGGTTTCCAATCCCTGACCTATAGCGCTTGGGGCGGCCCCCGACAAGGCGGTACGAGCGCGATCGCAGAGGCGAAGGCCAAGGGACTCTGCTAAGCTCACGGAACAAGTGCCCACTGCCGAAACCCGCCTGGATCACCACGCTCCGTTCCCTCTCCTGCTTGCCCCGATGGTCGGCTTGACCCATTTTGTCGTAAGAAAGGCGCTTCAGGAGTATCTGCCGCCCGGTCGGAGATCGCTCTGGCCCACCGAGATGCTGAACTCCCGAAGAATCCCATCCCAGCACGTCGGGCAATCCATCGAAACCCGGTTTGATGACCATGAAGCGGGGTTATGCCCTCAGCTTCTGGGAAACGAAGAAGGATTCATCCGGGATTCGATCGTCAAGCTCAGGGACTGGGGGGCGCGGGCCATCGACATTAACATGGGCTGTCCCGTCAAAAAGGCGCTCAGACACAATTACGGCGTCGCTCTCATGGGGGATCCGGATTACGCGGCGGAGATCACCGCGATCGCCGTGAAATATGCGGGTGAGCTACCGGTCTCGGTGAAGCTCAGGGCTGCGGCTCCGCCGAAGGAACCCCAGAGCGACCCAACCTCCGTCGAGCCCGATCCGGAGTTCCTGAAAGACTTCTGCCTGAAGATCCAGGAGGCCGGCGCGAGCTGGATCACGCTCCATCCGCGCACGGCCGTCCAACAGCGCAAGGGGAGCGCCGACTGGTCACAGATCGCGAGCCTCAAGCAGGTGATGAGGATCCCGGTCATCGGAAACGGCGATGTCCAGACCCTCGAGGATGCGGAGCGAATGTTCGAGCAGACCGGCTGCGATCGGGTCATGATCGGGCGCGCGTTAGTCGCAAAGCCCTGGCTACTGAGCGCGGCAGGCGCGCCCCCCGTCGAAGACCCGCTCCTCTCGGGAGCGAACTACGGCAAGTTCCTGAGCCGGGTGCTTGAACTTTCGCGCGAGCATTATCCCGAGCCTCTGGGGGTTCGCCGGTTTCGTTATCTGGCCAATTTCGGAAGCCCCTACCTCGAGTACGGGCACCATTTCTATTCGTCTTTGACCAGCACCGACAGCTATGACGGACTCCGCGGCCGCCTGACGGGTTTTTTCGGAGCGCGCTTCGATCGCCCGCAGAAGATGATGTCCCGCACCTGTCTGCGGTATTGAGATATCGGCCCATCGACTGGTGAACTGGGTCCGAGCTTCGCCGTTCGCCGAAACGCTAATAGCGTTCGATCATCGTTAAATTCGACAATCTTCAGGGGGAGTTCTTGATTGGGAACTCTGGCGGCATGCACGGGGGATCCATCTCGTTGGTCGCGCTGTAGCACTCGCCGCGCTCATTTTGGATGACGGAAAACTGCAAGGATCGACCGTTTTCTAAAAAAATGCCCTTCTTGGCGAAAGTGGAAAAGCTTCGGTTACCCTTTACGCGCGGCTCATTGAGCGTCAGGTGCGTTCCGATGTAGATGCTTTTGCCGTTTCTAAGGATCTTCGCGATGTGGTCCAGCCTCTTGAAGCAGTGCTTTCGAGTGGTCACAGGCTCCTGGATCATGGTTAGCACGGTATCCTCCTCATCCAGGACGTGAATCATGAAACCAAAGTTACCCTCCGGATTACCCGCGTTCACATGGTCTTTGATATCTTCGCATTCAAGAAGGATTCGGTCCGGGGTGACCTGAAGCTCCGTCCGGTAGCGATCCTGGTCGATCACCCGATAAGACGACGTCGTGCAGGCCGCAGAGAAAACAGACAAGAAACATCCGGCGATCACGCTATTTCTTCTTGAGAATCGCATAGTGTTCCCTAAATTTTTTCAACGCTTGTTGCTGATATTCGCTTTTGCTCCCCAGCAGCCCTTTGTACTCCAGGACGATTTCTTCCGGCGTGGCACCTCGTCCCAACTTTCCTTCCGCGAGACGCCTCTTCCTGAATATCCAGCGAATCCCCATGGGGATCGCTAGTTCTGGATCTTTCAGGTCTTTTTGGCGGATTCCCTTAAAGATAAAGTCCTTGGTCTCGCCTTCCGGGTTCAGTAAAATTCTCAGGGTTTCGGGCGTGATCTGCGCGATTCCGATTGCCTGTGGATTCTTGGGGTTCTTTTCGAATCCGGACTCACTTGCTATCAGTGCTTTGATGACGTCCGGATCTAAAGGACAATCGGGTGGTGTAACACCGAACTTTTCATTGAAAAAGTCGACCCAAACGGCGATCAGCTCATCGTACCTATTGCCATCTCGAAACCCGAGCTTGCCGTCCTTTGGATAGACTAACCCCTTTCGATCTCGTGTGGCTGTGATCGATCGAAGGTCCTGGGCGCTCAGGGCCGGTCCATGAAGTTGCCTTGGGTGTCGATCAACGATAGTGACCCCGGTCGGATTTTTCGAACTTACCGGCACCCGGCGACGGTGGGCTCGGACGATCGTAACTTTCTTTCGCTTCTTTTCCCCCACGAATAGATTAGATCACACGCCTGACGTCGTGACAATCAAGCGGCCGCCCTCCGTAATCCAAGGATCGGGCATAAACTCCGGATTTCGGCGTGATGGCGCGGCAAGGCGCCCTTTTCCGGGCCCCGCTCTTGCTGTGCCCCTTTCGCATGCGACACCCACGCCCTTGCTTCGATCGGATCGGCGCCCCTCTGAACAGCGAGCCCATTCCCGTGCTCCAATGGATCGAGGTCGCCAGCGCGCTTCAGATCCCGAGTTTCCACATCGTGGGCCTGCCCGGGCCCGAGGTGGCCGAGGCGCGGGAACGCGTGAAGGCGGCGCTCGAGGCCAGCGGCTTTGAGTTCCCGCGGCGCAGGCTGGTGCTGAACCTCTCACCCGCGAGCATCCGTAAGCGCGGCACCGGCCTGGATCTGGCGATGGCGCTCGCGGTGCTCTTCGATCAGGAAGATAAGCGCCCTGCCGACGAATCGGAAACGGGTTTGAACCTCGTGGCGTGGGGCGAGCTGGGGCTGGATGGCACGGTGAAACCGGCGGGCCAGATCACGCGCACCCTGTACGCCTGCTGGCACGCCGGGGTGTCGCATCTGCTGATTTCGCATGAAGAGGAAACCGAGGCGCGAGTCCGCCTGGAGTGGATCCGGCAGAGCCGCGACCTGGACGGGGCGCCGCCGGAGCTGATTGCGGTGCGTAATCTTTCGGAGGCCTGGAAGGCGGCCTCAAAGCCCTATGCGCTGCCGCACGAGGAGGAACCGCTCGGTTTTTCCTGTGAACGGGGAGAAGGCTACCCCGCGGAGGACGAAGGCGAGCCAGACCCGGAGCTCATCCGCGGCCTGATGGCGCTACCACCTTCTCTGGAACGGATCATCGGCATCTCGGCCTCCGGAAATCATCACCTGCTTCTGCTGGGGCCGCGAGGGACCGGGAAGAGCCACGCCCTGGAATGGCTTATCGCCCTTCAGCCGCCGGTTTCGCCGCGTGCACGGCTTCACGCGGCCCTCCTCTCCGAGCTCGGAAACCGCGGGGGCGGCGGGGCGCGGCCGACCAATCCCTACTCCGTGCGCCGAGTGAGCGCGCAGGCCAAGCCCTCGGCGCTTCTGGGGGGCGCAACTCCCCTCTTTATCCGTCCGGGCGAATTTTCGCTCGCACATGGGGGACTTCTCATCGCGGATGAGCTTCCGGAATGGGCGCGAGACTCCCGCGAGGCGCTTCGTGAGCCGCTTGAGCGGGGGCGGATCACGCTCACGCGAACCAACGGAACACTCGAGCTTCCAGCACGCTTCACTCTCGCGGCCAACGGCAATCTTTGCCCGTGCGGCGGCTGGCCTCCGGATCTGCCGAAGCCGCCGCTGGTAGAGGGCCGCAGGCAGCGCGTGCCGCGATGCAAGTGTACTCACGGGGCGCGCAAAGCTTACCTCAGCCGGCTCTCCGGACCCGTGCTGGATAGGATCGACCTCGTTTTCATCGGAGCCTCCCTGCCTCCGGCGCGCACGTCTTCGGAGCGGTCAACTCCCTCTTCCGCGCGGGAGCTTTTTCTGAGGCTAAGGGCACAGGTCCGGGCCGCGCGCGAGCTGACCCGCTGCCACTGGGGAATCGCCCCGGCCCTGCTCCCGGCAGCCGAACTCGAGGCGCTGCTGGATACCCGACCGAGCTGGATCGCGGCACTCGATGCGCTTCCCCAGCAGAGCTTGCGCGCAAGGCACAAGGTGCTCCGCGTGGCGATGAGCCTTGCCGCCTGGGACGGCCATCCCGAGCCGCTGCGCGGGCATTTCATCGAGGCCTCGTGTTACCGGCCGGAAAGTTTCGGAATCGCGGAGTGAATACTTGCGTCGCCCCGTCAGCGAGAGCGGTTTTGCGCCAGCAGCTCGTCACGCGCGCGGTTGATGGCTTCGGCGATCTTCTGCGCGTCCTGCCATTCACGGGAGCCCGGGCGCCCGATCCGGTCCGGATGGTACTGCTTCATCAGCTCGCGATAGGCGCGCTGGACCTGCTCGGGCGTCGGGCGCGGAGGAAGGCCCAGTATCTCATGAGCGGGACCATCCACGCGGATACCCGTGATCCGAAGCGGTTCCTTGCGCGCGATCCGGGCGCGAGCCAGCTCATCGTCACGCGTCGTCGGAACGGGGCCGGGGGCGCCCGAAGCCGTTTTTCGGCGATCCGCCTCGCGAAGGCGAAACGCCGAGCGCTCCTCGCGCCGGCCATGAAGCCACCAGAAAATGAGGAGCGCCAGGGCGCCAAGGCCGATCTGCAGGAGAAGAAAATACCTGCGCGAAATTTCCGGGTCGAGAACCTGCTCCGGCATGTCCCTATTGTGCCAAAATCCTCGAGGACCCGCCCGCACTTTTTTGCGACGCCCGGGGCAGCGCTTTTCGCTCTTGTCGTCCTCTCCGGAACCGCTCCTTACGCGCTCGCGGACGGAAGGCGCGGTCCGCCCCACCGGACCGAACCGGTCATCGAGCTGGAGGCCGCGGCGGGCCTTGGCCTCGCGCGCCGAAAAGGGTCTCCCGCCTGCTGGGCCAGTCTCGCCACGAATCAAGGGGAGTTTTGCCTGCGGCCAGAGCTTTGGGGGCGCTGGCTTTCCCAGAAAACTCCGCTTCCCCTCGAAGGACGCTGGCGAGGGCGGTGGCAGGTGGTTTCGCCCCCCGCGAATCTTGTGGAAGAGCGAAAAACCGTCTTGCGCCGTTTTCGGGTAGAAGCCCTCCCGGAAGCGACGCCGCGCGGGACCTCCGCGCTTCTTGGTCTCCGCCAGGAGCTCGAACGCCTGCGGGAAAAGTGCTCGACCCGGCTGGCCCCCTTTGATCCGCTCGGGATCTTCCGGCAGCTCCTGCTGAACGAGAAGGTCCCGGAATCCCCGGGCGGCATGCTGCGGGCTCTGGGCTTCGTGCATCTGCTCAGCGCCACCGGCATCCACCTCTACGCCATGGCCGATCTTTGGAGCGCCTTGCTCCGTTCCGCGACGGCGATCCTGGGTCTTCCCGTGCGGGTCGGGCTGCCGATGGCGCGCGCCCTCTCGTTCCTGAGCTGGCTTTTTGCGTGGGCCCTGGCGGGCGGGCGGCTCGGAATGCTGCGCCCGTGGCTCATCGTCGTGGCGCGAAACTTGGCCGAGGCGCTGGGGTTTCGCTGGCGCCGCTGGTCTCCGCTCGCGCTTGCCCTCCTCGCCGATCTTGCGGCCGAAACTCTGGCCGCCTCGCCCGGTGCCGCCAGAGCGCATTCGCAGGGACGGATCCTTTACGCTCTCGCCGTCGGCGGAGGCATGATGGCACTTCGCCAGAACTCGGGTGAGGCCCGGGTTGTTCCGACCCTGCAGAACCATGCGAGACTCGCCGTGGGCTCCTGGGCGTTCACCGCGCTGTGGGAAGCCTGGCACGGCGGCCTGATCGCGCTCGCGACCCCGGTTCTGAGTCTCCTGACAATTCCTTTTTTCTCACTCGTGCTCTTTCCCTCTCTTTGCCTCGCCGCGCTCGAGGCGAGCGCCGGGCTTCCCCTCTCCTCCGCGCTCGGATCGCTCTGGAAACTGAGCTCCGGAGCCACGCTCTGGCTCGCGCACAAGACCATGAGTCTTGAGCTGCTCTGGCAGGTCCGTCCGGGCGCCTTGCTGCTGGGCGCAGGCCTGGCGGCGGTTTCTCTCGCGATCTTTGCCGTTCCAGTACCCGCAAATTCCCGGCGACAGTGGGTACGGAAAACGGTGGTTACGGCTGCGATCGTGACGGGACTGCTCGCGGCGGGCTTCACGCAGCGGGGTGCGAGACCCGAAGGACGCGCCATAGTGGAAGATCCGCCCCGGGCCGAGCTCATCAGACTTCTGGATGTCGGACAGGGGGACGCCACCTGGGTCCGGGATTCCCGGGGGCGAACCGGCCTTATCGATGCCGGCCCGGAGCGCGCGCTTTCGGAGGAGGCCTGGCTTCGTCTCTTGGCAAGTCATGGCAGCGAGCGCATTCACTGGATCGCGCTTACGCATCTGAACGAGGATCACGCAGGCGGGGTCAAAAAACTTGCGCGGATCGTGCCGATCGACTGTGTGGCGACTTCACGGCAGGAGCTTTCGACAGAGAACGGCAGGCGGTTTACCGCCGAACTCGGCGCCCTCGGGATTCGCGTGATGAGCTGGGAAGAGGGCTGTTATGAATGGCCCGTTCTTTACCCCGAGACACGGACCGGAAAACCGGGGCGCCGGCGACGAGAGCAGAATGCGCGGATGAGTGTCCTTTGGGTTCCGCTCGTCGGCGGTGGCGGGTATCTCGCGACCGGGGACGCTAGCGCGGAGGACGAGCTTCGCGCCAGTGAATGGCTCCTTCGTTTTGGGGCGGAGCCGGCCCAGGCCACCGCACGCCGCATTCTCAAGGTCAGCCATCATGGGTCACGCTTTTCGACGAGCTCGCCTTTCCTTCGCCGTTTTCGACCCACGGAGGCCTGGGTCTCGGCAGGCGTAGGCAACACCTACGGCCATCCCAGCTCGTCCGTGCTCGAACGCCTCGCCCGACACGGCATTCAAACGCGTCGAACGGATCTGGAAGGAGCAATAATAAATCATTGAAATCAAACCATTTTATTACACTAGCTCCTGCCATCCTTTATAGTGTACTATTTGGATATAGTATTAAATTCAGTCCTTTGCTCATGTTAACATCGAAGAAGCCTTCTCTCAGTCGAAGTCTCGGGACCCTGGCGATCCAGCTGGGCCTGCTTTTGCTCGTAGGCGCCTTCGCAGGCTGCGCGCCGCAGGCGACCCAGCGCTCGGTGGTGATGAGCTGTGAGCTGCCTTCAGATCAGCTCGGCACGCTCCTGGCGAAGTGGCGTGCGACGCCGGTGCCCTTGGCGTTCCATCAGGGTGATTTTTCGGCAGCCGAGATGACGGAGATCATGGCCGCGGCCGATACCTGGAACGAGTTCTATGGCCTCAGCCTGGCGATTCCGACGATCCTCGACTACGGCGATCCGTCCAATCCCCGCACCTCCACGGTAGCTCGGGTCGACAGCAATACGGCCTGCTCCCAAAGCATCGTTTCGGGTAACGCCTACACCGGCAGCATCGTGATCTATAAAAATCCGAGCTGGAGCTACTCCACGATGTCCAACGTCATGGCGTTCACCACGCGCTGCCGTAGCCCGGGTACGCCACTGCCCTACTACTTCAACTCGTCCATCGAGCTGAACTACCGGGATTTCTTCGTCGCGGGCAAAAAGAGGCCGGATCTCCAGACCATCATCCTGCATGAGTTCGGGCACCTGCTCGGGCTCGATCACAGCTGCGAAGCCGGTGGAAAGCCGGGCATTCCGGACTGCCAGGCTTCCTCATTGAATCCCGCGTACGTCGAGGCGATCATGTTCCCCGCCTTCGGCTTCGACGCTTCGGGCTACGGCATCCGCAAGCGCGACCTGCAGGAGAACGACCAGGGTCGCGGCAACTGCCTGTATACCGACTTCGGCGGCTGACGTTGACGACCGCGAGACAGCGGGCGCACGCGGGCCGCTCAGGTCAACCGCTCGATCACCTCGCGCACCAGCTTGTGCGAGCCGATGGAACGAAGCGCCTCGCGGATGTCGCGGCTAAGCTCCTTGGAGTTGCGTTCGAGATCGACCATGTCGATGATCGGCAGCACCGAGGACTTGTCCTTGATCTTTCCTAGCGCGATCACGGCCTGGCGGCGAACGATGGGCTCCGGATCCCGGAGCAACGCCACGAGCATGGGCACGCAATCCTGCACCTCGGCGAGGAACATCTTCATCAGCGCGTCGTGATCCTTCCAGCGCCGGAGGATCGAGCTGTATTCGGCGATCAGGGTCAGCTCGCCGAGCGCGAAAGCGGCGCTCGAGCGCATCAGGTGGTCCGAATGCATGAGCATCGGCTTGAGGGTATCGATCACCTCGACATGACCGGCGGCAAAAAGAGCCATCGCCGCGTTGGCCTTGATGCGGTTGTTGCGGCTATTGAGCTTGGGAAGGATGAGATCGGAGCACCGCGGATCGCGCGCCTGCGCGAGCGCTTCGATCGTGTTGGCCACGATGCGCTCCTTGGGCGAGTCCAGGAACGGCACGATCTCGAAGATCCGCTCGCTCGTGCAGACCTTGCCCACCGCCGTGATGAGCGACGAGACCACCTTGTCGCTTTTTTCCGCCCGAAGCGCCGAGAGAACCGCCTCCACGGCCGCCGCCTCGTTGGGGCTGGCAAGCTTTCCGATGGCGATGACCGCGCCGAGCCGGACCCCCTCGTCCGGGTCGCGCAACGATTCGATCACGTAGGGAAGCGCCGCGGGGTTGCGCGACTGCCCGAGCAGCTCGATACTCCGCCGCCGCAGCGAAAGATCCGCGCCGCGCAGGTGCGAGACCAGCGTTTCGAGATCCCGGATCCCCACAAGCTCGTAGATCGTGACGTCCTCCTGCTTGCCGCGGACCTTTTCCTTGGAATGCTCGACGTACTCGAGCAGGCCGCGGATCTTTTCCTCCACGTGATTGGAGAACACGATCTTCGTGAACTTGCCCGTTTTGGAAAGCTTTTCGATGCGGTTGGCGAGGTTCACCACGTCCCCGATGACCGTGAAGTCCATCCGGTCCTTGGCGCCGATGGGCCCCGAGATGATCTCGCCATGCGTGATCCCGACGCCGATCTCGAGCGTCCGCTTCTGGAGGCTGCGGCGCCGCTCGTTGAACTCCGCGAGGCGTTCGCGCATCTCCAGCGCGCAGTAGATCGCCTGCAGCGCCGTACCCGCGGAGCTCGGACCGTAGAAAGGTTCGGCCGGGCGGATCGTGCGGACCTCGTCGCCCGCGTAGAACACCGCGAGCAGGGCGTCGCCGATGAACTTGTCCACCTCACCGCCGTGCTTGTAGACCACGTCCACCATCTCGGAGAAGTACTCGTTGAGCATCGCCGTGACTTCCTCGGCGTCGAGGTTCTCGCAGTGCGCGACGAAATCCCGGATATCCGAGAACAGAACGGTGGCGGCGACGCGGGAGCCGCCGACCTTCAGACCGCCGTCCGGGCTCTCCATCGCGTTCATGATCTGGCGGTAAGTCGAATCGGAAAGATACTTGCGGAGCTCCTTCTTCTTGCGAAGCTCCGTGGTCATCCCGTTGAACGCCTGGACCAGCTCGGCGATCTCGTCCGAGCCGCGGGCGTCGACCTGCACGTTGAAATCCCCCGCCGCGACCTTCTGGACGGCGACGCCCAGGCGACGGATCGGGGAGATGAGAAACTGGGCGAAGAGCACCGCCACGAGCAACCCGAGCGAGAGCGAGGGGACGAGGTCGATCAGGATCTGCTCGCGGATCGCCTGGATGCTCTTTTTGAGGGTCTGGAAGCTGAACAGGTACTCGACCCAGAACAGCGCTTCCTGACTCTCGTTGCGATAAGTGTTGATGACCGAAAGGATCCGGTCCCCGTCCTTCGGGAAGTACCGGGTCACATAACCCCGCGTGGCAAGCAGCTCCTCGACGTCTGGAGGGAAGTCGGCTTTCACCGCCTCACCCGCCGCCGGGAGCGCACCCGGCTGCGGACCCACGGCCGCCAGCTCGCTGTCAAAGAGCACCGCGCCCGTGCGCCGGGAGATGATCCGGATGCCCACGAGGTTCTCGTTGGTGGCGAAGATGCTCTTCACCTCGGGAAGGAAGCGGTCAAGATAGTAGAAGTAATAGTAGTTGGTGAAATCGGAGATCACGCGCGCCGTGGAGAACTGGCTGAACAGCAGCGACTCCTTCTCGATCCGCTGCGTCTGCTCGCGCGTCTGGAGCGAGGAGAGCGTGTAAAAGACGATCCCGGCCGTGACCAGATTGATCAGGATGATCGTCAGGACGAACTTCATCCGGAGCCGCCAGGCGCGCCTCAAAGCGCCCCGCGCCACCGCATAGCCGGCCTGGAGCCTTCCACGTCCGCCCGCCCGCGCCAAGAGGAGCGCCAGGGCGAATCCGAGGACGAGCGCGCCCAGCACGCGATTTCTCACCGGACTTCCGTCAAAGGCGTAGAGAATCCCGTACTGTCCCGAGGGCATCAGGACGTGGACGCCGAAGCCTCGCACGAAGACCCGCGGGCCGCTGGCCGAGAGCGCGGCCACCACCGAAGCATCCGGATAGCGGGAGTCCTCGGAGGGCTTGCCGCTGTCCTTGCTCTTGCCCGAGTCGAAAAGAACCGCGCCCCCCTCACCGAGGACCACGATCTGGCGAGGCGCGAGCACCCCCTGGGGTCCAGGAGCGCTATCCAGGTTCTGCCGGATTCCGGGAAGGAACTGATCCTCGAAAAAGAAGTAGAAGCTGCCTTGGAAAAGTCCGAGGACCTTCGTGTGCCTCGCCTGCACCGAACCCACAGCTTCCTGAGCGAGCCGCCCGAGCAAAGCGCCTTTGTAAAACGAGAGCGAAATGACGTATGCTGACGCCAGGAGAACCCAGACGATCAACGCCTTGAGCGGCAGTCGCTTGAACATTCTCCTTCAGTTTAATGCGCGCCCGGGAGCTCTGTCCAATGCCGGATGTGGAAATCCTTTTCGAAGACAATCACCTGGTCATCCTGTCCAAACCGGCCGGGCTCCTCAGCCAGGGGGAGAAAAAGGGCGACCCGAATCTCGTGGACTGGCTCCGCGGCCACTTCGGCCGCAACTACGTGGGCCTGGTGCATCGCCTGGACCGCAACACCTCCGGAATCATGATCGTCGCCAAGCGCAGCAAGTCGGCGGAGCGCCTGACTAACGCCCTGCAGGAGGGCAAAATTTTCCGCTCTTACCTGGCCTGGGTCGAAGGCCGGCTTGCGGCTCCGGCGCGCTGGCGGCACTTCCTGTGGAAGGATCCGGACAAGAATCAGGTCTTCGCCGTCCCGCGCGGCCACCCTCAAAGCAAGGAAGCCGTGCTCTCGGCCAAGCCCCTCGGCAGTGGCCGCTGGAAGGAAACCGAGCTGACGCTCGTGGAGTTCGTCCTCGAAACGGGGCGCTCCCACCAGATCCGCGCGCAGGCGACGGCGGAAGGCTTGCCGCTGCTGGGTGATCGCAAGTATGGCGGGCGCGGCGATTTTCCGCGACCGGCGCTGCACTCCCACCGCCTCCGTTTCGAGCATCCCATGTCGCACGAGAGCCTGGAGTTCGAAGCTCCGCTCCCCGAGGACTTTCTCCGCGTCAAGCGCGTGAACGCAGGATCCAGCCCTTGAGATAACGGTCCTGGGCCGCCCCGAGGCGGGTCGGGAAAGTCTCGGGCAGGTCGATCTGCGCAAGCACCTCGAGCTCCCGCCGGCGCTCGCGCGCGGCCTCGGCGACATCCCTTTCGAAGCGCGCCCAGCTCACCTGCGCCGAGTTGATCGAGGTCACGAGGGTTCCGCCCGGCGCCAGCAGCTCGAGCGCCAGCGCATGCAGGCGCGGCAGATCCTTGGACGTCGAGAAGTTGCCCTTTTTTCCGTGGGAAAACGACGGTGGATCCAGGATCACGCAGTCAAACGTCTGCCCTTCACGCTTGAGCCGGGGCAGCCACTCGAAAACGTCCCCGGCGATAAAGCGCGCGCGCTCATCGGAAAATCCATTGAGCCGCCAGTTCTCCTCGGCCCATTGAATCGCGGGTCGCGCCAGATCCAGGGTCGTCACCTGGCGCGCGCCGCCGGCGCCCGCCGCGACGGAAAGACTTCCGGTGTACGCAAAGGTATTCAGTACGCGCCAGTCGCGGGCGCGCCGCCTGAGCCACTGGCGAAGCGGGGCGTGATCGAGAAAAAGCCCGGGATGGCGGGT
>JAMPXZ010000081.1 GCA_023700925.1 Oligoflexia bacterium | reverse complement strand
GAGGATGCCATCAATGCCCTGCGCGAGATCATCGAGGTCCGCGGCGAGATGGATCAGCACGAGCTGCTGGGCCGCGGCGAGTATGGCGCTCTGAAATGCTGGTTCGCCATCCATGCCGACCCTACGCGCTGCCTGTCGCCGGACTCTCCCGAATGGATCTCCCGCGGCAACGGCGAGCGGATGATCGTGGGCTTTTGCGACAGCCGGACGAACGACGGCCGCCTCTTCCGCGCCTCGCGGAGCTGCGCGATCCGCGAGGTGAGCTCCAAGCGGGTCGCCGAGGGACGAGTCGAGATTCCGTGACAAGTAGGGTATCCTGAAAGGGATGCAACCGAACGACACCGCCGTTTTCTGGAAAAAGTGCAATAGCTGCAAAAAGCCGATCGGCTTCAACGCCCTCTACTGGGTCTGTAACGTCTCCACCTGCAATCGGGTGCGGACAGGGCTGAGCTTCTGCAGCGTCTCGTGCTGGGACGCGCATCTGCCGCTCATGAACCATCGCGAGGCCTGGGCCGAGGAACGGCGCTCGCCAAGCGAGGAAGAGTGGAAGAAAACGCTCTCCGGCGAAGACGCCCCCGTTCGCCGTCGACGGACGGCGAAGGCTGAGCCGGCGCCGGCCGAGCCCGAAGCGGCTGCACTGGCGAAGCCTCCAGCCGTCATCCTCCGGAGGAAGGGCTCTTCATGACCACCGCCCGTCGCCGGATCGCGCTGCTTTTCGCCATGGAAGCCGAGGCCGCGCCTCTCATCGAGACTCTCGGGCTGCGGCAGGATCAGGAGTTCGGGGATCCGCGGCTGCCATTTCTGCACTACCGTGGAGAGTTCGCCGAATCGCTCGAGCTGCTACTGTCGGTGAACGGGAAGGACCCGCGTTTTGGCGTCGACAACATCGGCACCGAGCCCGCGACGCTCAACGCCTATCTCACCTTGCGGGGCTTTCGGCCCGAGCTGTGTATCAGCGCGGGGACGGCGGGCGGATTTATCCGGTGCGGGGGCGCGCTGGGCGACGTCTATGTCAGCGACCGGCCGTTCTGCTTTCACGATCGCCGGATCCCGATTCCGGGCTTTGATCAGTACGGAATCGGCTCTTACCCTTCGGCGAGCTACGCGGGGATGGCGCGCGCGCTGGGCCTCAAGGAGGGCGGTGTCTCGACGGGCAACTCTCTCGACTTCACCGAGCGGTGCCTGGCCGGGATGGAGCGCAGCGGGGCTTCGGTCAAGGAGATGGAAGCCGCGGCGATCGCCTGGGTCGCCTGGTGCCTGAAGATCCCGTTTCTGGCGCTCAAGTCGATCACCGATCTCGTCGATGGCGAGCATCCGACGGAGGACGAATTTCTCAGGAACCTGCGGACGGCAAGCCGCCTTCTGCGGGAAAAGACGGTCGAGGTGCTTCGGTATCTGGCGACGTCTCCACCAGCTTGAGGTGAGTGCGCGGGCGAAGCGCGCTTCCGACCTCCTCCTTCAGCTCATCGAGCACCTCACGCAGCAGGTGCTGGAGATCCTGGGAGGGGGTTTCGCTCTTGGCCGCCAGGTGCAGCAGGAGGACCTTGAGGAAAGAGCGGATCTTGGCATCGGAGAACTCTGCGGAGCTGTAGTCCATTGCAAGGAAGCTAAAGGTTTTTTGCAAAATGCGCGAGCCGGGGCGCGTTTACCCGCCGGGTCAGGAGGCGACGCAGATCTCTATTCGAAGGTTGCCCGCATCGGCCATGGCGAAATCGATGGCGATGGGCGGGTGCTCGGAGCGGTGATCCACGCTGTGACCGGGGTCCGAGATGATCGAGGGGAGCGCGGGCTCGAAGTGGTGGCCCTTGCTGCTCAGCAGATTGCGAGCCTGCCCGAAGATGATGTTGATCAGCTCGGCGATGGCGTCGCGGTTCTCGTCCGTGATCTCGGTGAACTCGGTCTTGAGGATCCGCGAAGCGACCCGAAGGAAGCTCGCCTTGCAGAACGAGATCGAGATGGAGCCCTTGAAGCCTTCGCTCGCTACGGCTACGACGCCACTGATGTCCCCGCTCACGTCGGAGTGTTTTTTCATGTAGGGCTTTCCGGGGGTCACGGCCAGCTCGGTCATCGTCGTGATCGTGGTCATCGTGGCCTGAAGCACCGGATTGATGAACTCGACGTTGAGCGCGGCGTTTTTCCGTGGCGCCAGGACCGTCTTGATGGCGGCAGCTAGCGTGTCGGGATCGAGCACCTTCTGCAGGTGATGCAGGCGCGGCAGCTCCTGCTCGAGCAGGAACTGGAAGTCCTCCGGTCCGCCACCGAACAGCACGAGCGGGCAGGCCGAAGCTTTGACGTAGCTGCTGAAGGCCTTGTAAACCTCGATTCTCGAGGCTCCGCTCGTCGCGATCTCGCTGATGATCAGATCGAAGCGCTCCTTGCCGAGCTTCAGCAGGGCCTCGCGCGCCGAAGAGGTGCGCACCACACGCAATTCGGCGGCGTCGAGCGCTTGCTCGACGGGAGTCAGCCCGGTGGCGAATTTGTCGACGAGGAGGACCTTAGTCATGGTTCGTGCGTTCCGATCCTCCCAGTTTAGCAGCAAGGCCGTACGACCGGAAAAGTGTCCCTCGGGACATGTCGCCCGCTTCTCCCCTGGGCTGCAGATTGAGCTTGCTTTGCTTACGCTAACATAATGTAATTAAAGGGAAACGAAATTTTAGCCTTAATCTCGTCGCGTTTTCACCCGAAAACAAAAGACGGAGGAATCGACACCCGGTGACTGCCATCAAATTGAGTTTTGAAGAAAGCGACGCCGTCGAAGTCAAACAAGGAACGACCCTGGTCGAGGTCCTTAAGCTGATCAAAGGCGCCAAGGAAAAGGATTTCGTCGGAGCCCTGGTCAACAACAAGGTGACTGAGATGACCAAGGGCGTGCTCGAGAACAGCCAGGTCAGGTTCCTCGAGGCCACGAGCCGCGACGGGTTTCGGATCTATCAGAGAAGCGCGCTGTTTATCCTGATTCGGGCGCTCGATGACGTCTGTCCGGGCGTCAAAGCGAAGATTCTCCAGTCCATCGCCAACGGCTTGTACGTCGAGACGATCGGCGGCGCGTTGAGCCCGGCCGAGATCAAGAAGCTCGAAGAGCGCATGCGCGAGATCGTGGACCAGGATCTGCCTTTCACCCGGAAGAAGGTCCCGACCCGCCAGGCGATCGAGTATTTCCGCGAGACGGGCGATGACGACAAGGCCCGGCTGCTCAGCTTCAAGGAAAGCGATACGACCAGTCTGTACGAACTTGCGGGAAAAACGGGTTATTTTTTCGGTTATCTGGCGCCTTCCACGGGCCTGATCCAGCGGTTTTCGCTCCGTCCTTATGACGACGGGATCCTCCTGCAGCTCCCGACGGCGACCAGCCCCGACAAGATTGTCCAGCCCAAGAAGACCAAGAAGCTCTTCGAGGTCCTCAAGGAGGCCCTTCGCTGGCGCAAGATTCTCGAGGTCGAGGACATCGGGATGCTCAACGAGGTCATCCGGGCCGAGAAGTACGTCGAGGTCCTGCACCTCGCCGAGGCGCTTCACGAAAAAAAGATCGCTCAGGTGGCCGATCTGATCGCGCCCGAGCAGACCGGAGTGAAAGTGGTGCTCCTCGCGGGACCCTCTGCTTCGGGCAAGACGACGTTCACCAAGCGCTTGGCGTTCCAGCTCCGGATCAACGGGTTCAGGCCGGTTCAGGTCTCGATGGATGACTACTTCCTCGATCGGGACAAAACGCCGCGCACGCCCAAAGGGGAGCATGACTTCGAGTCGCCGCACGCGATCAATATCCCGCTCTTCAAGGAACATCTCGCCGAGATGATCCAGGGCAAGACCGTACGTCTGCCTCACTATGACTTCAAGACGGGCACCAGCGCGCCGACCGGCAAGGTGATCTCTCCGGATGACAAGTGTGTGATCCTCATCGAGGGGATTCATGGCTTGAATCCCGCGTTCTCCGTCGGGCTGCCGCAGGATTCGATCTTCAAGATGTACGTCAGCGCCCTGACTGAGGTTCCGCTCGACAACCACAACCGCATTCCCACGACCGATACCCGCATCCTGCGGCGGATCCTGCGCGACTATCAGTTCCGCAACTATTCGCCGGAAGACACCATCAAGCGCTGGCCGCTCGTGCGCGAGGGTGAGACGCAGCATATCTTCCGTTATCAGGAAGAGGCGGACGTGCTTTTCAATACCGCGCTCATCTACGAGCTTTCGGCGATGAAGAGCCTGGTCGAGCCTCTGCTCCTCAAGGTGCGGCCGGACTCGCCGGCCTACTCCGAGGCGCTACGCCTCACCAAGTTCCTGTCCTATCTGCTGCCGATTCCGCCCGAGAAGGTGCCACTGCACTCGATCCTGCGGGAGTTCACCGGGGGCGGGTTCTTTCAGGACTGACG
Organism: Oligoflexia bacterium; assembly: GCA_023700925.1. Taxonomy (GTDB): domain Bacteria; phylum Bdellovibrionota; class UBA1018; order UBA1018; family UBA1018; genus JAMPXJ01. The sequence continues at coordinate 10,610 of JAMPXZ010000081.1, read as the reverse complement.
AAGATTTTCGAGGAGCTGATCGACGAAGGCGGGGACGATCCGTCCGGCGGGGCCGTGCAGGTGCTCGCCGAAGGCGGAGCTTACCGCTGATGCTTCGAGGTTGAGCTCCACCGTTCGAGCGGTCTCGGGCACGGCTTCGACGAAACCCGCGGCCGGGTAAACCTGCCCCGAAGTCCCGATCGCGAGGAACACGTCGCAGCGCGCGAGCAGGCCGTAAACGCGCGGCATCTCGAGCGGCATCTCGCCGAACCAGACGATGTGGGGACGGAGAGTTCCGCTCCTTCGGCAGCAGGGGCATCGGGTGTCCGGCAGAATGGGGTCGGTCCACTCGTGAACCGCGTGGGTCCGCAGGCAGCGGGCCTTGAGAAGTTCTCCATGCATGTGCAGGAGGCGTTGGTTCCCGGCGCGCTCATGGAGGTTATCGACGTTCTGAGTCACGAGGAGGAACTCTCCGGGCCATTCCCTTTCGAGCCGCACCAGGGCCTCATGTCCGGCGTTGGGGCGCACCTCCGGCGAGAGGAGCTGCGCCCGGCGCGCGTTGTAAAAGTCCTGCACGAGGCGGGGATCGCGGCGGAAGCCTTCGGGCGAGGCTACGTCCTCGACCCGGTGATTTTCCCAGAGGCCGTTGTGATCGCGGAAGGTCTTGAGCCCTGACTCGGCGGAGATCCCCGCGCCCGTCAGGACGATCAGAAGTTTCTCGGTCATTCCCCGATATGAGCCGAAGTCGCAACGCAAGTCCAGCGATACGCTCTGGACCAAACGGCCTTTGGGGTGCATTATTTCCTGGAGAAACCGTGGAGGTATATCCCTTGACGCTCCTGCTAAAACAGCTTTTCAATTTCATCAAACTGCTGAACTCGGAGAAAGGCGCCACTTCGATCGCGGCCGGCATGGTCTGCGGAATGATCCTGGGCTTCACGCCGGCTTTTTCGCTTCAGACGCTGCTGGTGCTGATCATCCTGTTCTTCTTCCGGATCCAGATCGGCGCCGCGTTCACGATGGCGTTCTTCTTCAAGCTCATGGCCTATGCGCTTGATCCGGCCTTCGGCGCCGTCGGGGCGGCGGTGCTTGAGGCGGATGGGCTTCGTCCGCTTTTCACGACGCTCTACAATGTTCCGATCGTGCCGCTGACGCGCTTCAATAACAGCATCGTCATGGGTTCGGGAGTCGTCTCGCTCCTCCTGGCTTTGCCGATGTTCTTCGTCTTCCGAATGCTGGTCGCGGCTTATCGGCTGCAGGTGATGGCGCGGTTCGAGAAGACGGTCTTCTGGAAGGCGGTCAAGGCCACCGGTTTCTACAAATGGTACGTGAAATACGAGGAACTCCATGGATAAGACCCCGAAGAAGAAAGGCCCCATCCGGGTCGAGGCGATCGTTCCCTTCGTTATCATCGTGGCGCTGCTCACGGCCTATTTCATGCTCTTCTTCGATCGGCAGCTCAGGGCCGGCCTCGAGTGGGCCGGCACGGAGGCCAATGGCGCGGAGGTCAATGTCGGCAGTCTTCGGACGAGCTTTATCGGCGGCTGGCTGCGGATCGGTGATATCCAGGTCACGAACCCCGCGGAGCCGGCGAAGAACCGCGTCCGGATCGGCGAGATGCGCTTCGCGCTGCTCTGGGACGCGCTCTTGCGCGCCAAGTTCGTTGTGACCCAGGCCGGGATCGACGGGATCGAAGTCGGAACGCCCCGCAAGAGCCCGGGCCGGGTTCTCCCGCCGCCCTCGGCGGAGGAAGGCAAGCCCTCGGTCATCGCGAAATTCAAGGAGCAGGCTTCTCGCGCGGTGCTCGCCGAGGCGGGGCAGCTTCTTGAGGGGCTCGACCCGTCGGCGAAGCTCAAGGACCTGGGCAAGCTCAAGTCCGCTGAGCGTGTCGAGCAGCTCAAGGGTGAGCTTCAGAAGAAGGAAGGCGAGTGGAACTCGACCCTGACCTCGCTCCCGGGTGACAAGGATCTTGCGGCGCTTCAGGCGAAGATTTCGGCGGTCCAGGCCGGCGGCAATCCGGCCGAGGTCGCCAAAAAGGTGGCCGAGCTCGGTAAGCTCGTCAAGGAAGCCGAGGCAAAGGTCGACGCGGTCAAAAAGGGAAGCGAGAATCTTGTCAAGGACGTCAGCTCGTTCGGAGGCTCGATTTCGCAGATCGATGAGCTAGCGAAGCTCGATCGGCAGGAGCTCGAAAAGCAGCTCCAGCTCCCGAGCATCGACGCCAAGAGCCTGGCCAATCAGCTCTTTGGCAATACGGTGCTCGACCGGGTCGGCGAGGCGCAGCGCTACATGACGATGGCGCGCAAGTACCTGCCGATGCGCTCGGCGGAGAAGCCCGACAAGGCCGTGGCCGAAAAGCCCGCGCGCAAGAAGGGCCGCACTTACGAGTTCGGCCGCCAGAACTCCTATCCGCTTTTCTGGCTTCAGACGGCGTCGATCAGCTCCAAAGGCGAGTACTCGGCTTTTGCCGGGGATATCCGCGGGACGCTCAAGGACGTCACCTCGAGCCCCGCGCAGATCGGGCGCCCGGCGGTCCTGACGCTCCAGGGCGATTTCCCGAAGCTCTCGATCCAGGGCGTTTCGGCCGTCATCGAAGCGGACCACACGAAAGACATTCCCATCGAGCGGATCAAGGCGTCCGTTGCCTCGTTCCCGGTGCTCGAGAAAAAGATCTCCGAATCCGAGGGTCTCAAGTTCGCCATTGCGAAGGCCGAGGGCGCCGCGAGAATCGAGGCGTTGATCTCGGGCGATCGCTTCCGCCTGGCAATGAACAACGTTTTCAACAAGACGGACTACCTGATCGCGGCCAAATCCAAGGCGCTCGAGTCGTTGCTCAAGGGCGTTACCCGGGACCTTCCAAAGGTGACCCTAAGCGCGGTGGTCGAGGGAACGTGGTCGGACTTCGGGCTTTCGGTGCAGTCGAATCTGGCGACCGCGCTGCAAGAGGGCCTCTCCAAGCAGCTCCAGGCGAAGCTCGTCGAGGCCCGTCGCAAGATTGACGAGCTGGTTCAGGGCAATATCGCCAAGGGCAAGGCGGAGCTGATGCAGCGCTATAACGACCAGCGCTCGCGCCTGACCGCGCAGGTCGACGAGAAGCGCAAGAAGGCTGAGGCGGTGAAAGCCCAGGCGCTGGCGAGGGTCGATCAGGTGAAGGGCCAGGCCTCGTCGGTGCAGAGGAAGGCCACGGACAAGCTCAAGAAGAAGCTGCCGTTTTAAAAGTAAAAGGGACCCGCTTACTTTTTGATGCTCGCCGCGTCAAAATGACGCAGCGGATCACTCAGCTCGTGTAGCAGAGAACGCCTTCGCTGGCGTAGCCGCGATCGAGTAGCAGCTCGATCTCGACGGGGTCCTGGCTCGTCACGCGGTTCAGGATCGTTCCGGTCCCGTCCGTGAGCTTGAGCCGCTTCAGGGCGACGCTCGCGTTCGCCGAGGGCGAGGCGTAGCAGTAGCCAAGCAGGACATTGCTTCCATAGCCGGCGTCTCCGCTCGCGGTGGTGGATTCCATGAAGTGGTCGAGCGAGGGGTGGTACTTGCGGTAGAGCGGGACTCTTCCGGTCGCGGTTTCGCTGAAAAGATGGAATCGAACGCCCTTGAAGGCATAGGAGGCGTCGCCGTCGAACTCGCCGGGGTCGCTGCTGGTCGCGTGGTTCACCCTCCCGGCGGTGCCGGCCCAGCGATAAACTTCTACGCTGGCCGCGCAAAGTTCGGGGCGCGAATGGCAGCTCACGGGATCCAGAGGCTTGACTCCCGTATCGGCGAAGGTGGCGCCGTGGGTCGCCAGCTCAACTCCGAGCCGCTCGTAGGCGGGGGTACTGTAGTGGATCAGATCAAAGGAGCCACAGTCAGGCGAAAGGCCCGCAGTCTGCCCAGGCGAGGAATTAAAGCACGGGGACATGAATTTCCTTGCCGCGTTTGAGGCGAGGACGATCTTGCTTGTTGAGCCCGCGAGCTTTTGCGCGCCGGTGATGGCGTTGACCTTGTTGCGATGAATGGCAACCGTGTCCGGGGTGGCGGAGTAGGCGGTGCTGTTAGCGAAGTAGCCGGTTTCCGCCAGGAGGAAGCCGGAGAGCGTTCGCTGGGTAGCAGCGAGGAGGTCGCGATCGAGCGTCGTGACCAGGTTTGCCAGGCCCGCTTGATAGCTCGCGGAGCTGACGCCGAAGGCGGCGTCGTTTTCGCCCTGGACCCAAAGCGCGAAGAGGCCCTGGACGCTCCAGCGCTCGTTGGCATGGGCGTAGGCTTCGACAAAGTCAGTGAGCGCGGTCCGGTAGAGAGCCCGGCACTGGGCAGGGTCGCGGGAGTTCGTGCAGACGGTGGAGTTCGTGAAGTCGAGCCAGTAGCCGTTACCGCTATCGCCTTGCGTGGTCAAGGCGGCGCCGCCTTTGGCGCGTACGACAAAGAGGGCGACCCGGTCGGTCTTTTCCGTCCAGGTCTTCGCGAAGGCGGGAAGCGCGCTGTAATACTCGCTGGTCCAGTAGCAGGGGGAGCCGCAGGCCGGCGTGGCAATTCCGGTTCGTCCGACGCCGATAGAGGACGCGGCCCCGAGAGCGGCAAAGCCGTTACCGTCATACTCGAAAGCCAGCTGAGCGGCGGGCATGAGGCTTGGGAACTGGGTCGCCGGACCGCGCCCTTTCATATTGGATTGGCCGATGACAAGAAAGAGATCCGCTGCCGGGAGGACGTTCGGCGCCGGGCTTGGGATCGGTGCAGGTGCAGGTGCAGGTGTCGCGCTGGGAACGGCACTTTGGCTTGCGCTCCGACTGACGCTGCGGTCGAGAGACTGATCCGTCACCTGGCATCCCGCAAGGACTGACAGGACAATCATGAGTTTGAGGGTGCGTGGCATACCTATCTTCCATTCTCCGGGAAGGGGGCGGAAACCGATACTGTGGCAGAGGGGACACGGCTTGAGGCGCGCGAAGCGAAGGGGCTAGTTCCGGTCTGGTATAATTTCATCAGTGATGGCGCTGTTCAGGTCCTGGACACCGTACCCGGCTTGAACACTCCCGAGGAGCACGGTCCCGCATTATTGCACGCATTTTCCCGAGTACGCGCCTTGCTCCATTAATGGGCAATTATGAAAATCGGGACTTTGCTGCTTTGCCTGCTGATTGGTCTGGCGCCCACCCTCGCTTCTGCAGATGCGACGGCGAGTCTCCAGCAGGCGATCGACGCCGCGATCGCCTCGGGACCGGGTGGCCAGGTGACGTTTCCCGAAGGGATCTATTATCTCGACTGCGGGAGCGCCACTCCGCTCGGGACCTGCCTGACGGTATCCGGCGCCACCGGCTTGAAGGTGCTCGGAAGCGGCGCGGACAAGACCCGTTTCGTGATTTCGAATCCCCTGCGGGGCTTTCTGAGCGTCAGCGATTCCACTGATGTCGAGGTGGGCGGGTTCTCCGTTGATTACAGCTCGGTGCCGTTCACCCAAGGCACCGTCCTGCAGGTAGACGGCGCGCGGAACGAGTTGAAAATTGCGCTCGATGGCGGTTACCCGCGGCTGGACGCGGCTATTTTCAGCCCGGAGCGTCTCAGTGCCACCTTCGGGATAGTCTTTGACCCGAAGACCGCCCGTCTCAAGGCGAACATCGCCGATCACTTCGGAGTCCAGGCCGTGTTCGCGAACGGCGATGGCAGCTGGCGCGTGGCGCTTTCGTCGGTGAGCGGGATCGCCGCGGGTGATCGCTTCGTACTGCCCCACCGAGGCAGCAGTCTTTTCGTGTTCCAGCGAAACCAGGGGCTCCGTTTCCGAGACGTGCAGGTCAGGGCGAGCCCGGGTCTGGTGACCGCCTGGGTCCAGAACCGCGGGGCGATCACCATCGAGAGGATCGACATTCGCAGGAGCGGCGATCGCCTGCTCTCGTCGACGGCCGATGCGTTCCACCTTCTGGATAACGATGCGAAGGTCTCGATCACGGGCTGCTATCTCGAAGGAATGGCTGATGACGCTCTGAATACCCGTAGTACGGCGTTCCCGCTGGTCGGGCTCGAAGCCACGGGGGCGCTCCTATTGGATGGTCAGGGCGTCAGAGGGTTCGCGCCGGGACAGCTTCTGCAGGTGGTGGATCCCTCGACCCAGCTTCCTCGCGGCGCCAGTCCGATCGTATCACTTCGGACGAGATCGGACGGCCGGATCCAGGTTTTCACGCTAGGCCGGATCGCCGGGGCGCTCGCGGGCGACCTGGTCTTCAACGCCAGCTTCGCGGCTCCGAACATCCTCGTACGGGACAATGTCTTCTCCTACTTCCGGGGGATCTTCCGGGTGCGGAGCCCGGGCGCGATCCTGGCGTTCAACCGCGTGGACGATCCGGCCAATGCGCGGGTCCTCGTCTCAGCGGACATCGTTCCTTCCTGGAAGGAGGGTCCGTCCCTTCTGGCGAATCTGCCGGGGGTATATTTCCATGGGAATTCCGTCTCCGGCGGGAACTTCAACCTGCTCAAGCTGAACTACCAAAACGCCGGCCTCCCGCCGCTGACGGGAACCGACGCCCTGCTCACCCATCCGTTGGCCTTTGACCCAGAGTTCTACCGTGCTTACCACTGGGATCTGGGCAACATGACTGACGACGAGCTCACGACTCATTGGCTGCGGCATGGGATCGGCGAGGGGAGACGGGGCAGCGCGGTCCTGAGTTCGGGGGAATATCTCCAGCTTTATCCGGACCTGTCCCTGACGTTCGGAATCGATCGGGGCTCGGCTATTCGGCATTTCATCCTATTCGGGAGCACGCAGGAGCAGCGGTCGGGATCCTGGGCGGGAAGCCCTCACGTCTTTGATGCGGCCGTTTACCGGGCGCTGAATGCCGATCTGGCGGCACTCAGCGTCGCGCAGCTCGGCGTTCATTGGCTGCGCCATGGGGTGGGCGAGGGGCGAAGGGCGCATCTCCGGTTTCACGCCCGGGAATACCTGGCTTTGTACGGTGATCTGCGTGACCAGCTGGGCGCGACAGGGTACGACCGAGCCATCTGGCACTATGTCGCACATGGAGCCACGCGGGAATTCCGAAGCGGCTCCTACACGACCGATGCGAGGGCGTTCCGTCCCGCCGACTATGGCTCACGCAACAGCGATCTGGCGGGGCTGAGCGAGCTCGAGCTGGGAGCGCACTGGCTCCTGCACGGGATCAGGGAAGGCAGGCAGGCTTCTCCGGATTTCTGGACCGTGCGGTACCTGTCGCTCTATCCTGATCTCCAGGTCGCGTTCGGGGCGGACTATCGGGCGGCGCTGGAGCATTATTTCCATCACGGGCTGGCGGAGGGGCGTCAACCCTGACACACTGGCGGTGCTCGCCGGCCTGGTTCATACTGGAGATACTGTATCAGTGTGTGTTCCGCCCGAGGGGGTTATGCCAGAGCCGGAATCGTGGTTCGTTCGCGGAAGATTTTTGAAAAATCAGCGAGGGTTCACTCTCGTGGGCGCCGTTGTGTCCGCGGGATTGATGACGCTTTTTGCCATGGGCACGATGAGCTTCCAGCTCAACACCAAAAAAGAGATTCAGAAACAGGAAAACCTCGCTCTCCGCAACAGCGAATATTCCCAGTTTTATCGCCTCTTGAGCCAACCTTCGTATGTCGGTGCGCTCGCGGGCATCGAGGCCAATGTCGCGCTTTCGGAATGCATCCGGACCGATGGCAAAGAGTGCACCCAGGGCCAGGATTATCCGCTCACCCCGATCGATCTCACTACGGGACAACCCATCCAGGCACTTGATCCGTCGGCCGGGAGCGCCGTCACGAGCCAGCTCTCCTTTCAGGTGCATTGCCCCCTGAACGCCGCCACTTGTGACGCGGCCGACTACCTCATCATCAAGATCAAAACCTCGACCAAGACTCTGGACGGCAAGGCCTTCGAGACCGAGAAGATCCTCTCGGTCAAGCCCAAGGCCAGCAATACCGTGAATTTCGTGCCCAATACTTCGCTGGAGCCGGGGCGGCCCGCTAACATGATTCTCTTTTTGGATGGGTCGGGCAGCATGGTCTTTGTCAAAGACTCCATCAAGGCCGCGCTCTCGGCTCTTCTTAATACGGTCGCGACGATGGATGTGAACTTCGCGATCTATGACATTCTCCAAGGCACCCAAAAAAGCCAGACCCAGCGCTATGTCATCGATCCCGTCACTGGGGCTCGCCAGCCGCCGCCGTCGCCTGAGGCCGTGGGTACCGTGTCCTACGTGGATTCGAACTATTCCTGGGGATTTGGCTACGTCTTTCCTCCCCCGCCTAGTGGGCCAGTGATGGCTTGGGGCGCGGTGAGACGCATTTCCTTTTCGAGCCAAGACTCTGCTTCGCAGCGGGCGGAAAAACTGGCGGTGCTCAACGCCGCCATCGAGAACATCTATTCTTCCGGCTTGAATGCGAATCCTAATTACGATGATTCATCGCTTTGCGGAATGTTGAGGATACTCAATGCTTCTTCCGTACCTTTTGACTTCGACATCACAACTCCGAACATCCTCATGGTCATTGCGAACGAGAACGATGAGTCCGTTCTGCACCCGGTCATGTCCGAAGCAACGCGTTCCAAGCTATTCGCCTACTGGGGCTCGCAGTGCGTGGACAACTACTCGGACAAGTACACGGCCTACAACATCACCGATCAGTGGATCGTCCGCGGTTCAATCCTCAATCCGCATATCACTGTCAGTTCGACCTTTATTATTGACGGAGCACCGCTAGCGGCCACAAAGAGTTTCTATAACTTCACCCTGCCGCACGCCCCAGGTGCGGCTGCGGGCTTGACTGGCCTCAACGGCGACTGCCTGGCCGCCGCAACCGGTCCGACCCTCAAGCCGTACATCGAGCAATTTCTCAAGTCCCAAACATGGGTCGAGGGCAGTGCTTATACGATCACGCGTTGCATGGATTACAGGCAGAACCTTGGGACAAGCTTCGGGTCCTACTCGGTCCCTGCCCCAAGCGGCAGTTACTGCGATACGGGTGAGGAGACAAGGCTCTTGAATCCCTCCTACATTCCCGGCTCCTGCACTATTGATTATATAGCCTCCCAAATCGGGTATCTGGTCGAGACTGGTGCAATCAAATACCTCGTTCCCGAAGACACAGTCGCGCATCAAACCAACGACCTCCCGCTCGCGCTCGTCAACACAATCAAGAGAAAGTTCGACCCGAACAGCACCTATTTCCTTCCCATCATCATGCCTTCTACCGGCGAGTGCCCGCTCAGCACCGGCTCCAGCTACGGGACTGCCTTTGAGTCGGTCGTGGCCAAGCTTGGCACGAACGCGTCGGTCACGCCTCTTTGTGGCGGGGACTTCACCTCCAAGCTCCGGCAGATCTCCACGTTCCTGACGTCGCTTGGCACGAACGATCTCACCCTTAGCCCGGCGGTCGTCCAGAATATGACGGGCCTTGAGATCGTTCGCGGCACCACGACTCTCCTGCCCACCCTCGGCAAGGAGTACACGATCCAGGGCAATGTTCTGATCTTCATTCCCAATTACCTGCTGCCCACGGACAAGGTCAGGATCTACGTCAAATAGGTATCCGCTTCCTTTTTGATGCTTGCTGCGTCAAGGCGATAAACCTCGCAAGGGAAAGCTCAAGCATAGGCGGGATTCCCCCCGCCTGCTCGCCCTAGAACGCCTGCCCGAACTTCGCGACGAAGTAGGATGGCATCGCGTCCGGCAGGCGCTCGAGCGGCATGGCGAAGTCGAGGCGCAGCGCCGCGCGGTTGAACTCGGGAAAGACAATCCGGAGGCCCGCGCCTACGGATTGGTGAAGGCGCAGCTCGGAGGGAGCATTGAAGGCGTCGCCCACGTCGTAGAAGAATGCGGTTCCCCAGTGCACGCTCTTGAACCGGAGAGAGCGCGAGCGCAGCTCGAGGTTCGCCGCCGCGAGCTGGGAGCCCGTCAGGTAGCCTGACGGATAGCCGCGAAGCGCATCGTCCCCTCCGAGAAATTCCACGTTCCGGTCCTGGTCATGCCAGCGCCGTATTGCAGCCGCGCGCGCGTGGAGGCGAAAGGCACCCCAGGCCGGAAAGGCGTCCTTAATTTCGAATTTCGCAAAACGGTTCACCCAAGGCGTGCGGTAGCCGAGCTCGGGCTGGTAGCGTGACTGGACTGAGAGGGACGACTGCCAGAGGTGCCCGCCCGCGCTCAGCGCCCAGTCGAGCGAAGCGGCGGGCTCGAAGTAGCGGGAGCCGAAACCGAACGCGGGCTGCGCCACGCGGGCTTCCGCGCGGAAGTCGGGCCCGAGGCGAAGATCCTCGGTGACGGCATAGCTGTCCAGCTCGAGAAACGCGCGATACTCCGGTACATAAGCGCGATAGCCGATAAAGACGAGCCCGGCATTCTCGTTTCGCGGTACATAGTTTGAGCGGAACTCGGCTGCGGCTGCGGCCGTCGGCGTGGCCGACGCTCCCGTGGCGGTGCCGACGCGATATTCGCGCGAATAACCGCGCCAGCCAAAGGAGAGCTGGTGCTTGAGACTCTGGCCGAACGAGCGCGTAAGCCGGGCGGAGCCTTCGAACAGGCGCCGGCCGAACTCAAAAGGAAAGCGTTCGCCGGTGCCGCCCAGAAGCACTTCGGCGAGACGCCCCTCGCTGAAGCGGCGGTACTGATCCGTTCTGCCGGAAACCGACAGCTGCCAGCCCCATTTCGTAGCCAGCGTGCGAAGAG
>JAMPXZ010000080.1 GCA_023700925.1 Oligoflexia bacterium | reverse complement strand
GTGGGCCGCGCCGAAGTGAAGGACCTCGTGGCCACGGTGGACTCTTTTGCCATGAGGCTCTGGGGCGGCACGGTTACCGCCAGTGGCTCCGCGGACCTGAAACCTCCGCGCCCGACTTACCGCTTCAGCACCCGCGTCCGCGGTCTCGAAATCCAGGACGCGGTGGCTTCGCGGTTCCAGCTCTTCAAAAATACGGTGGTAGGCAAGGCCAGCTTCGAGATGACCGGCGAGGGCGCAAGTTTCAATCCCCTTGCGGCTCGCGATTCGCTCAAGGCCAAGGGCAAGCTCCGGGTTGACGAGGCGACGTTCGCCACGATCGATGTGGCCAAAATGGTCACCGAGGGGCTCAACAAGGCTCTGGAGCGCGTCGGCGAAAAGGTTCCTCCGCTTCGCGGTCGAAAGGTCAAAGGACCGCCCGGTGGCGGCTCGAAGTATGAGTTCATCTCCTCGGACTTCACGATCGGGGGCGGCGTCTTCCGAGCCCCGAACTTCGTCGCCAAGGCGCTTCCTGACAGGGGGATCGATCTCAAGGGCGATACGACGGTCGGTCTGAGAGACTCCTCACTCAAGACGAGCTGGGAGATCAGCGACACCTATAATCTGACCAAGGCCCGGGAGCTGGGGGACGGTATGCTGGCCGAAGGCAAAGGGCCGGTGCGATTCCCGGTGAGCGCCGGTTGCACCCTGACGGCACCCTGCTATTCTTACACGGAAGCCCCCGAGTTTCTGGCCAAGGTTGCCCTCGGTAATCTGACCCGAGGGGCCCAAGGCAGAGCCAAGGAAGAGCTGCGCAAGAAGATCGCGCCCAAGGTTCAGGACAAGCTCAAGGGAATCGGCAAGAAGTTCTTTGGCCGTTGAGGCCGCTAAGAAAAGGAGAGAGTGGATGAGAGGGTTAATGAAAAGATATGGCAGGCTTTGCGCGGTACTCGCAGTTACCGCGGCTATCGTTGGCACCGGCGCCGGCTGCGCCACGGAAAAAGCGAAAAACCGCGCCAAGGAGGCGGCCGCCCGCTACTGGCAGGACAAGGCTTATCCCGGCAAGTCCTTTGACGTGCAGGTGACCGAGGCCGAAGCGGCGGATGGAGGCTTCCGCGTCAAGGGGATCGTCGATGGCGAGACCCGCGTTGGCTTCTTCAACCCGGATACCGAGAACTTCTCCGAAGGCTACTACTCCCTCTCCCATGAGCGCGGACGGAAGATCGCCGAGCTTGAGCAGGAAGCCAAGTACTGGAAGGAGAAAGCCGAGGGATTGGAGAAGGAAAACTACAAGCTCAAGGTCAAGCTGGGCGTCGATGAAAAAGCGGATAAAGGCGAAAAAGGCAAAGCCGAAAAAGGCGTTGAATGATCCGCGCGTCGATTGATCTCGGCACCAATACCTGTCTCCTGCTCGTGGCCGAAGCGCCTTCGGAAAGCTCGAAAGAGCTGCGCGTGGTGAGCGATCACTCCACGATCGTCCGCCTGGGGCAGGAGGTCGATCGGCGACGGGAGCTTCATCCCGATGCCATCGCCCGTACCTTGAAGTGCCTTCAGGGCTACGCCGAGGTCGTTCGCGCCGCCGGAGGGCGCCCGGAGGAGGCGCTCTGCGTGGCGACGAGCCAGGCGCGGGATGCTCGCAATGGCGCCGAGTTCTTCGCGCGCGTGGAAAAGGAGACGGGCTTCCGCTTCCGGGTGATCTCCGGCGACGAAGAGGCGAGGCTGACCTTCCTGGGTGGCCTGCTGCCCGGGATGGACCCTCGGTCTTCGGCTGTGATCGATATCGGCGGCGGCAGCACCGAGTTTATCGGTGCCCACGGCGGACAGAGCGTGGACGTCGGTTCGGTGCGCTTCACGGAACGCCATCTGAAGTCTGACCCGGTCACGGACGAGGAGTTCTGGGCCTGCCAGCAGGCGATTGACGAGAAGCTCGAGCCGCTGCGGACGTGGCGCAAGGCTGCGGGCGCGCCGCTTGAGCTCGTCGCGGTCGCGGGTACGGCGACGACCCTGGCGGCCTGGCAGCTGGGGCTGGCGGCCTTCGATGCCCGCAAGATCGATGAGGTCGTCCTGACCCGGGGTGATGTCCATCGGCTCGTTGAGGAGCTCAAGTGGCGAACGGTCGCCGAGCGCCGAGCGCTTACCGGCATCGAGGCGGGCCGCGCCGACGTACTTTTGGCGGGGGCCATGGTCTTGTGGCGGGCGATGGAGGTCCTCGACTTCCCGTTTTGCCGGGTAAGCAGCCGGGGGTTGCGTTTTGGGGCGCTCCTCGGTTTTAATCAATAATAGGAATGGACTCCACACCTAAGCCACCCGCCCCGCCACAGGCGGCCAAAATCGCCGTCAGGGCTCAGCGCCCCGCGCTGGCGGCCAGCTATTCGGATCTTTTTGACCGCCTACCGGATCCCGGTTTCCTGCTGGATCCCGAAACGTTCGCTGTTATCGACGTGAACCCGGCGACCGAGCTGAAGCTCGGCATTCCAACCGAAAAGGCCATCGGTTGCCAGCTCTCCGACTCCATTCTCGATAGTGAGCGCGAGGAGTTCGCCAAGGCGCTGCGCATGACCAAGCGCCGCTATTACCAGCGCAAGTTCAACGTCACCTGGGTGCCGCTCACCGGTCAGGTTCTGTATCTGGAGGCGATGGCCTGCGTCCTGGATCTCGCCGAGGGCCGGCAGGCATTGCAGCTGATCTGCCGGGACATCACGGCCGAACGCGAGGCGCGCAAGAAGGAGGAGCGCTACCTTCAGGAGCTCGTCGCGCTCAACGCGAAGCTCGAGGAGCTCTCGACCTTTGACGAGATGACCGGACTCGCGAACTACCGTTACTTCAAACGTGAGCTGAGCCTCGAGCATGAGCGGGCCCGGCGCTATGGGCAGCCTTATTCGATCGTGTTCTGCGATGTGGATCACTTCAAGCATTACAACGATCGGAATGGTCATCCCGCGGGCGACGAGCTGCTCCGCATGCTGGGAACCCTGATCAAGAACGAGTGTCGCAACCTCGACCTGCCCGCCCGTTACGGTGGCGAGGAGTTCGCCATCCTCTGCCGTTCCACGCCGGCCCTGGGTGCGCAGGTGCTCGCCGAAAGGCTTCGCGCGAGGGTGGCCAAGCATGACTTTCAGTTCGCGGCGCAGCAGCCGCTCGGGCGCGTCTCCATCAGTATCGGGATCGGCGAGTTCAAGAACAACGGCTCCAGCGCGGAGGAGGTGCTCAAGGCGGCGGATGTGGCGCTTTACGCCTCCAAGCGCGATGGTCGTAACCGGGTAACCCTCGCGGACAAATAGCGGCCGCGCCTGGCGTCGAAGATCTGGTCAGGAGAACGGAGGCTGGAAGCGTGTCGCCCGGGACACGGGGGGTTAGCGCGATTATAGGGCCTTAGAACGGCTTCGGCTGCGGCATCCGGCTTGCTTCCTCATAGGGGTATCAAAGGAGTTTGCCATGAGAACTTTCCTTCTCTCTTTGCCGGTGATGGGTCTTCTGCTCCTGGCGGGCGTGACGGAAACCTGGGCCGTTTCGCGAGACGCGACTCTGGGGCAGGGGCCTGCCCAAGACGCCGTCGCCCTGGTCGATGTTCTCGCGCTCTCGGGAAGACCGCCCGGGACGGATCGCATCCCGATCGAACTTTTTGCCGCGGATGGAGTGGGGCACGAGTCGGTGTTTGATGGCTCGCAGGAGAAAGCGGCCATGGTTACGGGTGACGGACGCATTCCCGCCCCCGGGGAGATCACCCCTTCGACGATCTCGGGACAGGCTTATTGATTAGAGTTCTAGCGCGGCCAGGTCGCTGCGTAGGGTCTTGGCGAGCTGGATGTCGCGCGCGGCCAGCCTCCTGAGGAGTGACTCGCGAAACGCGGGATCCGCGATCCTGAGCATTTCCAAAACCTGCTGGAAGCCGTGAACGGCGATCTGCTCTTCGGCTCTCTTCCCTGATTCCACCGCATCTGCCTTCTGGTTCATACCGAGGAGGCCTCCCTTTCCGCTTTCCGGGCCGTTTTACGGGTCTGACTTTCCAGCGCCCCCGCCGACGCCTGGTACTGTTTGCGAAGCGATTCGAGCTGCGCATCGGACTGCTTTTTGTAATCATCCAACCGCTTCTGGTTGGCCGACTTGAGGCGAGTGAGCTCGGTCTCGCTGGCGCTCTTTTCCTGACCCGCCCGTTCGTCATGCTGCAGGCGGATCCGGTGCAGGCGCTCTTCGAGGGCCTCGGCTTCCTGCGAGATCTGAACGTCGTAAGCCTGCTTGAGCTCCTTGAGCTGAAGGGCCTGTTCGTCCAGTACGCGCTGAACTTCGGCGGAATGCTCCTGCTCGAGCTCCCGCACTTCCATGCGATTGCGCTGCTCGAGCTGGGTCTTGTAGTTTCTGAGGCGGAGCTCCTCCGAAGCGGAGCCCCTGATTTCGGCCGGCATTCCCTTGCCACCTCTCCCCTCCAGTATGCCCGGGGGGCGAGGGGGATTCCAAGAGGCAGATCTTGCCGGGTAAGCCGGCGGCTTGTCGATTGAACCTTTCTTTTTGAAATGTTAGTATTTACCAAATGTTAAAACGGGAAGCGGTGGAAATACGTCTTTTGGGGCAACGCATTGCACTCAGGGCAACGGACCCCGATCCGGCGCGGATCGATGAGGTGGTCAAACTCGTGACCGCAAAGATTCACAAGGCCGAAAAGAGAGCCCCCAAGGGCCTGACCTCTCCTCACCAGGTGGCGCTGCTGGCACTGCTGGAGCTGGCCGAGGAGTATATCGAGGCGAAGCGCAAGACCGCGGCCTTCAAGGGCGAAGTCGAAGAGCGCTCGAGTCGTCTTCTCAACCTGATCGAGGCAGGGCTGCAGTGACCGATACGCTTCAGGATCTTCGCCTTCAAGCGCTGGCCTGTCGCCGCGCTCAGCCGATCTCGGAGGCCCAGAGTCTCGGGGAAGCTATTTCCGGCCTCTTTGTCGCGGCCTTCGAAAAGGCGGGGTTGGGGGAGCACCTGCAAGGAATGCACGTGGGTTTTTTTCGTCCCCTTCCCGAAGAGCCCTCTCTGGCGAGTCTGGAGCGTTGGCTTCGGGCGAACGGGGCCAAGCTCTACTATCCTCGCGTTGAGGATCTGCGCGAGCGCCGGATGGAGCTTGCGGAGGTCGCCTCCGAAGACAACTGGGTTTCCGGCCGTTTCGGCATCGAGGAGCCGCATCCTTCGGTTCCCGCGGTGAATCCGGAGTGCCTTGACCTGGTCTTCGTGCCGGGCGTCGTTTTCGGTATGCAGGGCGAGCGCGTCGGCATGGGTGCCGGTTTTTATGATCGCTATCTGGTACGTACTTCGCGCGCGCTGCGCGCGGCGGCGGCTTTCGATTTCCAACTCTATCCGCAGCTCGCTCAGAAGCCGTGGGATCAGGCGATGGATTGGATCGTCACGCCGACGCGGGAAGTGCGGACCGCCCGTCTTGCCGCGTGGCTCGAGCGGGTCCCCGTATGAAGGTTCTTTTCTTCGGCGACACTTTCGGACGTCCGGGGCGCGATGCGGTCAGGGCCGCGATGGCGACGCTCGTACCGGCGCATCAGGTCGACTTCGTCCTGATCAACGGCGAGAACGCCAGCCATGGCAACGGAATTCTCCCGGAAATGGCTCAGGAGTTCCTCGATTATGGCGTGGACGTGATCACCATGGGCAATCACGTCTGGGATCAGCGCCAGATCATCCCTTTCCTCGGAACCAGTACCCGGATCATCCGGCCCGCCAACTATCCGGATCATCCGGTTCACAAGCCTCCGGGACGCGGGGTGACGGTCGTGGAATCCCGCCGACGCCCCGGACTCAGACTGGGCGTGATCCAGGTGATGGGACGCGTTTTCATGGACGCGTTGGATTGCCCGTTCCGCACGGCGGAGCGCGAGGCGGATCGGCTCGAGGAGCTCGGCGTGCAGTCCATTATCGTCGACTTCCACGGCGAAGCGACCTCCGAGAAGCAGGCGTTCGCCCATTATATGGACGGCAAGGTGAGCGCCGTGATCGGAACGCACTCCCATGTGCAGACCGCGGACGAGCGGGTTCTTTCCGGCGGCACCGCCGCGATCACGGATGTCGGGATGTGCGGCTGCTTTGACTCGGTGATCGGCGTCAAAAAAGAGATCTCGATCCAGAAATTCCTCACCAAGCGCCCGGTTCGCTTCGAGCCGGCCGAAGGGCCGGGAGGCTACTCCGCGGTGCTTCTGGACATCGACGAAACCACCGGACGCTCCCGCTCGATCCTCCGCCTTCGCGAGGTTACCCTATGATTCAACCACAGGCCGCCGCGGGCAGAAGTCAGCGCTATCGGGAAATGCTCGAGTTCATCCGCCGTGACGTCCAAGGTGAACGGCGCGTCTTGAGCCGGAGGATGTTCAACGTCTTTCTCTGGTGCTTCCTGCTGCCGGCGGTGGTGTCGATGCTTCTGCTGGTGCTGATCAAGGCCGGGGTGGTGCCCCGCTCGTTCGGCGGCTATGTCGAATGGCTCGTGCTGATCTTCCCGATTCTTTATGCCGTCTACGTGATCGCCTCCGAGATGGTGAGCGGGATGCCTTCGATCTTCCGCTGGGGCGGGATCGCCAATACGCTCAAGCAATCGGTGCAGGACGCCGAGTGGCGGGATCGCGTCTGCGCGGAGCTGCGTACGAAGATCGGCGGCGATCGGCAGGCCTGGGAGTGGATTGTCGCGAGTCTTCGGATGGACCTCGACGCCATCCATCATCGCGCCAAGTACCTCACGGCGCTCGCCGGGGCGGTATTTTACCTTCTCATGCAGGGGCTCGATTCGGTCGGCACGGAGCAGGAAAACCTTCATCAGACCCTTCAGGGCTGGTTCGAGGCTTCGATGAACAATCTCGCCCAGTTCGTGGGACTGGGGCTCTTTCTCGTACTGCTCTATCTTTCCGCCAATCAGGCTTTTGTCTCGCTCTCGCGCTATCTGAGATGCGCGGAGCTGGTGCTGCTGGAGCTGCGGGATCGGGAGTAGAGCTCAGCGGTTAATGAGCAGCTTGAAAGAGCTGTTCGAGCCGGGTGAAAAAGGGGCTATCGGGGCGAATTGTGCCGTCCGGCCCCTTACGGAAGACGTTCTCCATCAGATATGGATAGCTCGCGGCATCGCAGGTGTAATAGAAGCTCTGGAGCCTGAAAAAGTCCATCGGGTTCAGGCCGGACTTCTCGGCGAGCACCAGGAGGCGCCGGTGCGCCTCGGTAGGCGTGATCCGCTGCTGGAGCATGGCGCCGATGACGTCGTTTCCGACAAGGGCTTCCGCAACCCGGACCTCCGGCGCCGTGAAACCCGCCTTCTTCATGGTGGAGGCGAGGATGGGCAGGGTGTACTGGTGCTGGAGCTGCTTGCTGCCGGCGGCGATCGCCTCGGGTTTGCCGATGTCGTGGAGGGCGATCACGTACTTAAGCAGGGTCGCGTGTTCAGCGGGGACGGCCCACTTCGCGACCTGGCCAGCGAAGACCTTGTAGACCCGAAGCGTGTGTTCCTGGATCGTATAGCCCTCCATGACGCCGGAGTCCGCGGCGAACAGGGCATTGAGTTTCTTTGACGATTGGGAGAGCGAGGCGATGATGTCGGCTCCGGTGGTGTGTGGGTCCGCGAGCCATTCGCGGAGCGGGCGCCGAACTTCATCGTAAGCCCGAACGCACGGGTCGGCGTGAGCCGAGGGCAACGGGGGCGCCAGGACCGCGAGCGCGAGCGCGACGTGGCAGGCCAGCAGCCGCGTGAAGTAGCGGTCGACTGGTGTCATTTTCCGGAAATCCCCGAGAAAAGCGTGGGGCAGGGAGCGGCCCGGGAGGAAACCCCCAGGCGCTCCAGCGTTTCGCGATTCTCGTCGGTGAGGTCCTTGTCTTTCACCGCTTCGCTGAAGTCCTGGGCGATCCGGCGGGCGCGAATACTCGCTTCGCCGTCTTCAAAGGCGAACTCCGCGCCGGCGCCTTCCCGGGTTTCGAGCCACCAGAGGAGATGGTCGCGGTACTCGGGGTCTTTCAGAAGTCCTTTGTCCAGGACCCACTCGCTCACCAGGAAATCTTCGAGTGCGCCGAATTTTTCCGGGCGCGTGACGACCGCGTGAACGAGCTGGCGGCGCTCTACGTCCGTAAGTTTGCTCATCAGGTCACGGAATTCCCCAGGCCGGGCCTGCGCTCCGAGCGCGGAGAACTTATCGAGCACGGGCTGCAGGTCGCCGCTTTTGATGGCGGCTCGGACGGCGGGCGCCGTGATCAGCGGCTTGGGTTTGAGGAGCGTCGCCATCGGAATCTCCTGGTTGTTCGCGTTGACGACGGTGTAACTTTCGACGGCGTGGCGGTTGAGGATCTGGAGCTCCTTGCCGTTTCCCAGTCCGCCTTCGGCATAGACGGTTTGTTTGAGGACCTGGGCGTCGTAGAGCTGCGTGAGCACGAGCATGGATTTTTCGAGAGAGCCATCGAGAAGCTCTCGTGCCGATGGGCTGAGGCCGGAAGGATCGGGAAGCCGGGAGAGCTGATAGGCGGCCTGGCTGAGAAAGCGCTTCTCCGTGCTGGGAATCGCAAAGATGCGCGCGTCCGGCTTCAGCTTGAGTTTTACCGCGAGTGAGGAGCTGGAGCCGCGCGTTCTGGCGTTGACCTTGCCCCAGTTGATGGCGCCCTTGAGCTCGCTGGTGGTGAAGATCGTGCGTTCGATCTGGATCGCATTGGGGCCGTAGGCGTTGCCGTCGCGGACGCCGGTGCGTTGGATCATCAGCAGGTGCTCTTCCGGGATGCCGGAGTACAGGAAGCCGGAAGGAACCTGGTCGCGCACCTGGGTGATCGCGATCTTCTCGATCTTCGCAGGGTCAAAGCCCTTGGCGGCGAGGTGCTTTTTCAAGAGAGTCTTGTCGGCTTCCGTCAGCGCCGATTCGTAGAAGGCCGCCTTCTTCTCGCCGATCAGATCGAAGGTCGCGCCTTTTGCCGGGATATCATTCAGGACGCGGACGAGGCCGACCTCGTGCATTTCCTGCAGAACCCGGTCCGCGCTGGCGGGCGCGAGCTCCTGGGCGATCTTCCGATCAAACTCCGCTTTGGCCTTCTGCCATTGTGGGGAGCTGAGGTCTTCCTTCATGAGGATGCTCTGAAAGAAGCGGTTGAATTCGACCTTCTGCTCTTCGCTGAGCTGCTGGGTGAGGAGCGCCTGGGTCCTCTGCTCGAACTCCTCGATGGGCTCCGCGAGGGTGTGCGAAATCGCCAGAACCTGTAGGGCGGCGATCGTGAATATCAGGCGCAGGAAAGTCATGCCGACTTATCGGCTATCTAGTTGAAGTTCTTGAGGCAACTGAAGTTCTTGAGGCAACACATCTTGAGGCAACACACGGTTCCCCGGTTTTTGGTGCTCCCAGTTTGTTTGACCGCCTGCCCGTCAGCACCGAGATAGGGACTCAGCGGCCTCTAACCTGACGCCGCGTCAGGAAGGAGGGGGTCTGAGTCGGCTCAGCGGCCTTAAACCTGACGCCGCGTCAGGAAGATGGGGGTCTGAGTCGGGAGGGTTGGTCCCGACACCCCTCAAGAAGTCGAACCATCTCGTTTTGCCTTTTCACTCTCTTTCATGAGGGTGAGGGCTTGCGCGGGCTACTTCGAGGCCATGATGGCCGAGAAGCCCAAGCGTCCAGTGGACGCTCAATGCCAGGAAGGCATTGAAGGGTTCTGGCCCAAAGGAGCGGAAGGCAGGATGCCTGGAGCCATTCTCCTCCTTTCATTGGCAAGATTCCGCTCACGTTGTTGATAAAGACGTTTCGTCGAAACATTCCCTTTCTGAGTGCTTCACAGAGATCAAGGATTGCGATACCGCCAGGTATGGCAAAGATTTACGTGATCGGAAGCTTCAAGGATTTAGAAACCTCACGGCTTGCTGTTGAGCGGATCAAAGGTGCGGGTTTCGACCCTTTGATTTCGAACCCAGGGGATCCAAGAGGAATTGATGGTTGTCTAAGCAGGGTCGATGATGCTGACGTGATCTATGTCTCGAATCCGCGTGGCGATGTCGGAAAAAGCGTCTCGATCGATATCGGTTACGCTATCGCCAAACGTAAACCGATTTATTCTCTGCGCCCGATCAGTGATCCCCCCATTTTCCACCTCATCAAGGGAGTCATGGAGATCGACGCGCTTCTAGACCATATCAAGCGTCTCTGACGGACGCATGTCCCGACACCCCTCATGAGAGGAGAGCCGATCGGGGTCATCTCGGGCATCCATGCCCTCGACCCTCGCTTCGCGAGCGCGCGCCTAGCGGCGCGTGTAAAAAGGCCGTCATGGCCTTTTTATCGAACCGAGGTCGCTACCGCTCCCAGCGCCTCGACCCCTGAACCGGACTCCACCATTCCTCCCCCTTATCAGTGGCATTTATTGCTCATGTCTTTTCACCCTTCTCATGAGGGTGAGGGCTTGCGCGGGCCACGGATGGCCCAAAGGCGCGGAAGGCAGGACGCCTGTCCCGACACCCCTCATGAGAAGGGTGAAAAAGACATGATCCAAAAAAATGATTTTCATAAGGGAGAGGAATGGTGGAGCCGATCGGGATCGAACCGACGACCTGTAGCTTGCAAAGCTACCGCTCTACCAGTTGAGCTACGGCCCCACATGACTGGTAAGTGAGATGATACAAGAAAGCCTTACTTACGGGAAACAATGTGGAATCGCAACTTTTTCCCTGCTGGCCGCCCGGGGAAGACGGCGCTGCGCCGGCTTACTTATCCGTTTGTCATGACAGGGTTTTTCTTGTTACAACTTGAGCTATCTATGGAACTGACCGTTGAAAATTACACCCAGGGATTTTTGGTCGACGAGGAGCTTTTAGGCGGCGTGACGCCCCATCCGGAAGAGGAGGGGAAGTTCGTGGCTTTTGTCCTCAATCATCACACGGGTGAATACCTCGCCTACCAGAGCTTTGCCACCATTGGCGAAGCGCTCGAGATCCTGAGCCAGGTTCAGCGGCCCTGGAAATTCGAGAAGATCAGCGGCTGCGGCGGAAGCTGCGGCGGGAGCGGTGGCTGCGGCGGCAAGAGCACGGGCGGCTGCGGCGGGCATGATCACGAGCACGGCGAAGGTCACGAGCATGGACAGGGCGGTTGCGGCGGGCACGGCGGCGGCAAATGTGGCGGGCACGGCCACGGCAGCCAGGGCCACGGCGGCTGCGGAAAACACGGCGACGCCGAATGAGCTTTCCAGCGTCGATCTATCGGGCAGGCGCTTTATTTTCAGTGATGATTTTTGCGGTCAATGCCGCTTTGGCCGCCTCCCAGCCCGAGGCCGTGGCGCTTCTCGAAGAGGTCGACAGGATGTATCGCACCGACTCGAGCGAGGCCGAGATGGTCATGAAGGTCGTTACCCCTGACTGGAGCCGGGAGATTCGCCTCCGTGCCTGGTCCCAGGGGATGAAAAAAACTTTCATTCGGATTCTTGAGCCGAAAAAAGATGAAGGGATCGCCACGCTCCGGCTCGACCGGGAGATGTGGAACTACTTTCCGAAGATCAACAAGGTCGTCAAGGTCCCGCCCTCGATGATGATGGGGTCCTGGATGGGCTCCGATTTCACGAACGATGATCTCGTTCACGAGACCTCGCTCGTCGAGGAGTACGACGTTACGATGGTGAGTGAGGCAAAAACTCACGTCCTCACCGTCATACCGAAGGCCAACACGGCCACCGTCTGGGGCAAGATCCTCATCACGATCGACAGGGCGTCTGGGCTCCCCGTTGAGCAGCTCTACTTCGACGAAAAGGGCAAGCAGGTGCGGGTCATGCATTTCAAGGACGTCCGAGAGTTCGGCGGGCGCAAGCTCCCGGCCGTCATGGAGCTCGTCCCGCTCGGCAAGGAGGGGCACCGCACCACGGTGACTTACGTCAGGGCGGCCTTCAACAAGCCGGTCGACTCCGCGGTTTTCTCGCTTCGAAACCTTCAGAAAAGGTAAAGACGGAATGCTCGAGCTCCGGATCGCCTTTAGAAACATCCTGAGGCAGAAACGGCGCTCGCTTTTCACGGGTCTCGCACTCCTCGTTTGCTTCGTACTCTTCTCGTTCATCGAGTCGATCACCGAAGGCACCTACGGGCACATGATCGATCTTTTCACGCGCGACCATACGGGGCACGTGCAGGTGCATCGCCGCGGCTACCTGGACCGCCCCTC
Organism: Oligoflexia bacterium; assembly: GCA_023700925.1. Classification (GTDB taxonomy): domain Bacteria; phylum Bdellovibrionota; class UBA1018; order UBA1018; family UBA1018; genus JAMPXJ01. The sequence continues at coordinate 2,900 of JAMPXZ010000080.1, read as the reverse complement.
GATCAGCAAGGCAATCGACCCGGCGAGCGGTATCGAAGCGAAGCTGAAGGAGATGCGCGAGGTGGTGGCGTTCGCTCCCAGGGTCAAGGGTGGCGGGCTCGCCTACGCGAAAACCAAAACGACGCCGGTGCAGATCATTGGGATCGATCCCGTGCGTGAGGAAAAAACCTCGACTCTGAGGCAGCGGCTGAAAAGGGGCCAGTACCTCGGGGCCGGCGCACCTGGTGAGGGGATCCGGGGCGCCATGATCGGGCAGGGGGTCGCGGAAAACCTGAAGATCGATCTGGGTGACGAGCTTGTCCTCATTTCGCAGGGGGCAGACGGTTCGGTCGCGAACGACCGTTATCGGGTCGAGGGAGTCATCGGAACGATGGAGTCCTCGGATCAGATGAACGTCTACCTGACGCTTCCGGCGGCGCAGGAGTTTTTTTCGCTCGACGGCCGCGTGCATGAGCTCGCCGTGCTCCTGAAACATCATTCCGAGTCGGTCCGGTTCGCCGCGAAGCTCCAGGGTTCGCTCGGGGCGGCGGAAGGCGGTCAGGCGCTCTCGATCGATCCCTGGCAGGTGGTCGAAGAGGATTTTTATCGCGCCATGCAGACGGACCGGAAAGGTAATCAGATCAGCAAGGTCATCCTGCTCGTGATCGTCTGCATCGGTGTCCTGAACGCCGTTCTCATGACGATTCTCGAACGCACGCGGGAGTATGGTGTGCTCAAGGCGGTCGGCACGCGGCCCGGACGCCTTTTTCGTCTCATCGTGCTGGAGATGGGTTTCTTGTCGCTGCTGAGCGTGAGCACGGGCCTTGTGCTCGCCGTGCCGATCAACTACTGGTTCGCCACCCGCGGAATCAGCGTGCCCCCAGTCGAGGTGGGCGGCATCCCTTACGACAAGATGCTCGGCGAATTCTCCGTGAGGGCCTTTTTCTGGCCGGCCGTCACCATCGTGGTCGCCTCGGTCGTGGTTTCGCTCTTTCCCGCTCTCAAGGCGGTCCGAAGCCGCGTGGTCGATGCGCTGAGGAGTAACTGAGGCGCTATGATGACCTTCAAGCTGGCCTTTCGGAACGTGCTGAGAAACAAACGTCGCACCTTTCTCACGGCGCTCCTGATCGGGGTCGGCCTGGGTGTCCTGATCCTCTATGATGGCTTCGTCCAGGGAATGACTGAGGCCATGGTGCGCTCCGCGACCGGATCGTTCCTGGGCGAGGCGCAGGTTCATGCCGAAGGCTTCCGCAAGGACCGGGATGTCGAAAAGGTCGTCGCCAACTGGCCGGCGGTCTCCAAGGCGCTTTCGCAAGATCCGCTCGTCAAGGCGCATGCCGGCCGGGTGATCGCCAACGGGATGCTTTCCTCGGCGGCCAACGTTTCCTCGGTCGCGATCTTCGGGATCGATCCCGCCTCGGAGCTCGGCGTTTCACAGCTCAAAAACGTGGTTCGCGAAGGGGCCAGTCTGACGGGCTCGTCCGATACCGAAATTCTGATTGGCCGACGTCTGGCCAAGCTGCTTGAGGTGGGCCTCGGCGATCGCGTCGTGCTGACCGTGGCACAGGCCAAAAGCGGCGAACTCTCGCAGGAACTTTTCCGGGTGAGCGGGATTTTCGCGTTCAAAACGCGGGAGATGGATCAGGCGGTGGTCTTTATCGCCCGGACGCGCGCGCAGGGGCTCCTGAGGCTGCCGGGTCAGGTGCACGAGGTGGCGTTCAGCTTTTATGATTCCGCGAAAGCCAATGACGAGACCTTGCCCCTTTGGCAGGAGCTGAAAAAGGGCGGCAACGAAGCGCTCGGGTGGCGTGCCCTGATGCCGAGCATGGCAGCCATGATGGACATGAGCCGTTATGGCACGACGATCACAGCGCTCATCCTTTTCGCGATCATCAGCTTCGGGGTCATCAACTCGCTGTTCATGTCGATCTACGAGCGGATGTTCGAGTTCGGCGTTCTCAAGGCCATCGGCACGCGCCCTTGGCAGCTCGCTCGACTGGTCGTGGTGGAGGCGGTGACCATCGGCTTCATCAGTATCGTCGTCGGGGTCGTGCTCGGCGGCGCGGCCACCGCCTGGTTCCGTGTACATGGCCTCGACTACTCGGACATGGAGTATGCGGGCGTGGCCGCCCGCGATCCGATTCGTACCGTCGTGCATACCTATCAGTTCGTGCTTTACCCGGTTTACGTCATCGCCCTCACGGTGATCGCCTCGCTCTATCCGGCGATCCACGCCGCGAGGCTCGTACCCACAGAGGCGATGAGAAAGTCGCTCTAGGAGATCTCATGGAAACCGTGATCGAGTTGAAACAGGCTTCCAAGTATTACGGCACCGGCGATGCGGGCGTGAAGGCGCTCGATCAGGTGGATCTCACCATCGCCAAAGGGGAGTTCACCGCCATCGTAGGCCCATCCGGCTCGGGCAAGTCAACGCTCCTGAATCTTGTGGGCGGGCTTGATGTTCCGACGGCGGGGAAGGTGTATCTCGCGGGCAAGGCGATCTCCGAGATGTCGGGCGGGCAGCTCTCGGACTTCCGGCGCGATCACATCGGCTTCATTTTTCAGTCCTACAACCTGATCCCGGTGCTTTCGGCGGCGGAGAACGTCGAATATATCCTGCTCCTGCAGGGAGTCCCGGAGGCGGAACGCCGCGATCGCGTGCGACGGATTCTCCAGCGCGTGGGGCTCGGGGGGAAGGAGTCTCGTCGCCCGGGCGAGCTTTCGGGGGGGCAGCAGCAACGTGTTGCCGTGGCCCGCGCCATGGTATCGAAGCCGTCGCTCATTCTTGCCGACGAGCCCACGGCCAACCTCGACTCCCACACGGGAGCCGACCTTCTCGATATGATGCGGGAGCTGAACGAGCGCGAAGGAATGACCTTTGTCTTTTCCACTCACGATCCGATGATCATGGAAAGGGCCAG
>JAMPXZ010000079.1 GCA_023700925.1 Oligoflexia bacterium | reverse complement strand
GGCCGGCGGGACCAGCGCCCGCCGGCGCCTTTTCGCCGGACGCCGCGGCACGAAGCCCTTGAGTGCGCCCCTGAAGCAAGGCATATCAGGGGTTAAGAGAGAGGGTATGCTGCGATGGACATCAAAGTCGTTCGGAACGTCCTTGAGGAAAACCAGGTCTCGGCCCAGAAGGTTCGCGATCGCCTGCGGGAGCGGCGACAGACCCTGGTGAACTTCATGAGCTCGCCGGGCTCAGGAAAGACCCGGCTTCTCGAAACCCTCATCCCGATCCTCAAAGAGCGCGGCCTGCGCGTCGGCGTCATCGAAGGCGACATCGCCACGGCCCGCGACGCGGACCGGCTCAAGCACCTCGACATCCCCATCGCCCTGATCAACACCGAGTTCTTCGGCGGCGAATGCCACCTCGCCGCGAACGTGGTGCTCGGCGCCCTGGAGGCGATCGACGGCCCGCCGATGGACCTCTGCCTGCTCGAAAACGTCGGCAACCTGGTCTGCCCCGCCGAGTTCGACACGGGAAGCGACCTCAACGTCGTCCTGCTCAGCGTCACTGAAGGCGAGGACAAGCCCGTGAAGTACCCCCTGATGTTCCGCAACTCGCACCTGGCGCTGGTCAACAAGATCGACCTGGCCGAGGTGGTGGAGGCCGACGTGCCCCTGCTGCGGCGCAACCTGCAGCAGGTGAACCCGAGCCTCGAGATCTTCGAGACGTCGGCCAAGACGGGACTCGGTCTGGCTGAGGTGGCCGACCGGCTCTGCCGCCTTCACGACGCCAAGCGGGGCTGATGAGCAAAGCCTGCTACCACATCGAGATCCAGGGAATCGTCCAGGGCGTGGGCTTCCGCCCTTTCGTGTACCGCCTCGCGCGCCAGCTCAAGCTGAACGGCTACGTCCTGAACCATGATCGCGGCGTCTCCGTGCGGATCGATGCAACTCCGGAGCAGCTCGAAGGATTCGTCACCGAGCTGCGCCGACAGGCCCCCGCCGCGAGCCGGATCGACGCCGTCACGCACACGGCGCGCCCGGAGCGCGGCTACACCGATTTCACGATCCGCAAGAGCGGCAAGGCCTCCGCGTCGCGGTTCGTCCCGCTTTCGCCGGACCTCGCGCTTTGTCCCGCCTGCCGCGCCGAGATCCGCGACCCCACGAACCGCCGGTATTTCTATCCTTTCACCAACTGCACGAACTGCGGGCCACGCCTCACGATCATCCAGGGCGTCCCGTACGATCGCGAAAAGACGACGATGGCGCGCTTTCCGATGTGCGAGGAGTGTCGCGCCGAATACGAGAACCCCGAAGACCGGCGTTTTCACGCCCAGCCCAATGCCTGTCACCGCTGCGGTCCGCAGCTCTCGCTGCTCGACCGGGCGGGCCGGACCCTGGCCGCCGCCAGGCCGGAGGATCACGGCCCCGAATGGAACCGCGGGCTCCTCGCGCGTTGCTCGGACCGGTTGCGCGAGGGAGAGATCCTGGCGATCAAGGGGATCGGGGGCTTTCACCTTGCCTGCGACGCGCGGAACGAGGCCGCCGTGGCGCGCCTCCGGCAACGCAAAGTACGCGAGCGCAAGCCTTTCGCCGTGATGTTTCCCGGCGCCGCCGCGGCCCGGCAGCACGTCCGGATGACCGCGGCCGAGGAAGAGCTGCTCGGCGGCGCCGCCGCTCCCGTGGTTCTTCTGGAAAAGCTCGCCGCTCCGGCCGTGGAAGCCTCCATCGCCGAGTCGGTCGCGCCCGACAACCGGTATCTGGGGGTCCTGCTGCCCTACAGCCCGCTTCACGAGCTGCTCCTGCAAACCTTTGGCGGCCCGCTCCTCATGACCAGCGGAAACCGGAGCGATGAGCCGATCGTCACCGACGACGCCGAGGCCGTGAAGCACCTCGAGCACATCGCTGACGCTTACCTGCTCCATGACCGCGGCATCCACCTGCGCTGCGACGACTCGGTCGTGCAGTCCTTCGGGGGAAAGCCGTTTTTCTACCGCCGCAGCCGCGGCTACGCGCCGTCGGCGATCGCCGTTTCGGCGCCCTTCCGCTCTTCGATCCTCGCGGTCGGGGCCGAGCTGAAGAACACCTTCTGCCTGACCCGCAAGGATCAGGCGTTCCTGAGTCACCACATCGGCGATCTCGAGAACCTGGCCACCCTCGAAGCGTTCGAGAGTGGCGTCCTCCACTTCTGCAAGCTCTTCAACATCCGGCCCGAGCACGTCGCTTACGACCTTCATCCCGATTACCTCAATACGAAATGGGCCAAAGAGCGCTTCTCCGAACCCGGCTGGGAGGGGCGCCTGATCGGCGTGCAGCACCATCACGCGCACATCGCAGGCTGCCTCGAGGAGAACCGGCACGAGGGCCTGGCGATCGGACTCGCGCTGGATGGCACCGGCTACGGCACGGACGGCGGCATCTGGGGCGGCGAGCTCCTGCTGGCCGATCGGCGCGACTTCCTGCGGGCGGGGCACCTACGCAATGTTCCCTTGCCTGGCGGCAGTCAGGCCATCCGCAATCCCTGGCGTTCCGCTCTCGCCTACCTCCACGAGACGCTCCCCGCGCAAGAGCTGCCCGCCCTGGCTCGCAGGCTCCCGTTCCTCTCGGACGTCCCGCCCGAGCACTCGAACCTCGTCCTTCAGATGCTGGACAAGAAGCTCAACTGCCCGCTCACCTCGAGCTGCGGCAGGCTTTTTGACGGAGTTTCGGCCCTTCTCGGCGTGACCATCGAGTCCTGTTACGAAGGGCAGGCCGCCATCGAGCTGGAGCGACTGCTCCATGGCCAGGACTGGGCCGCTTTTGATCCCAAGGAGACCTATCCATTCCCGGTGGAATACTCCCGCGCGATCGAACTTGACTGGCGCCCGGTCTTTCTGGGAATCCTGAAAGATATTCAAGGCGGTGTCGCTCCGGCCACGATCAGCCTGCGCTTTCACTGCTCGCTCGTGCAAGCCTGGGCGTCGGCCTGCGAGCAGGTCAGCCGGCTCTACGACGTGCGAACCGTCGCGTTGGGCGGCGGGTGTTTCCTGAACGAGTTCCTCCGCCGCGAACTCAAGACGCGGCTCGAGCGCCAGGGCTTCACGGTCCTGCACTCCGAGCGCGTTCCCAGTGGCGATGGCGGCATCGCCTTCGGGCAGGCCGTGGTGGCAAACCAGATCGTGTCAGCGGCGAAATCAGAAGTTTGGCGCTTCGCCCCACGACAGCAGAAAGGCGTTTGAAATGGAAAAAACCATCACCCTCGCGCACGGCAACGGCGGCAAGCTCACCCATGAGCTGATTTCCTCGCTCTTTTTGCCCGCCTTCCGCAATCCGGCCCTCGAAGCGGGCGCCGACTCGGCGCTGCTCGAGCTGCCCCCGGGGCGCGTGGTTTTCACGACGGACTCGCATGTGGTTACGCCGCTGTTTTTTCCCGGTGGCGACATCGGCAAGCTCGCGGTGAACGGCACGGTCAACGATCTTGCCGTGATGGGTGCCCGGCCCCTCTACCTGAGCTGCGGCTTCATCATCGAGGACGGCTTCGCGTTCTCCGAGCTCGAGCGGGTGACCCGCTCGATGGCGGAAGCGGCCCGGGAGGCCGGCGTGCAGATCGTCACCGGCGACACCAAGGTCGTCGAAAAAGGCGCCGTGGACGGTCTCTTCGTCAACACCTCGGGGGTCGGCGTCCTGCGGAGCGATGCGCCCGCTGGCGTCGCCTCGATCCGCCCGGGCGATGCGGTCATCCTGAGCGGCACCATTGGCGATCACGGCATGGCGATCTACGCGGGCCGCGAGGGGATCGAGCTGCAGACGAGTCTTCAAAGCGACTGCGCGGCAATCACTCCGCTCGTCGAGCTCGCACTCTCGGCGAGCGCCGGGATCCGGGTCATGCGCGACCCGACGCGCGGAGGCCTGGCGACCACGCTCAACGAGTTCACCTCGCGGCGACCCTTCGGGATCGAGCTCGACGAGCGCGCCTTGCCGGTGCGCGAGGAGGTCCGCGGCGTCTGCGAGCTGCTGGGCTTTGACCCGCTCTTCGTCGCCAATGAAGGAAAGCTCGTTCTCATCGCCTCGCCCGACTCCGCCGAGGCCGTCGTCGAGGCCCTGCGCGGGCATGCGCTCGGACGCGAGGCCGCGATCATCGGCCGGGTCACCGAACGCGCGCCAGGGCGCGTCTACCTCCGGACTCTCGTCGGCGGCGAGAGAATCCTCGACATGCTGACCGGGGACATGCTTCCCCGGATCTGCTGAAAGGGCTCACCATGCACGAAGCCAGCATCGCCTCGCGAATCATCACGATCGTCGAATCGGAGCTTGCCTCGCGGGGCGTGACCGCTCCGGTGGAGAAGATCCGGCTGCGGGCCGGCAAGCTCAACGCCATCGTTCCGGATTCGCTTTCGTTCCATTTCGACGTTCAAAAAAGGGACAAGCCCCAGCTCGCCGAGACCGTGCTCGAGGTGCTCGAAAGCCCCATTATCGCCGTGTGCGAAGGCTGCGGCCGCGAGGCGCGGCTCGACGCCCCGCTTTTCATCTGCGAAACGTGCTCCGGCACGCTGACGCCGAAATCCGGCACCGAGCTCCTGGTCGAGAGCATCTCCGTCCGCGACTGAGTCTCAGGGGCGCCGGGCGCGAGTCGGGGTCGGAGCCTTGAGCTCCGCGCGGAGACCGCTCCGAAGAAACTCACGAAGAGGCTCCTGGCAGGCCCGTCGCAAAACCCCCTCAATGTCGGATTCGGCATGGCAACGCCCGCCGCGCTTCATCGAATCGGTTACCGCTCTGACCGCCTTGCGATAACACCGGGTTCGCGTCGGGAAGTCATCGAGTAGCCACCCTTCATTAGCGTCGCGATCCTCATAATAGGTCCTGCCGTCGCTCTGAAAAGTCCCCAGCTGATCCTGGCAGCTCCTCACGAAGGTGGCGCAACCGCCGAAGTTTTGAAACTCCTCGACGAGCCCCGGATAGTGTTGCAGCTCCCACAGCTCGTATTCCTTGCCACCAAAAGGGAATCTTTTCGCGAAGTCGTATTTCTCCGACGCGCTCTTCCTGAGCCCCTGAGGATCGACCAGGTACGCCGCCAGGCTGTCAGCCCAGTCCTCGCGCGGGTTGCTCGCAGAGTAACCTCTCATGAACTTCGCGTCCTCGCGGTGGGACCAGACCTTTTTGGGAGCAGCCGCTTCGGAGTTCTCTACCTTTTCTACCTTCTCTTCCTTTTCTTCCCAGCCGCTGAGCTTCATGAACTCCGGATAGAGCTCGCTCTTATCGAGGGCCAGCGAGGCCTCATAGCCATGCATCATCTCGTGAACGAAAACCTCACCGCCGAACTGGTCGACAGGCAGGTCCTCCGGAAAGAATATTCCGGGCCTCCCGCAGGTCCCGCAGAAGAATGCCGAGACGTCTTCCATAGCGAGCTTATTGCGATCCAGGATCGCCCGGGTCTCCAAACGCGGATAAAGATAAAACGCCTTGGGATGAGGCATGCCATGAAACGTGGAGGGCATCGTGGCCAGCGCGTTCTGGATCTTGCGGATCTGCTCCGGCCGCCAGATCGACTCATGGTCCCCGTTCTCGCTCTGGCTGACCGAGACGGAATAGCCGTACCGTTTGCCGATCACGAGGGCGCGGAGCGCTGCCTCCTCGTTGCCGAAGGCGGCGGTGAGCGCGCAGCGAACGTCGCGGCATTTTTTGGCGGCCTTGCGCCAGGCCTTCGGGGGCTTCTCACCCAAGATGTTTTTCGCGAGCGCCAGCTCCTCCGGGGTTCCCTGCAGGGCCAGCCCGTCGAAGTAATCGATTTCGGTCGCGCCGCCGGGCGGGAACTCAGTGCGATAATCCTGACGGGCGACCTCGGCCGCGGCCTGTTCGGGAGAGCTGCAGCTAACCATCCGACTCGCGCCGGTGAAGGCGTGCGCCAGGTTTTCGGAGTTCACCTCGCTCAACGGAGCTTCCCCGCCCACACGTCTGGGGACGCAGGGATTCGGCGGGGGCGCTTTCCAGAGGCGCTCCTCGACGGGAGCCGGCTCCAGGGTGTCGGCCTCGGCGAGAATCGCCGCTTCGAGCTTGCGAACCCCGGCCTGAAGTCCGGGCATGATCTCCTCGGCGGGCGTATCCTTCAGGGTGAGCGCGGAGGCGCGCCCGGGCGTTACCGGAGTCTCGGGGCGATCCAACAACACGTCCCGTGTCTCGACGGCACTCTGCTCTCCTAGCTGAGTATTCTGAACAGGCTCCTTGTTCTCGCCTTTAAACATCGGCACGGCCGCGGCGAGCGCGGCCAAGAGCAGTAGCAACGGCATGGGAGTCTCCCTACCCTTATGATAACCCGCAAAAAGCCCGGAAGGTATAGGGTTGAGAAGTTGTCGGGAATCCGCCGGATTTCCCCTGTCTAGAGATTAGACAGAAAAGAAGCTTTCCCTCATTTCTTTCGGAGGCTTCCACTCCTGGCGAGCATCAGGCTCCGGATCTGGCCGGCTTCGGTCACGTTGGCAAGATCGCCCAGAACCGCCTCGGAATTCAGCGCGATCGTGGCATCCGAGTCGAGGACGAAGCTTCCCTCGAACCTCATCGAGATGGTTTCAGAGGTGCTGAAAGGACCGCCGGGGTTGTCGTTGGCAACCGAGACGCTGAAGCCGCAGTGGCTGTCGAAATCGAACTCGACGCGCCGATAGATCCCCGCGCCCACGACAACCGTGCCCAGCGTGCTTCCGCCTCCCGAGAGGACTCGCTCCCCGATCTCGAAATCGCGATTGTCTTCGTCCTGGGCTACGTCAGAGTTCGTCGGCTTGCCTTCTGGCTTGAAACGGACTCGCTTGAAACAAACGCGCAGCTCATTCACCGCGGCGTAGGCCGAAGGCAGTAGCCGCTCAAAAAGGCGGCTGAGCGGCGAGGCGGACTCCGTATCGATCGTGACGACGGGATTGCCGGTGGACGTCCCGCAGCCGGCAGAGGTCAGCGCGAGAGTAAACGCAAGCGCGAGCCCAGGGAGACGAAGTGCGTTTTTCATGAGGGCTTCCCTTTCCCGGAGACCGTCAGCGGAAAAAGCGCCAGCTCCGCGTGGTAGACCGCATCGTTTCCGCTGCCTTCCTTCTCGAGGGCGCGGAGCTTTTCGAGCGCCTCACCCAGAATCTCCTTGGCGCGGGCGAGCCCTTTTTCATCGAGGGCGAAGGTATGACCGAGCAGGCTCCGCTCCGCGCTCGGCGTGTTCTCGATCGAGGCCGAGGCTAGCTCCAGCATGTCCTGGTGAAACTGCGCCAAGGCGACGCGGTACACGCCGCCCAGGCAGTCCAGGATCTTCTCCGGCGGCCGCGCGGAGCCGTCGGGCTCGACTGCGAGGTAACCGTTGCTGACCAGAAACTCCAGCGCCGTCTTGAGCTCCTTGAGGGGCACACGGCTTTTGAGCCTCGCCTGGATCCAGAGCGGATCGGCCTGGAAGCCGGGGAGCGCGGCCATCTCGCGGATCGCCACGTAGTACCAGCGCGTGAGGTACTCGTAGACCTCGATCTCGCGGGGATTGAGCTCGCGGTAGGAGCGAAAGCGCTTCATCCGCTCGAGCGCATCGAGGCGCAGCTCCTGGGTTCCGGACGTACCGAGGGACAGCAGCGATTCCAGATACGACCGCTCCGCGCGGCTGAAGTCGAGCACGCCGAGAAGTTTAGCGAGCGCCTTGGAAGACAGCGGGCGCTTGCCCGAAAGCACCATGGGCAGGTAGCCCGAAGCGAGGCCGGCCTGACGCGAGAGCAGCCGCAGGGAAAACCCGGGCTGCAGCTTCTTAAGGTAAGCGAGCCAGTCGGCCAGGAACTCGCGATAATCGTGATAACGGAAAACGTCCGGGCGCTCGGGGCGCGACTCCGCCGGCTGGTTCGCCGGAATCGTCGATCTGCCTCGAGCGCCCGTCGTCATGTCAGGTTCCGCGGCGTCTAGCGGCGGTAAGCGCTGCCTTCGACGCCTTCAATGTAGGATTTCATGTTGTTTTCGCCGAGGCTTGCGGCGTTCCGAAGCGCGCTGACGACCGCATCGAGCGAAAGCGCGATCGCGCCGGTATCGTCATCCAGATCGATCGCCGGACTGAAGCGGAACTTGAATTCCACGTCCTCGGTTTGCGTCACGTCATTGAACTTGACGCTGTAAGGAACGCCGCAAAGTCCTTCGTCCCGATGGACCTTCACCGTCATCTTCGTGAGCTGGAAGCCCGCCGGCACGTTGGCGACGCCCCAGTCCTGCGCCACTCCGTTCTGGATATTGATGAGGCCCGGCGCGAACGAGATGTCGTCCGGATCCTTCTCGCCGTTGAGGCCCGTTTCGTCGTCCTTCTTCACGGCCTTGCCGTCCTCGTCAAAAAGCTTGATGCGACGGACGCAAAGTTTGAAGTCGGTGGCGTCGACCAGCGCGATACTCGGCCCGTCGCCAAGGGTGAAGCCCACGGACAAGGCGTCCGCGCCGACGCGTCCAGTGGCATCCGTGAAGGACACCGCTTTGCTCGAAATCATCACTTCGGTGCTGCTGCCGCAGCCTGAGGCGGCGGTCATCATGACCAGAAGGCTCAAAGCCAGAATTACTGATTTCACGTTTTTCATACGTACGTACTCCCTTTCGTCGTTCCTGTTTTTCTCTCTCTTCCGGCCCGAGACCTCCGAACGTTCCACGTTGGGGCCACCCTTCAAGTCTGGGATGCGGGGGTTCGGAAGTCAACGGCGAATGATCACATTGCGGATCACGTTTGATCAGCGATCAACAAAAAGAATACGCAGGTACGAAGACTTGAGTCACACAGAAGGAGATGACACATCCCCTTTCGCTGTTAACTTGTGATCAGCAATCGGAGCCAGATGCAGCAGATTCACCACCGCCAGGAGCAGCAGGGCGGCGACCAGCTGATGGGGAACCGCGAGCGCGATAGGAACCACCGAAACCAGAGTAGCGACCCCGAGGCCGGTCTGCAGCAGCGCGAGCGCCGAAAGCAGGAGGAGCCCGCGCCTCTCTCCGCGCCGAAGCGGAAGCGACCGGGCGGTCCCGGCCAAAGCCAGGACCGCCGCAAGGACCCCCACCCCTAACCAACGGTGAATGAACTGCACGGCGATCGGATTTTCGAAGAGGTTGAGCCACGCGGACTCCAGACGGAGGAGCACGTCCGGCACCCACTCGCCGTTCATGGTCGGAAAGGTATTAAACCCGAAGCCCGCGCGCAGCCCCGCCGTGAAGGCGCCGTAAGCCGCCTGAATCACGAGAAGCACCAGCAGGCCCAGGAGGCCACGCCGCCAGTAAACCGGCCGCGACTGCGCTTCGCTGACCGAAGAACGCCCCCGAGCAAGATCCAGAAAGAACCGAAAAAGATAGACGAGAAGTCCCAGAGCCAAAAGCAGATGCGCCGCCAGCCGGTAGTGGCTGACGCGCGGATCCTCGACGAGTCCGCTCTTCACCATGTACCAGCCGAGCAGGCCCTGAAGCGCAACCAGCACGAACGCTCCGCCGAGGCGCGTCCCCAGAGCCATGCTGAGCTTGCGGCGGAAGGCGAGATAAAGCGTGGGCAGCAATACCGCCAAGCCGAGCAGGCGTCCGAGCAGCCGATGCCCGTACTCCCAGAGATAGATCGATCTGAACTCGGCCAGAGTCATCCCGTGATTGACCCGCTGGTACTCGGGATACTGCTGGTACTTCAGAAATTCGGCTTGCCAGGCGGAGTCGGTCAGCGGCGGAACCATGCCGGTCACGGGCTTCCACTCGACAATGGAGAGACCCGAGTGGGTCAGCCGTGTGATCCCGCCGACCACGAGAATCGCAACCACCAACGCACACAGCACGCCGATCCAAGTTTTCATGACCGCTCGAATACCACTGGTCGCGGGATGCTGCAGGGCGCAAACCCATGACTCGTCCTCACTGGCGCGCCGCCCACAGTAGTGGACATCGCGTCCAGGCACCTTTAAACTGAATTAAATGAGCGCTGCAGACAAAAAAGACGACACCGCCGGAGCCGCCGCGGCAAAAAAGCCTCTCAATCTTCCCCTGATCGTCGGCGCGCTGAACGTCGTGGTCGCGCTCGGCGCGATGGGCGCACTGGTTTACACTCGAGTGATCTACAAACGACCGGCGATCACCGAGAGCACCGAGCGGGCACGGCTGGCGCGCCTTCGGGCGAATCCGGTCCAGGCCACGCGCACGGGTACGCTGACCTTCGAGCCGGTGACGGTGAACATCCAGAGCACGCCCCGCCAGCTTCGCGCCGCCGAGGGAACCGCGCGCCAGGTCGAAGGCAAGCTTCACTACGTCACGCTCGCCTTCGTCATCGAGATCCGCGACGAGCGCCGCAAAGACGAGCTCGAAGCGGTCCGCTCGCAGCTCATGGACCGGCTCCTTGCCCTGCTGGGCCGCAAGACGTTCCACGAGCTTTCAACGGTCCAAGGCCGCTACATCCTGAAAACGCAGATCATCGACTCCATGAACCAGCTGCTGGCGAAACGGGCGGACAAGCCCTTTCAGGAAACTCTGATCACTGACGTGTTCTTCACCCAGTTCCTCGTCCAATAGGATCCACGTATGGAAAACCCGCGCTCGCGCATCCTGCTGATCGATGACGAGCCGGCGATCCTCAAGCTCGCCGAGACGATCCTGCGGCGAGCCGGCCACTCCGTTCGCGCGACGACCAGCGCCGAGGCCGCGCTCGAGCTCCTCGTGCAGGCGGACCCGCCTTTCGCGTGCGTGATCACCGACGCGATGATGCCGGAGCTCAGCGGCTTCGACGTCGTGCGCCTCATCCGGAGCAATCCCAGGTTCGCCGCGCTGCCGGTGCTCATGCTCACGCGAAAACGCCAGGCCGAGGACGTCAAGGAGGCACTCGCCGCCGGCGTCACGGATTACCTCGTCAAGCCCATCGACGAGCACCTGCTCATCGACAAGGTCGAGCTTTGCCTGAAAAAAGGCCAGGGCAAGCGTCACGTCTTCGAGTTCCCGCTCGTCGGGCCGAGCGCCGAGGCGCGCCTCGAGCTGCGGGCACGGATCACCTCGGTCAGCGAGTCCGGGCTCACCCTCCGCCTCGCCGTGCCACTGGCCGCGGGCACGGAGTTCCTGCTTCAGGGGGCGCTTTTCGAGGAGATCGGGATCCCTGCCCCGCCGCTCAAGCTGATCCAATGCGAACCGCTCGAGACGACCGATCCGCTCGCGCATGAGGCGAAGCTCGCGTTTGTCGGACTCCCGGAGGCAAGCTTGCGGAAGATCCGCGCCTGGCTGCACCGGCAAGAGGCACTTCAGCGCAGGTAAGCGCTCTTCGCCAGCAGCGCGCGCAGCGCCTCGACGGCCTGCTCGATGGCGTGCGGCTCGGCGCCCTCCAAGAGCAGCTCCTCGAGCCGCGCCGCCTGGGCTCCGAGCGTTTCAAGCCCATAAGAACCGGCCGCGCCCGCCAACGTATGCGCGGCGTAACGAAGCTTGCCGAGCGCTTCTTCCCGCGGTTTCCCCGGGTCCGCCAGCGCCTGGAGCTGAACGCGAAGGAGTTCGCTTCGATCGGCGAGCGAGGCGATGAACTCGTCGCGCAGCGCCTTCATCTCGGGATCGTTCTCCCAGTCGATCATGGAGCGCTCTCCATCGCTTCCCTCACGGCCACGACGAGCTCGCTCGGGTCAAAAGGCTTCTTCATGAAACGCGCGCCGAGCGCCTCGGCGCCCGCCCTCGCCTGCGGGTCGCTCCGCGCGGTGAGCATGATGACCGGAAGCCCCGCCAACGCCGGCATCCCGCGCAGCGTCCGGAGCACTTCCCAGCCGTCATGAAACGGCATCATCGCATCCAGGATCGCGAGCGACCACGGCCCCTCGCCGAGGAGTCGCAGCGCCTCGGCGCCGTCCTTCGCCACGACCGCCTCAAAGCCCTCGCGTCCGAGCTTGAAGGCGATCAGCCGGGAAATGTGCTCGTCGTCCTCGGCCACGAGAATCCGGGGTTGGGTCACGGGAAGAGCCGTCATTTTCCCTCTTCCAGGAAGTCATAGACCGCATCGACGATCCCGCCGATGCCCTCATGTTTGCCGACGAACTGATCCGCGCCCATCGCGAGCAGCTCCTCGGGCGTGGGTGGCGCCTTGTCCTGGCCCAGCATCACGAAAACCGGCAAACCGCGAAGCGCCGGATCCTGATGGATCACCCGAAGCAGATCCTGCGCCGACACGTCGGGAAGCGCGGCATCGACCAGGACGAGATCATAGGGATCCTGACTGAGGCGCCGGAGCGCGTCCTGTCCGCGATCCAGATCGTCGACGCGGAAGCCCTGCCGCTCGAGCGAACGCTTGATCAGGAGCCGCATGTCCCCATCGGCGTCCACGATCAGCACGCTCCGCCGCCGGTCCCGCAGCAGCTCGCGCACGGCCCGCAGAAAGCGGGTTTCGTCGATCGGCTTGGAAAGACTGGCCGTCGCCCCCCGGGCAAAAGCGGCGGCGGCGTCCAGGGACTCGCCGATCGCGAGCAGCGGCGCCGAAATCCGGAGCGTCTTGCGAAAAAGCGAGGCGATCGCCACGACCGCCTCGGGATTCTTGCCCGCCTCCACGATCGCTGCCGCGGGCGGCCGGCCCGTGCCTGCTCCCTGTTCGACCGCCCGGGCCACGTCCTCGACGGAACGAAAACGGCGCACGTCGATCGCGAACTCCTTGTTGAGCCCGGGGTCCGACCCCAGCCAAAGCGCGAGCGCCGCCGCGTCCGCGTCGGAGGCATCGACGATCCACACGGGCAAGACCCCGTTAGTGACTTTCGACCCGGTCTCCGCGCCTTCCGGCCTCACGGCAGCAACCGTCCCCGCCAGCGGCAACGCCACCGAGAACACGGTACCCACGCCCACCTGGCTTTCGACCTGGATCTTGCCGTGGTGGCCCTCGACCAGGGCCCGCGCGATGGAGAGCCCGAGACCAGTGCCGCCCTGACGCGAGAGCGCCGCTGAGCGCGTGCGGAAGAACTTTTCGAAAAGCCGCTCCTGATCCTCCTTCGAGATGCCGATCCCGGTGTCACGCACCTCGACGACGATCGCGAAGTTCCGCTCCTCGGCCCTGACCTCCACCTCGCCCTGGACCGTGTATTTCACCGCATTGGAGACGAGGTTCATGAAGATCTGGAAAAGCCGCGCGCGGTCGCCGATGACGACCAGCTCCTGAGCGGGCGCCACGAGCGCGAGCTTGAGCCCCTTCTGCGCCGCCAGCACGCTGAAGGTCTCGATGCATTCTCGCAGGATCGGAACGAGATCGACGCGATCGCGCGAAAGATGGATCTTGCCCGCCTCGATCTTCTCGATATCGAGCAGATCGTTGATCAGCTCGGAGAGACGCTGGACGTTGGTGTCGACGATGCCGAGGAACTCCTTCTGCGTCTCGTTGAGCGGACCGGCATCCTCGTGCGCCAGCAGCTTGGTGTAGCCTGCGATGGAGGTCAGCGGCGTCCGCAGCTCATGGGAAACGGTGGAGATGAAATCCGTCTTCAGCTCATCGACCCGCTTGAGGTCGGAGACAAGGGAATCCAGCTTGCGGCCCATCTCATTGAAAGCGAGTTCGATCGGTCTGAGCGCGCCCCCTGTGGAACTTACCCGGGCGCCGAACTCGCCGTCACGGTACTTCACGATCGCCGCCGCCAGGCGACGCAGCGGACGGACGTATGCCCGATAACCCCAGAGCAGGAGCCCGAGGAGGCCCGCGCCCCCGATCAGAATCAGGATCGACTCCACGGCTCCCTTAGAAGCTGATGCCGACTCGCGCGGCCGTCGAAAAGACGGTGTCCGTCTTGTTCTCCGGCACGGTGGGCGCGTTGGCGAACGCGTAGAAGCTGCCCGGGAAGAACAGGCCCACATCCAGCCGGAAGACCAGATAGTCATCCCACTGGAAGCCGACACCGCTATCCCATTCCATGCCCAGGTTCTTGCCCTGGTCGGCCACGGCGAGCTCCATCTTGCGCTTCCAGGTGTTGAGATAAAACTCACCGGCGCGCGCGGCCTGCGGGGCATGCGCGTAGACCAGTCCGGTATTGAAGGACCATTTCTGCGTCTTGTAACCGCCACCCAAGGTCACGTACGTGGCGTTGACCACCGGATTATCGAAGGGCGAACGCAGCGCCGCCGGGCTGGCGCCGGGGTTATTCAGCGTGTTGGTACCGGTATACCCGCCGAAATTGGCGAGCTGGTAGTTGAACATGATGTTGCCGAGACGGTAGTTCGGGTTGAAGAAGAAAGCCTTCAGCCGATCCGGCGTGGCGCTCGGGGAGTTCGGCTGGCCGGGCGCATGACCCGCGCGAAGCTGGGCCTGCCAGCTTTCGGCGATGTTCCACTCGAGCTCGCCGGCCAGGGCGATCGTGGAATAGTCGGCGCCCGCGACACTGCCGCTCGTGATGGGAACCTCGCCGCCCACCGTGAAATTGCCGAGACGCTTGCGGGCGTAAATGTCCCAGGTATTGAAGTTCGTCGCGACTCCGGTGCCTTGGATGCCCAGGTTGTAAACGTCCTGGTGCAGGCCGGCGAGGCGCTTGACAAAGTTGAAGCCGCCGTCGAAGTCGTCTTCCAGGCTCTCGTACTTGAGTGAAAGCGAGTAATCCGCGACCGAGGCCTTGCCTCCCGGGAACGGCGTGCAGCCCGGGCCGCCGATGGCGCAGGCGCCACCGATACTGTTGCCGCCCGAATACAGGATGTAGGCCGGCGCGAAGGTGAAGGCGCCGAATTTCGAAACGAGACGAACGCCGTCGCCCGTGGAGACGTAGCGGCTCCAAAGCTTGTCGCCGCCGTTCCACACGAGACCCAGACCCCAGTCGAGCGGCATGCGACCGACCTGGATGGTACCGAAGTCGCTCAGGAGCTCGGCCCAGTACCTTTGCGCGCTGACAACCGAGCCACGCGACTGGTTCGAATAATAAAGGCGCTGGTCCGGCGAGTAGGGAACCGCGCTGCCCGTGATCCCAAAGACCGGGTCACCGAGCCACCATTCCGATTTGATGAAGACGTTGTCGTTCACCACCAGCTTCGGACGCAGGCGGAGGAACAGCGTCTGGAAAGAGGCGTTACGCCGCCCGCCCGCCGGGATGTAATAGCCGGTGGTCTCGGTCCCGGTGACCCGACCCGTGTCGAGATTTCCGGCCGAGTCGGCGCTATCCATGACATAGTTATTCACCAGGTGGTATTCGGACCAGAACTGTCCGGACCAGTGAAGCTCGATCGCCTCGGCGGCAGAGACAGTGAAAAGGGCCGCAACGACTGCGAAGGAAAGAGATTTTTTTGTGAACATGGATCGCCTCCT
>JAMPXZ010000078.1 GCA_023700925.1 Oligoflexia bacterium | reverse complement strand
TACTACGACCTGGCCCGTCAGGTGGGCGCGCGCCTCGCTCGCGAGGGCTTCGCCGTCATCACGGGCGGCGGCCCGGGAGTCATGGAGGCCGCCAACCGCGGCGCGCGCGAGGCCGGGGGGAAATCCATCGGCTGCAACATCCTCCTGCCCCACGAGCAGCGCCCCAACCCCTATCTCGACCAGGTCGTGACCTTCTATTACTTCTTCGTCCGCAAGGTCATGCTGGTGAAATACTCTTACGCGTTCATTATCCTTCCCGGAGGCCTCGGCACCCTGGATGAGATGTCCGAAGCCATCACGCTGATTCAGACCGGCAAGCTCTACGATTTTCCGGTGATTCTCATGGGGACCGAGTACTGGCGCGGCTTCCGCGAATGGCTCGAAGGCACGCTGGTGAGCAGTGGCGCGGTTTCCCGGGAAGATCTCGATTTTTTGCATTGCACCGACGATCCCGAGGAGATGGCGGCGATCATTCAGCGGACCATCCGCGGTCTCGGCTTCGAGCTGCACCCGCTGAGTGCCACCGTCGATTGACCACCTCGGAAGCCGGATTTGGCTTGATTTCAGCGAAAACCCGGAACACGCCGCCGCGATCACAAAAAAAGTGCGGTATTTCCGCCTTTTTTCAAAATACCTCTTGCAGGGAACCGAAAAGCTGCCTACAACTTTCACTCAGGAGAACCAATCTAATGGCTAAGAAAAAAACCAAGTACTCTTTCATCAACGAAGTTTACGAAGGTGTCGTGAAGGCTGCGGAAGTGACCCGTCAGGGCAAAGTCCGCATCAAGCGCACTGACATCAAGACCGCTCTGGAAACCGCTTTCGTGAACGGCGCCAAAGCCGCCGCCAGCGGTGAGCGCGTCCGTTTCCCGGTCATCGGCGCCCTCGTCCGCAAGGAAGTGAAGGCCCGCAAGGCTGGTAAAGGCGTGAACCCCTTCACCGGCGAAGCGATGGAAATCAAGGCCCGCCCGGCTACCAAGAAGCCCCGCTGGTCCTTCCCGCGCTCGCTGAAGGAAACCTTCGCGAACAAGCGCAACTGGTAATCTTCGCCAGTTAAGAAGCCTAAAAGCCCGGGGCGCGCCCGCCGTCCGTTTGTTCTTGGCGCGTAACCGGGCTTTTTTTTGCCCTCCGCACCTTTGACCCATAGCACCATTCTCAAGATCCCGTCCTTCAGAGCCGAACAGAAGAACATGACGAGACTCATTGTACTGGCGTTTGCCCTCTTACTTCCCGCCGCGAGCCTGGCGGCCCCCCAGCCCGGCTGCACCACCGCCAAGGAATACATCACGGCGCTCGAGTTTTTGCGCAATGAGAAAGCGCTCAAGCTTCCCGAGGCGCAGGCGCGAAAACTGGCCTCCGAGGTCGCTCAAGGGTGTACCGGGGCCGCCAATCGCTTCATCCGGATCTCCAGGCTGCTCATGGGCTCGGGACTCACCTCGCCTGACGCCTTGAAGATCGGACGGGACTTCGCGTCCCGCACCGAGCGCGAGACCGACACCTTCCTCTTTGTCTTCAAGACGGCGTTCCTCGAAAATCAGCTCGACCTGGATCTCGGCGCCTCCGTTTCCCTGGCGAAATCGCTGACGCTGGAGTTCGAGGGGGACATTCACGCCGTGCGGAACGACTTCACCACCGTCCTCGATTATTGCCTGGGTCGCGACAAGCTCGATCTGCCCCGGCCACGGTGCGCGAAGCTCGCTTCCGACATCGCGCGCGCGGGCCAGGCCAGCGGCGGCGGCGTTGCACGCCCCTTCGTCGAGGCGCTCCAGCTCCTTCGTTCCCATCCGGGACCGAACCTCTCCACGGGCGATGCGCTCAAGATCGCCCAGGACCTCGTGAAATACGGGCCCGAGGCGCCGCGCAACTTCACCCAGGGCTATCGCTATGCGACCGCCGAAACGGGTCTCAACCTGCCGCGCAACGAGGCCATCGCCTTCGCGCGCGAGCTGGCCGCGAAATCCCTAGCCGACGAAAAATCAAAAACGAAGTGAAAGCTTGAGACCGGGCGCGAGACTTCCCGTCCCCGGCTCCCGGAGGAGCGAGGCCTCGGCCACGGGCGCATAGATGCGCTTCTTGTAATCTTCCTGCTCCTGGGCCACGTCACGCCACGGATGCGAGAACACCAGCGGGGTGAACGCCAGCGCCAGCGAGACCCCGTCGAGAACCGCGGAGGTGGTCCGCCTTTCGACGTTGGCGAGCATGTAGATGGAGGCGCCCGCGTTCGTGGCCACGGAGAGCCAGCGCAAGGTCGTGTAGAGACGCGCCTGCTTGCGGATCGCCTCCTCGGCGAAGCGCTCGCGGGTGAGCTGCTCACGCGTGGTTTTTCTGGGAATCCCGCCGACTTCCTGGTTCGCGACCGTGTACGGCGTGTCCAGCAGCGTCAGCGCGCCGGTGACGGCGAGCCAGCCGCCGCCCACGATGATGCCCGCGAGCTGCGAGTAGTTGTTCGGATCACGATCGACATTCGCCTGCTGCGCGAGGCCCGCGACCAGCGTCGCCAGCGCGGGGGCCTGCAAGGTCAGATGGGTCCGCCAGCGCATCCCCTGCTCGCGTTTGGCTTCCATCTCGAGCCGATCACTCGAGCGGGGCGTGACCATCAGCTCGGGATAATCGTAGGTCTCCGCGGCCGCGGAGAGCGAGGAGTTCAGCGCCAGGAGCAGAACGGGAACGACGGAGCTCAAGCCAATATTCTTCACAGTGGAATTCCTTTCCGGTGTGCTTATAATTAAGCCAGATCAGTTCCGTTTCGCCAAAGAAGAAATTTCCCAAGTCATGCCCAAGTCATGAAGGAGACCCCATGTTCCGTTTCGCTCCCCGAAAAGTAACCCGACTGTGCGCCGTTTTTCTGACGGTAATCTCCGCGTCCGCTGCGTCCGCCTCCGAGCAGGTTGGAACCCTGACCCAGGCGGAAGGGACGGTCAAGATTTTCACGAATCCTTCCAAGAAGATCCATTCCGATGGTGAGAAGGGCGTGCGCGCGCTGTTCGAGGGAGAGTACTTCCTGGTCCGCGACGCGAAGGTCGGCGACCAGGTCGAACAGGGCAACATCATCCGCACCTCCCCCGGCGGCAAGGCCCGGGTGATCTTCCAGAACGGCGACCAGTATAACGTCGGCCCCGCGACCGCCTACCGGGTCTTCTGGAGCAAGGACGCCAAGGACGGAAAGACGAAGATCGACCTTATGTACGGCAAGCTCCGCGGCGTCGTGGCGAAGGGCGGTCCCCGCTCGCGCCTCACCGTCAAGACCAAGTCCGCCACGATGGGCGTGCGCGGGACGGACTTCTTCATCGCCGATGGCGGCGACTCGGGAACGGAAGTCTCGATCCTGCGTGGCGCGGTCGAGGTGAAGCCCGAAGCGCCGCAGGCGAAGCCGATCGAGGTCACCGCTGGCTTCTCCGCCGCCGTGGCCCCGGCGCCGGTCGCTCCCAAGGTTGAAAAGAAAACGGCCGACACGAAAGAGGCCGGCACCCCGGTCGCCCAGGCCCCCGCGCCTGCGCCCGCACCCGTGATCGAGCTGCGCAAGACGACGCAGGAAGAGCTCGTCGGCATCCAGAAGAGCTCGGAGATCCGGGCCTTGAAAAAGGAAGACCTGAAGGCCGCCCCCGCCGAGGTCGCCAAGCTCGTCGAAAAGCTGGAGACGAAGGCCGTCGAAACCGTGATCAACGACGTGAAGGCCGCCGATCCCAAGCTGTTCGCCCAGCTTCAGGGCAAGCAGTTCACCTCTTCAGACGAGCTGAACAAAGCCTCGGTTCAGAACATTCTCAAGGAGGCGCCCAAGGCGCCCCCCAAGCGCAAGCCGTACAAGAGCGAGCTCGATGACCTGAGCGGCGACGCTTACGAGAAGTACTTCAAGGAAGTCCAATAGCGGCGAGCGCGTCTTCAAGCCGCTCGTACCGGAAACGAAAGCCGAGGCCCTGCGCCTTGGCCGGAGACACGCGCTGACTGCTCAGAAGGAGCTCGGCCATCTTGCCGAGGCCTATCCTCAGCGCGAGCGCGGGAACGGGCAGGCGGGCGGGTTTACCGATCCACGCGGCGAGAGCCCGCGTGAACTCCTCGTTGGTCACGGCGCTCGGGGCGACCGCGTTGATGGGTCCGCGCGCCTCCGGGTTACGGGCCACGAACTCCAGGAGCGCGACCGCGTCCTCGAGGTGGATCCAGCTCATCCACTGCTCGCCGCTGCCGAGCGGCCCTCCCCACCCTGCGCGAAACGGCGGGAGGATCCGGGGCAGCGCGCCCCCTTCTTTTCCGAGAACCATTCCGAACCGCAGACTCACGACGCGAAGGCCGAGCTCGGTGGCCTGAGCCGCTTCGTGTTCCCAGGCGGCGCAGACCTCGGGCAGGAATCCTTCGCCCGGGGCAACCTCCTCGGTAAGCAGCTCTTCGCCACGATCGCCGTAATAGCCGACAGCCGAGGCTGAGACAAGGACGGTCGGACGAGGCCCTTTCATCCGGCGAAGGCCTTCGACGAGATTACGCGTACCGATGACCCGTGAGTCGCGAATCTTCTTTCTTCGGGCCGCGGTCCAGCGCCCCCCGTCGACAGGTTCGCCGGCGAGATGGAATACCACGTCGGCGCCCTGAAGCGCCTGCTCGAAGGGCGCGCCTTCCATCATGTTCCAGGCATACGCATCGTAGGGCACGGGCAGGGACTCGCGTGCGCGGATCGGATCGCGCATCAGCGCTAACAGCTCCCCCCCCGACTCGATGATCCGCCGGCCTAAACTTCTCCCGATAAATCCCGTGGCTCCCGTTACCAAGCTTCGCATTCAGCTGTTTTATGACCAAACGGCCGAGCGGTCAACGATCGCGCCGCCTCAGGCGCTCGCGCCGATTTCCGGCTCCTGAAACTGGTCCTCCTCCGTCGAGCCCTTCAGCGCGCGGGTGCTGAGCGTGCCCGCCGCGATCTGCTGCGCGAGCTGGTCGAAGTAGCCCGTGCCGACAAAAGCCTGGTGCCGCGTGGCACGGTAACCCAGCTTTTCACTTTGGAATTCCCGCTCCTGGAAATCCGCGTACGCCGCCATCCCCCGCTCGCGGAAGTCCCGCGCCAGAATGAACATCGAATGATTGAGGGCGTGAAAGCCCGCCAGCGTCACGAACTGGAAACGGTAACCCATCGCCGCCAGCTCCGAGTTGAACCCCGCGATGGAAGCCGCATCGAGCTTCTTTTTCCAGTTGAAGGACGGCGAACAGTTGTACGCCAGGAGCTTGCCCGGGAAGGCCTCATGAATCGCGTCGGCGAACCGCCGCGCCTCCTCGAGGTTCGGCTCCGCCGTCTCGCACCAGAGCAGATCCGCGTAAGGGGCGTAGGCCAGGCCGCGGGCGATCGCCGACTCTATCCCGCCCCGGATCCGATAATAGCCCTCACTCGTCCTCTCTCCGGTCAGGAATTCGCCGTCCTCGGGATCCACGTCACTGGTCAACAGGTAGGCGCCGTTCGCGTCCGTGCGCGCGATCAGAACCGTGGGGAGGCCCAGGACATCGGCCGCCAGGCGCGCCGCCGTGAGCTTCTGGATGAACTCGCTCCTCGGGACGAGGACCTTGCCGCCCATATGACCGCATTTCTTGGCTGAGGCGAGCTGATCCTCGAAGTGCACCGCCGCCGCGCCGGCCTCGATCAGCGCCTTCATCAGCTCGAACGCGTTGAGGTGCCCGCCGAAGCCGGCCTCGGCATCCGCCACGATGGGAACGAAATAGTCGATTCCGCGGCGACCCTCGCCGCACTGGATCTGGTCGGCGCGTTGAAGGGCCTGATTGATCCTGCGAACGACCGCCGGTACGGAGTCGCTGGGATAGAGACTCTGGTCGGGATACATCTGCCCGGCGGTATTGGCATCGGCGGCGACCTGCCAGCCGCTGAGGTAGATCGCCTTCAGCCCGGCCTCGACCTGCTGGATCGCCTGATTGCCCGTCAGCGCTCCGAGCGCCGTGACGACGGGCTCGGTCCGCAGGAGCTGCCAGAGGCGTCCCGCCCCGAGTCGCGCCAGCGTGTGCTCGACCTGCACTGACCCTCGCAGCCGCATGACATCCTCAGCGGAATAGCGTCGTTCGACACCCTTCCAGCGATCCAGCGTTTGCCACAGGTCTTCCAGCCGCCGCGCCTCGAGGGAGATCGTTCTTCCCGATATTTTTTTCATGCCGGAATCCTCCTGGGTTCTTCCCGGTCCGCGGCCGCCTCCAGCTCAAGAAGGCGCTCATAGGCCGGCAGTGTCAGGAACTCGACGAACTCCTGGGCGAGCACGATCCGCTCAAGAAGCCGCGCCGCCTCGTCCGCGAGCGGACTCTTCGATGCCGCCGTGTACTCGTGCAGCAGCGCCCGGAAGCGCTCCTCGCTCACCTTCCCGTACCGCGCCCATTGCCAGATCTGGGCACGCGAGATTTCCACCGTCGCCGCGTCCTCCATGAGGTGATCGATCGGCACGCAGCCGAGCCCGCCGAGCCACGCCTCGAGGTAGGCCAGTCCCACGCGCACGTTCTTGCGAAGTCCTTCGTCCGTGATCGCGCCCTCGGGCACCGCGAGCAGATCATCGGTCCCCACGCGAAGGTCGTGAAAGAGGCGCGAAAGCTGATTGGGACCCGTCATTCCCTGATCAAAAACCTGGCGCGCGACCGGGACCAGCCCCGGGTGGGCAACCCACGTCCCATCATGGCCGGCCTTCACCTCCCGCCACTTATCCTCGAGAACCTTGGCCATGGCCGCCTCGTTCGCCTTCGGGTCACCCTTGATCGGGATCTGGGCCGCCATGCCTCCCATCGCGTGAGCCCCGCGCCGATGACAGGTCTGGATCAGAAGATGCGAATAGGCGCGCAAGAACCGCGCTTCCATCGTCACCTGCCAGCGGTCCGGGAGCACGAAGCGCGAGTGGTTACGGAAGCGCTTGATGAAGCTGAAGATATAATCCCAGCGCCCGCAGTTCAGGCCGACGGAATGCTCCCGGAGCTCGTACAGGATCTCCTCCATCTCGAAGGCCGCGAGGATGGTCTCGATGAGCACCGTGGCCTTGATGGTGCCCCGGGGAAGACCCAAGGTTTCCTGCGCGAAGACGAAGACGTCGTTCCAGAGCCGGGCCTCCACATGCGACTCCAGCTTGGGAAGGTAATAGTAGGGACCGCTTCCGTACCGGAGAAGCTCGTGGGCGTTGTGAAAAAATGCGAGACCGAAGTCGAAAAGCGACGCCGAAATCGGGCGCCCATCGAGAAGCACATGGCCCTCGGTCAGGTGCCAGCCGCGCGGGCGCACCAGCAGTACAGCGGTTTTTTCCCCGAGCGCATAACGCTTGCCTTCGGGGCTCAGGTAAGTGATCTCGCGCCGGACAGCGTCACGCAGATTCACCTGGCCCTCGATCGTCGCCTGCCAGGTGGGCGAGTGCGAATCCTCGAAGTCGGCCATGTAAGTGGATGCGCCGGAGTTCAGCGCGTTGATCATCATCTTGCGTTCCGTGGGCCCGGTGATCTCGACGCGCCGGTCCGCCAGATCGGCGGGAAAGGGTGCGACCCGCCACGAAGGGTCCAGCGCCGGGCTGTGCTTGGGCCGCTGAAGCGTCGGGAACTCCCCTTCATCCAGCTGCTGCTGCACCTCCCGGCGCCGCTGGAGCAGCTCCTCGCGCCGCGCTCCGAATCTTCGCTCGAGAGCGGCGACGAAAGCGAGCGCATCCGGCGAAAGAATCTCGCCGAAACGGGGTGAATTTCTGCCAAGGACCTGGAGGGAAGCGGGAGCTGTTGAAGTGCCCATCATTGCAGGGCACAAGCAAGCTCCGCACCGGTCCGTCGCGTTACCGCGGCGCTAGCTTGCCCTATTCGTGGGCTCGAAGCGGAGCTTCCAGCCCAGCTCCAGCAGTCCAGCGCCTCCGGCGATCGAGCCGGCGAACCAGATCAGCGTGTGCAACAACGGGCCCTCGCCGCCGGCCGCCATGAGCGCCATGAACGAAAGCGCGCCGAGCGCCGTAAAGTTCCAGAGCCGGTGGCGGCGTACGACCCGGAGCTCCTCGGGACGGAGCACCATGCTGGCGGCGAGCGCACTCGCGCCGAGAAAGAAGATGCCGCAGGCCAACATGCAGCCATAGGGGCCAAATGCCATGAGCGGGCCCATCAGCCCGACGAAGCTCGAGCCCCACGCACTCACTCCCAGCTGCGGGCAGGCGAGGAGCGAGAACCCGCCGACGATCAGGTGGAGCCCGCTCAGCTTCGCGAAGACGGTCGAGGGGCGCGGGCTCAGCAGCTCGTGAATGCGGTCATGAACCTGCGCCTCCAGGGCGCGCGGCGGAGCCACCGGTTCCTCCCGCAGAAAAGCCTGGTACTCCTCGGCCCAGTTCTCCGCGCGCACCTGGCTTTCGGCCCGCGATTTCGGCGTTTTCGGCGTTTTCATGACAAGGCCCCTTTCCGCAGCTTTCGGACCGCACGGCTCACGAGCTGCCGCACATTTGCCGACGAGGTCCCCAGCTTCCGCGCGATCTCCTCGAAGCTGGCATCCTTCAGATAACGCAGCTCCAGTGCCTCGCGTTGCTGCGGCGCGAGGCCGCCCAGCTCCGGTAACCCCGGTGCTTCCACCGCCACCAAAGCGGGCGCCGGTGCATCCATCAACGCGGCATCCTGAGCGAGTGCCGGGTGCTCCCCCCCTTGCGTTTTGCGGAGCGAGTCGGTCAGGACCGTGCGACAAATCGTGAAGAGCCAGGGCGCGAACGGGAAAGCCGGATCATACTGCGCGCGGGACTGATGAAGCTTGAGAAACACGGCCTGAAAAACATCATCGAGCGCGCCCCGGTCCGCGAGACGGTTACGCAGGTAACCGTAGACCCGCCCCGAGTAACGCCGATAAAGCTCCTCGAAGGCGGAGGGTTCCCCTTTCTGATAGGCCAACATGATTTCCTCGTCCATTCCCTTCATGGAGGAGTACGTTCCCTTTCCCGAATTTGTGACACTGTCACAAATCGTGTCTTCCTGCCGTATTTCATGGCAGAACCTATGCAACCGGGCTGCTGGGTCTTGAGACCAGGATGCGCGCCGTTGCAAAGGCCCTTTGAGAATGAAAGGATAAACAGAATGGCTCGGGAAAACCCAGCGTTTTTTGCCAGGTACCGGCGGCCGCTCGTGGCTCTGGCGTTTTCACTGGCTTTTCCCCTGGCCGCCGCGGCGGAACCCGCCCCTGCGTCCGCGCTGACCCTCGAGGCGGCCCTCGAGCATGCGATCGGCTCCAACCAGGAGCTGGCGGCCACGTCCGCGGGAGCGGAGGCCGAGCATGCCATGATCCGCGCCCAGTACGCGCCAGCGATGCCGATGTTCGGCCTGATGTTCGAGAAAAACACCGCGCTCATGGGCGAGCCCGGCGGCATGGCCGAGCTCGGCAGCATGACAAGCTGGACGCTCAGCCAAGAATTCCGTTTTCCCGCGAAGTACTTCTTGCTGGGCTCCGCGCAACGGTCCAAGGCCCGTTCCGCCGACCTCTCGCTTTCCTCCAAACGCCTCGAGATCCGGCGAAAGGTGATTTCCGCCTACTACCGGCTCTTCGCCCTCGGCCGGATCCGGGCACTGCTTCAGGCGAACCTCGATGCGGCCCGCAACACCGCGCGCGCGGCCGAAGCCCGGCGTTCGACGGGCGAGGTCATGATCCAGGACGAGATGAAAGCCCACGTCGAGGAAACCAAGGTCAACAGCGAGCTTCTCATGGTGGAGGAGGAGCGTCAGATGGCCGAGAACGAGCTGGCGTTGCTCCTGGGCGAGCCCGGCTCCGACGGGAAGCTCGCACTTCCGGCCAAGGAACTTCCCATCCCCACGCTCCAGTCCAAGCCCGAGGAGATCGTCCTGCTCGCGCGCGGGCACTCGCGCTTCATCCAGCGCAACGAGAGCGAGCTCGAGCGGGCGCGCACGCGCAAGTCCCTGGCCGTACTTGAGTACCTTCCGGATTTCAAGCTGCTCTACTCCAAACCCCTCGGCTCGGACGCCCCTTCGGGCAGCCATGTTCTCGGGGTGGAGTTCAGCGTTCCGCTATGGTTCTTTCTCGGACAGTCCGCTGAAGTTTCAGCGGCCTCCGCGGAGTCGGCGATGGCCCAGCGGATGCGGACCCAGGCGGAGCTCGAGACCGCTTCGATGGTTCGGAGCCTGATCGCCAAGTCCTCGACGCGGCACACGCTCCTGAAAATTTATGAGACCGCGCTGATCCCGCAGGCGACCTCCACCTTCAACTCGTCGGAGGCCGCCTACCGCGCCGGCCGAACGAGCCTGCTCGATCACCTCGACAGCCAGCGCGCGCTTTTTGAAACGCGCATCGCCTATTACCGGACGCTGGCGGATTACGTGGACGCGCTCGCGGAGCTGGAAGCGCAGGTAGGCGCCTCCGTGAGCGCCCTGCCGCTTCCGCCCGAAAAACTTTGACCCCTAGGGAGAGATGAACATGAAAACCAAGCCGAACCTCATCGCATGGACCCTGACCCTGGCCCTCGCCGCTTCAATCGCGGTAGTGGCGCCGGGGTGCACCCGAAAAGACGGCCACAACTCCCACTCTGCCTCCGAAGAGAAGGCGACCTATGTCTGCCCGATGCACCCGCAGGTCCGCTCCGACAAGCCGGGCAGCTGCCCGATCTGCAAGATGGATCTCGTCAAAGAGGTCCGCTCCGCGCCCGCGCCGACGCCTGCCGTGACAGATCACTCGGCGCACGGCGCGCCGCACGCCACCACCGGAACGCCGGCCTCGCCGTCTCCCGAGCAGACGCTGCCGGCCGGCCACGCGCGTTTTCAGATCACGCTGGACCGCCAGCAGGAGATCGGCGTCCGCACGGGCATCGTCGAACGGCGCCCGCTTTTCAAGGAGATCCGGGCACCCGGACGCGTGGCCTTCGATCCGGAGCTGTATACGGCGCAGACGGAGTACCGCGAGGCACTGGAGCAGCTCCAGCGAGTGAAGAATGCCCCCCTGGCCGACGTTCGGCACTCCGCCGAACGCATGGTCGAATCCGCCAAGCTCCGGCTCAAGATCCTGGGGCTTTCCGACAAGCAGATCGCCGGCCTCGCCGCCGGTCCGAGCGCGGATCCCGACAGCCTCCTGCTCAGTCAAAAAGGCGGCAACGTCTGGATCTACGCCGAGGTCTTCGAGATGGACCTTCCGAGCATCACGCCGGGTCTCGAAGCCACACTCACCGCGAGCGCGCTGCAGGGCAAAACCCTCACGGGCACCGTGGTCTCCGTCGATCGGATCCTCAACACCATGACCCGCACGGCGAAGGTCCGCATCTCGGTGCCGAACGCGAAGCCGATCCTGCGCCCGGAGACCTACGTCGATGTCCGGATCCGCACGCCGCTCGGCCGGCAGATCGCCGTACCCTTTGACGCCGTTCTGGACACGGGCAAGGAGGCCTGGGTCTTTGTCGCGCAGCCGGGCGGTCACTTCGATCCCCGTCTCGTGAACGTGAAGTTCCACGCCGATGACTGGATCGCCGTCGAGAGCGGCCTCAAGGAAGGCGAGACGATCGTGACGAGCGCGAACTTCCTCATCGACTCGGAGTCCCGGCTCCGGGGCGCCGCGCTCTCGGCCGGCACGCCGTCCTGCCCCAAGGGCCAGGCCTGGGACGCCGGAATGTCCATGTGCATGCCGGTCGCCGGAGGCAGCCCATGATCGTCAAGATCATCGAGTTTTCAGCCCGGAACCGCTTTCTCGTCATCCTCCTCACGCTAGTCGCCGTCATCGGCGGCTGGTACTCGCTGAAGAGCGTGCCGATCGACGCGATCCCTGATCTTTCGGATACGCAGGTCATCATCTACTCGCGCTGGGACCGGAGCCCCGACATCATCGAGGACCAGGTCACCTACCCGATCATCTCAAGCCTCCTGGGCGTTCCGAAGGTCAAGGACATCCGCGGCTTCTCGGATTTCGGCTTCTCTTACGTTTACGTCATCTTCGAGGACGGGACCGATCCCTACTGGGCTCGTTCGCGGACGCTCGAATACCTGTCGAAGATCACCCCGCAGCTCCCGCAAGGCGTGCAGACGGAGCTGGGGCCGGACGCGACCGGCGTGGGCTGGGTCTACCAGTACGCCCTCAACGACCGAAGCGGCAAGCACTCGCTCGCCGAGCTGCGGTCGCTGCAGGACTGGTTCCTGCGTTTTCATCTTCAGTCCGTGCCCGGCGTCGCCGAGGTCGCGGCGATCGGCGGTTTCCAGCGCCAGTATCAGGTGCAGCTCAATCCGGGTGCCCTGCAGTCCTACCGCATTCCGCTCATGAAGGTCGTCGAGGCCATCAAGAGCGGCAACAACGAGATCGGCGCGCGGCTGCTCGAGGTCTCGGGCGCCGAGTACATGGTCCGCGGCCGGGGCTACGTCAAGGGCATCAAAGACCTCGAAAACATCGTCGTCGCCTACAACAACGGCGTACCGATCTACATCAAGAACGTCGCCAAGGTCGTCATCGGCCCCGAGATGCGCCGCGGGGTCGCCGACCTCGACGGCAAGGGCGACGCGGTCGGCGGCATCATCGTCATGCGCCACGGCGAGAACGCCACGCGCGTGATCGACTCCGTCAAGGCCAAGCTCGAGGAGCTCAAACCCTCGCTCCCCGAGGGCGTCGAGATCGTCACGACCTATGACCGCTCGGACCTGATCCGGCGGGCGATCAAGACGCTGACCGGCGAGCTCACGCTGGAGATGATCATCGTGAGCCTGGTGATCCTCATCTTCCTGCTGCACATCCCGAGCGCGATGATTCCGATCGCGACGCTTCCGATCGCGGTACTCATCAGCTTCCTGTTCTTCCCGCTCTTTGGCGTGAGCTCCAACATCATGAGTCTCGGGGGCATCGCCATCGCCATTGGCGCGATGGTGGACGCCGCCATCGTCGTCGTGGAGAACGCCCACAAGCACCTGGAGCAGTGGGAAAAAGACGGCGAAAAAGGCGACGCCCGCGAGGTGGTCATCGAGGCGATCAAGGAGGTCGGCCCCGCGAGCTTCTACTCGCTTCTTGTGATCGCGGTCTCGTTCCTGCCCGTTTTCGCCCTCGAATCCCAGGAAGGCCGCCTTTTCAAACCGCTGGCCTTCACCAAGAACCTATCGATGTTCGTCGCGGCGATTCTCGCCATCACGCTCGATCCCGCGCTTCGTGTCTGGCTGACCGGCATGAAGCATATCCGTTTCAAGAGCCCGCGCCTGGACCGCATCTCGCACGCCCTCTTCGTCGGCAAGCTGTACTCCGAGGAGGAGCACCCGATCAGCCGGGTCCTGTTCCGCTGGTACTCGCCCGTGGTCGACTGGGCGATCCTACACCGTTGGCGCGTCGTTGCCGGCGCGCTCGTGCTGATGCTGCTCACCCTGCCCCTGTACTTCCGGCTAGGCTCCGAGTTCATGCCGCCGCTCAACGAAGGCACGATCCTCTACATGCCGACGACGATGCCAGGCCTCTCGGTCACCGAGGCCCAGAACCTGCTTGCGCGCCAGGACAAGCTGCTCAAGTCCTTCCCCGAAGTCGAACGCGTCTACGGCAAGGCCGGCCGCGCCGACACCTCGACCGACCCGGCGCCGTTTTCCATGATGGAAACCGTGGTGCTGCTCAAGCCTCAGCGGGAGTGGCGCGAGAAAGAGCGCTGGTACTCCTTCCTTCCCCGCTTCCTGGAGGCGCCTTTCGCCTGGTTCACCCCTCGCTTCATGAGCTGGGAAGAGCTCGTCGCCGAGATGGACGAGAAGCTCCGCCTCCCCGGGCAGACGAACGCCTGGACGATGCCGATCCGGAACCGGATCGACATGCTCACGACCGGCATCCGTACGCCGGTGGGGATCAAGATCTCGGGCCGTGACCTAGACGAGATTCAGAAGATCGGGATCGAGCTCGAAAGCCTCCTGCCCAAGGTCAAGGGCACGCGCTCGGTTTTCGCCGAACGCGTCAGCGGCGGCTACTTCCTGGACTTCAAGTTCAACCGCGAAAAGCTCGCGCGCTACGGTCTGAGCCTCGGCGAAGCCCAGGAGGTCCTGATGATGGCGGTCGGTGGCGACCCGATCTCCAAGACGATCGAGGGGCGCGAGCGTTACACCATCCAGGTGCGCTATGGCCGCGATTACCGCTCGAATCTGGATGACCTGCGCCGGATCCTCATCTCCATGCCCGACGGCGCCCAGATCCCGATGGGCGAAGTGGCGGAGCTCGAACTGGTCCAGGGGCCCTCGATGATCCGCAACGAGAACGGTATGCTCTCGGGCTACGTCTATATCGACGTCGCCGACCGGGACATCGGCAGCTATGTCCGCGACGCCAAGGCGACCGTGGAACGGGAGTTCAAGCCCCGCACCGGCTACGCCCTCCAGTGGAGCGGACAGTACGAGCACATGACCCGCGTGAAGGACAAGCTCAAGGTGGTCGTGCCGCTCACCCTCCTCCTGATCATCCTGCTACTCTACGCCAATACCCGTTCCTGGACGAAAACCTCGATCGTGCTTCTCGCCGTGCCCTTCTCGGCGATCGGCGCCATCTGGCTGCTCTGGGGCCTCGACTACAACATGAGCATCGCCGTGTGGGTCGGCCTCATCGCGCTTCTCGGCGTCGACGCGGAGACCGGCATCTTCATGCTGCTCTACCTCGATCTGGCCTACGACAAGGCCGTCAAGGAAGGCCGCATGCGCAACTGGGCCGACCTCAAGGACGCGATCCACCATGGCGCAGTCAAGCGTGTGCGCCCGAAGGTCATGACCGTCGCGACGATCATCATGGCGCTGATCCCGATCCTGCTCTCCAGTACCGCCAACGCGGGCGCCGACGTCATGAAGCGCATCGCCGCGCCCATGCTCGGCGGCGTCATCACCTCGTTCGCGATGGAGCTGCTCGTGTATCCGGCGATTTATGCGATCTGGAAGGGGCGGGGTCTCGTTCGGTCCGCCCGGTAACCAAGATGCGGATAGCCTTTCGAACCCCGCCGCAGCTCGCGGTAAATCGTCGATCGATGAACCTGAAGCTTCCAGCAAGCCTCTCGCAATTCCACCAGTCCTTCTTCGCGCTGGCCTCCCAATGGCACGCCTCTAGATAGATCCGGTCCGCAAAGTTCAACTGGCGGTATTTCCTCATCGGCTCTCCCTTCTTCACCTCAATGGGAGTGTGCCAGGAAAGAGACAACTTGCCCCGCTTATCTAGGCCTAAACGGCTCTGATTAGAGCGATAATATCTTGAATTCTGGGACCCGCCCTACCGTAGGTGAATGGGATAACATTGCCCCGGCATGAAATGTAAACTTTTGTATTCTTGACCCTACCCGCAAGGTTCGATAGACAAATCGCAGGCCATGTCTCACGAAAAAGCTGATTCACAACTACCGAGAAGCCCCCGCGAAAAGCGTAGCCTCAGCCGCGCCCAGCTC
>JAMPXZ010000077.1 GCA_023700925.1 Oligoflexia bacterium | reverse complement strand
GAAATGGCTTTTCCTGGCGACCGACTTTTTGAGGTTAATGACGCGGGAATACATGAATACATTTTCGGCAACATATTGCCGTTTTTCATTAAAAATCGGCAAGATGTTGCCGAATCATGTAAGATATCGTAATAATGTTGTTTTTATGAAGTCCCAGCCGCCCGCCTGAAGGAGCAACCCCAGACCGTCACGGAGTCTCCGTTCCGTTGGGCGGCAAGGGTTTCCCAGCGGTCTTCGACGTGGTCCGTGACCGCGCAGAGAAAGCCGGGGCGAAGCTTTTCCGTGAGGACTCTGAGCTCATGGGCATTCGCCGTCACAGTGCTTCTGAAGATCAACCCGTCGCTGAAACAGCTATTGGCTGAGATGAAGGGTTCACCGTTGATGTGAGCAAAGAATTTCGAGTAGGTGAGATCCGGGCTTTCGCCTTGGCCGATAAATTCCAGACTTGGGCCGTCCTCACCGGGTGTGGCGAGGATCCGCACCGATTTCACGTATTCAATATCGCCGGAATCCCTATAGAACGAGACTTGGGTCCTGCAATCTGGGTCGACGATTCGGTAATCCCCGGCCCAGAGAGTTGGGTCGAAGTCATGTGGTTGGGGTTTTCCCATCGCAAGGGCCGAACTTCCGAAAAGCAGGGTGGCGATGATCGAGGTGATCGGGATGATCCGCATACGCATATCGAAGCCTCCGTCCCTGGGGATACCGCGAATTTCTGCTAGCAGCCAGATTTCAGGCTGACGAAAACTCGGTAAAGCGTGAGTGAGGGTTAGGAAGAAGGGCTGGGTACATCGTGAAGCGGGGCGCGGTGGAATCACTATTTCAATATAAACAATGAAGTAGAAATTTTTTGGGCCCGCCCGTAACCTGGCGGCTCGCCATCCGTTTAAGGAGCAGTAACGTCGCGCGCTACGAGGTGTGATTGCAGCGGAGCCCAACGTCGAGTCCCTCGACATCAGCAGATCAGGAGATTGCCGACGGACTTAGGGAGGGGGCTCCCGCCGCCTTTCGCACGCTCTACGAGGCGCAGGGCGGTGCGATCCTCGCTTACCTGACCCGGCTGACGGGAAGAAAAGAGATGGCCGAAGAGCTCGCCCAGGAGACCTTTTTGACGGCAATCCGGAAGATCGGTTTCTTTCGGGCAGGGCCCGATGGGGGGCTCAAGGCTTGGGTGTTCCGGATTGCCACGAACTTGGCGATCGACGTTTTGCGACGGGAAAAGCGGATCGAGTTTCCGGCTGATGAAAATGGCAACCCCGGCGCGAATGTGGGCGATGACCGGCCGGGGCCGCAGGAGGAGCTGGAGCGCTTCGAGTTTTCGCACGCGCTTGGGTCGGCGCTTTTGGAGCTGACGCCGGCACAGAGGATGATCTTTCTCTTGAAGGAACAGGAGGAGCTGAGCCTGCTCGAGATCTCGCGGGTCTGCGGTTGCAGCGAGAATGCGATCAAGCAAAGTCTTTTCCGGGCCCGTGCGGCTTTAAGGAAGAAGTTATGCGAGTGAAGAACGAACGATTTGAAAGTCTGGTCAAGCAGGCGCTGGGTGAAAAGCCGAAGGCTTCGGTGGGCTTCGAGGCGGCTCTTTTCGAAAAGGCCGAGGAGCTCCTTTCGAAACGCCGTGTCCAGCGGGCCACGCGCAAAGCGGAGGCCCGTGAGCTCGCGCTTGCCAAAAAACGCTGGGTGGCGGCCATTCGGGAGGCGCTATCGCGCTTCGTCGAACTTCTCGCGGTCCGTCCTGATCGCCCCGCCACGGCGGCGATCTTTGCGGTCCTTTTGGTAGCTTTTCTGGCTTTACAAGAAGGGGGACGCCAGGCGGGCGGACGCTTCAGCTACGCGGACCTGCCGCCCTTACCTGAGAACAACGATTTTCCGGCTCGTTATGACGCCCAAATTCAGGCCGAAAGGCAAGCTTACGAAAGAGAGGTCCTAGATGATCAAAGTGAAACTAGTGGCGGGATTTAAACCCGCTCATGCAATGATCGTGATGGCTCTAGCCCTGGCGAGCGGATGGGGGGGGGCACAGGCGGGAATCCCGTTCCGCCTGGAGAAAGACCCGCAGGGACAGGTTCGGCCCTTTAAGGCGGTTTCCGTTCCGCTGCCCGAGTTCGTGCGCGAGTACTCGCGCCTGACGGGGACCTCCATTACGGTCGGAGGGAGCTGGGAGCGGGAGCTGAAGGGTTCGGTGACGCTCTTCTTGCGACGCCCCTTGAAACCGCAGGAGCTGGCGGAGGTCTTTTACCGAGTTCTTGGCGACAACGGCTACGCCGTAGTCGATGCCCCGGCCGGAAACGGGTGGGTGATCCAAAAGACGCGCGAGGCTCGGGATGCCGCGCTGCCCGTTTACGCGATCGGTGAGGTGCCCGATTCCAATCGTTACGTCACCGCTTACCGGGATCTGAAGTTTGAGGACGCTGAAGCCGTGGCGCGGATGATGCGTTCGTTCATGCCGGCCAATAGCAGGATCATCCCGACAACCCAGTCCCAGCTCTTGATCACGGATACGGCTTCCAATATCCGGAAACTCAACTGGGTGATCTCCCGAATGGATATGCCGGAGGTCGCAAAAAGGCGGAGGGAACCCGTTGGCCCCTCGGCGCCGCCGCGCACCTGCGGAGAGCAGCGGATCGAAAAGCTGGTCGTGGAGAAACTGGAGATCCAGGACGGCGGGAGTGGCAATCAGTTTGCACCGCGCGAAGGAGGCAAGAAATGAGAAGTCTACGGCAATGCCATGCGGTTTTTGGAATGCTTGCGGGCTTGATGCTCTTCCTCAAATCTGGTTCTGTGCTTCCAGCGGAAGGCCCGGGCGAGATTCGATTCAAGAGCGGGGAAATGGGCTTGATTCCTTTCCTTGAGCTGGTTTCTGAAAAATTGGACGTATCGATTGACGCTTCCGGGATCGGAGGCGGCGGCTCTGAGACGGTTGCCGTTCCAGAGCTGGGTGCCCTGAGCCGGGATCGCGCCCAGGCGCTCGTCCTGACCTCGCTCACCTTGGCCGGATACACCTGGATTCACGATACGGCTGCCGAGATGTACCGGGTGGTGCGCCTGCGAGAGGCGCGCGATCAGGAGATTCCGGTGATCTCTGATTTCGCCAAGCTCCCCGACAGCGATCTGCTCGTGACTTACGTCATGCCGATTCAACACGCGTCGCCGGAATTCATCGCGCGGAATATGCGCTCCTTCATGCCGGCGCACAGCCGGATCATTCCGAGCGCTTCGATCGGGGCCGTTCTCATCACTGACTCGGCTCACAATATCGCGAAGCTGAAAAAGCTGGTGGACCGGCTGGACACGCCTCAGGCCGCCAAGCAGGCGAAGGAATGGCTCGCCCGGAAAGCGAGCCAGGCGGAGGCCTCTTGTCCCGCGCCCGCGTCGGACAGGCCGGGGCCACAGACTGGGATCCTGATCGCGCTCTTTTCGCTGATTGCGCTAGTGATCGGCTTTCTGGCGCGCGGTTACGTCATTCGCAGGATCGAGGGCGGGCTATGAGACTTTCGGGCGTGGCGCTCCTGGGGCTCCTGGCTTGGATTTCACAAGGCGCCTTTGCGGCGGAGAGCCGCTGGGACCAGGAGGCGCTCGATAAAAGCCTGCGGCAGCAAGTAATCGCTGGAACGCCCATCGCGAAGATCGAGCGGTTGATCCAGCTGGGCGCGGATTTCAACGCCAGAGCGCCCTATGGCGAGACCGCGCTCGAGTATGCGATCCGTTTTGGCCGGTACAGGGCGGCCCTCAGGCTAATTGAATTAGGGGCAGACCCGAATTCAGAGAACGATTCGGGGATGACGCCTCTCCATTGGGCGGTGAGCGATGCCAATGGTTCGCATGTTGTCGAAGCGCTTTTGCTTGCCGGCGCTGACGTTAATCGGAGGGACTTTTACGGCAGAACGGCTCTCATGCTCGCGGCTCAGGCTGACTCCGTAAGGAGTGTTGCGGTTATCCTGGCGCGGGCGGGAGAGATGGTTGAGATTGACGCTCAGAGTGACCATCTTGAGAGCGCCTCTTCTTTGGCCCGGGACGGCATGGTTCCTCGGATGCTGGAGATCGCTCGCAAGCGTCAGCGGGGCGAAACGGATCTGGAGCTTGGGGCCACCGTGACTCGGTTCTAAGGAAAATAAATCGCTATCAAGCCGGAGCCGATCACCCATCCAACAAGGCGATCGCCTTCTCCAGCCGCTCGAGCGAGGGTCGGTAAGCTTCGCGGATCCGTTTGATCTCTTCGGCGTCGTCCTTCGCGCGGGCGATTTCCTCATCCCGCAAGCGAACGGTCGCATCGCGTTGGCGCCGGAGTTTTTGGACCACGGTGAGGCCGGACGAGTCCCGGATCCCGAGCTCGGCGCCGTGGTCGCGGAAAGCCTGGCCGAGGCCGAGCAGCAGGAGGTCGCTGTTGGTGATCGAGGCGTTGTCGGCCAGGTAGTGAATGGCGGCACGGCCCGAGTTGCGTTCGATGATATCGGTCCGTATCCCGCGCGAGAGCAGAAGTTCGGCTACGCTCAGGACGCGCTTCTCCTGTTCAGCCGTCAGGAACATCACCCGCTTGAGAAGCTGGAGGAGGTAGCTCGTCGTTCGCTCCGCGCCCCAGCCCAGGTCCGCGCCGCGATCGAGAAAGGCCTGGGCCAGCTCCAGATGATAGTGGAGGACCAGCGGCTCGTAGAGCGCGCTCAGGCCGTCGGCGTCCAGGTGATTGATCTCCGCTTTTGCCTGAAACAGAAGCGAGAGCATCGCGACGGAGCGGACCTCAAAGAGCGGGGTGCGTTTCTCAAGCGACTCGGCCGCAACGGAAAGCCCTTGGGTGAGCAGGTAGCGCGCCGTCGCCAGAGCGTCGCTCGCGGCCGCGAGATGCAGCAGCCCGCGGTGCTTCGGGTCTTTCCACTGGAGGTTCGCGCCCCGGGCCACCAAGGCTTTCACGACTTCAAGGTTGTCCAGGTGGACATGCACGGAAAGGGGCGTCTCGCCGGTCTGGCTCTCCAGGTCGACGGGTGCCCCGGCCTGGATGAGCTTCAATGCGAGCTGCGGCTGGGTGGCCACCTGGAGCAGGGAGCGTTGCGCCTCATCGGTGACAGCGACCGCGGACCGGGCCTGCAGGAGCTGTTCGGCGGTCACGGACTGAGCCGCCTCGGTCGCGACGAAAAGCGGAGTGCGACCGGAAGAGTCGCGAAGTTCCAGCTCCGCCCGGGCCTTAAGCAGGAGCGCAACCGGCTCCTCCTGGCCCCTGGCCGCGGCAAGGTGTAGCGGCGTATTGCCGCGATCGTCTTGCAGGTTAAGCGGAGGGTTCTTGGCCAGGATCGCCCGGGTGAGCGGGCCCATTTCGTGCGCGATGGAGCGGTGGAGCGGCGTTTCGCTCGAGCCGTTCAGCGCCGCGACGCTTCCGCCGGCCTGCAGGATCTGAAGGGCCGAAGCCTGGAGCCCCTGTTCGATCGCCTGATGGAGGGGCGAGGACGCCGAGTCCGAGGGATTCACTTCCGCACCGCGATCCAGAAGGTGGCTGATCAGCTGCGGGGACTTGAGCTGAATGGCCTTCTCAAGAAAAGTACCGCCGCGGCTCGTCCGCTGGGTTTTCGTCAAAGGCAGCTCGATGAGGTAATGGGCGAGCGAGCCGTAGCTTCCGTACGGAAGGTCCATGGCTTGCTCCAGGATGCTGGCGCCGCTGGTCCTGATATTCACGTCGGCGCCCAGGGAGATCAGCAGGGCTGGAATGAGCGCCGGGTTCTCTTTGTTGAAGAAAAGCGAGTCTTCCGAAACCGCGAGCGAGAGCGGGAGCTCGGTGACGTTTCCGAAAACGTCGGTCATGGGCTGGTTGAGATTGATCCCAAACTTGCTGACGATTTTTTTCACGCACGGGGCATCGGCGAAACGGATCTTGCTCTCCAGATCACCGCGATCGAGGAATGGATCGGGACACTCGGCAGGATCGACCGCATCGAGCTTGAGCAAGGGAATCTGGTAGCCGGTTTCCGTGTTTGCCCCGCGTGAAAGCCTGCCGTTGTCGTATTTCGAATTTCCCGTGCGAAGATCCCCCCCCGGAACTTTGACCTCCATTTTGGGAGCGCAGGCGGCCAGCAGGGCCGCGCAAGCCAATGAAAGCACAAGGGTCAGCTGAGCACGGTTTTTCATGGTAAGCCGGTCTATCAATTATGACACCCAGAGTTAATTCTTGCTTTTTTAGAGCACAAACGCCCGGAAAAGCCGGATCATCACAGCGAGTGCCATAAAAAAGAGCACGACCGCGTAGGCGGAGATGAGCCCGTAGGCAGCCGAGAGAAACAGGTACCAGTACGCGA
The DNA here is from genome assembly GCA_023700925.1 of Oligoflexia bacterium. GTDB lineage: Bacteria > Bdellovibrionota > UBA1018 > UBA1018 > UBA1018 > JAMPXJ01. The sequence goes on along the minus strand of JAMPXZ010000077.1, from coordinate 9,080 downwards.
CGCCGACGTGGAAGATCGTGTTCAGGATCACCCCGGTGACGATGAAGGTGATGGAGCCCGCGAGCAGGAGCAGGATGTTGATCATCCGGTCCTCGCGGCGGCGACGTTTGCGGAGCGCGGTCCAGAAATACGCGGGCGGCAGCAGGAGGAGCGTCGCCAGATAGCTGTTCTTGATGAAGGCCAGGAAGATGATCACGGCCAGGAACGCCGCATGGAAGGCGTGGCGGACTTCGGTGGACTCGAGCGAGTCGTCAGGTTCGGAGAACGTCCTGCGGAAAACGCAGAAGGACCCGGTGATCGAAGTCATCACCAGCAGGATCGCGAGGAAGTTGGGCGAGTAGAGGAGCAGGGACTTTTGCGTGGCCGGGAAGGTCTCATACTGCGTGATGACCCGGAAGGTCGGCAGCAGGAGCAGAACGACGTAGCCGAAAAGGAGCGAGCCGAGCACGATTCCGAGATTCTTGGCCTCGTTGCGCAGGACCTGAAGGACGGGCCCGCGGCGCGCGCTGCGTAGAGCCTGTCCGAATTTGGTGACGCTGTAGGCGAGGAAAGGGATGAACGCGAGGATATTGAGAAGCGTGGTCACCCAGCCCTCAAGATACAGCTGGTCCGAAATCTTCCAGTACGCGCCGCTTCGCGCGCCGGCGGGGAGCATCCGCAGCCGATCGATACTGCGGATCAGCGTCTCGGCGCCTTTACCGAAGGGTTCAAAGGACTCGACTTTCATCGCCTCGACGACGTCGTTGCGGGTGTGATGGTAGTGCGCCATCTGGTAGGGGAAGTTGTCGGTCTGTCCGACCCAGTTGAAGGCCGGGATGCCCGCGGCGAGGAGCGCGCCATGATCCGCGGCCGGAATCTGTATCGCGCGCTGGACGTACTCGACGACATGGGCGAGATCCAACGCCCTGACCCCGCCGACCGAGCGTAGGGAATCCAGCGCGAGCTCGCGCAGCCAAAGCGGCGTATAGCCGAGCTTGAGCCCGTCGGTGAGGGTCATGATGCCGGTCTGGTCGCCCGGCGCGACGAAGTCGAAGCTCGCTGCCGCGACGATCTGGTTGCTCCGGTCGAAGTCCTGCGCGAACGCCCGCGCGCCCCAGAGCGCGCCGAACTCCTCGCTGTCGGTGGTGAGAAAGATCACGGTCCGGCTCGTCGGCTCGTTCGCGAAGACGCGCGCGAGCTCCAGCACCACGCCCACGCCCGAGGCGTCGTCCATCGCCCCTTCGCTTGTCGTCTCCGCCGTGTCGTAATGGGCGAGGACCAGGATGATCTCGTCGGGCTTGGTGGTGCCGCGTTTCTCGGCGTAGATGTTCTCAAGGTCGGTGTACTGCTTGCCGTCGATCACCTCGGAGAACGGCATGCCCTGGGGCTCGTAGCCGAGCTTTCGAAACTCAGCTTTGATCCATTCGGCGGCGTGCTTGCGTTCGGCCGTCCAGGTCATCCGGTTGGGAAAATCCTTGGCGAGCCGGCTCATGTACGAGTGGGCGCGCGCCGCCTCGAATCGCGGAGGCGAACCATCGACTGGCAGACGCGGGATTCTTTGCAGCGAAAGCCCGAACAGGAGAGCACCGAGCAGTCCGCAAACGAGCGCGCTTCGGATGAGAATTTGCGGTGAATCGGGCCTCACGTCCGCTATTTAGGTGTTTCGTGATCCTTTGGGCAAGTTTCATTTTTAGGTAGTTAAATTTAAAGGAAAATTGCCTAACCCGCCCGGATGATGGTAAGCCGGTGGACTGTTTTATGAGGAACGTCCCCCTGCTGAAACCAATCTGGCTGGTAGTCGCCCTGGCGATGGGGGCTTCCGCTTGCGGCTCCTCCTGGTTCGAAGCCGGGAAAGACGAAGCAGTGAGTCGCGCACCCGGTTATCGGCAGATCAACAAGGCCTGCGCCAACATGGACCTGTCGGCGCCGACCTTGGACGTGCCGACGCTTCGCCGGATCGTGAAGTGCTTCAACGCGAACGGGGCGATCGACGCGCTCGAGCGGTTCGTTGAGCGGGGTCCCGAGGCGCGCCTGGAAGCGCTCCTCCGAGGCGGCAATCGCTATCTGCTGGGAGAGCCGGGCAGTCTTTACGAGCTCGACCGGACCTATGGGGTGCTTCGGGACGCGGGGCTTCTCGATGAGAGCCTCCTCCATCTTGGCCGGATCCTGCAACAGGAAGAGTTGATCTCCGCTTCGTTGGCGCTCCTGAGCAGCTCGGAGCCGCGCGTGCTGCGCGCCTGGGGGCTTCTGGCGGAGCGACTCAACGGCCCGGCCGTCGCGCGGGCCCTGGATCTGAGTTTGACTCTTGTTGAGACGCGGGCTTTTGCGGAGCTGCAGGGGAGGTTTCGCGGTGCCTCGCCGTCGGGCCGGAGCCTGGACGCGATTTTGCGCGGGGTGACGGCCTATCTGAGTGAGCGAGGCGGCGCGACAGAGCCGGGATTCGATCGGGCGCTGCTCGAAGCGCTGGAGCCGGTAGTGGGAAGGACCCCCGAAGAGCTGCGGATACGAGTTCCGCGCATCGGCTCCGTCCTGAAGGTTTCGTTCGAGCGGAATGCGAAAACGATGGAAGGGCTTTCCTCCCTTTTCGCCGCCCTTCACAAAAGGCCGATCTCCTGCCTGGGCGGTGCGACCTCGGTCGAGGATGGCGCCCTCTCTCTGCTTCGGGAGCTCTCGGCGCGACGGGGTGATTCGGCGAGTTATCTTTACCGTGACAACGTGTTGAACCTCATGGCTCTGGGTTCGGCTTGTACGTTTCCGGCGGAGCTTGACCGCTTCTACCCGAGTGTCCTCGAGCTGGCGGCCAGCTCCGCGATGGAGCCTGCCGCGGAGCTGATTCGCGCGCTCTATGAAATCCCTGGCGCGACGCCCACGCAGCACCCGGCGGCGGAGCTTCTCGCCGGCTTTCTCGCTGATCCCGGGCTCAGACTGCTCTATCCGGCTCTGGCGGAGCTGACGGATCGCGAGGCGTGGGAAGGGATCCTCCTCGTCGCCACCTCGCTGGGCGAGGAAGATCGCGCCGCCCTCGCGGAGGTGCCGCGAGTATTCGGCGAGTCCTTGGCCCGTGCGAATCCGGCGACGCTCCAGCGCTGGGTGAAGAGTTTCGCGCCCCTCATTGAATCGGAGGAGCCCTGGGCCGGGCCGGCGCTTCGCGCGTTCCGCGCCGCTTTTCACGCCAACGAGGCGCATCCGCTGCTGACGCTCGGTCGCGCGGTCCTGAAGGATGCCGAGGTGCACCCGGAATTTCTTGAGGCGGTTTTCGCGATTTCGGACACACCCGAGTTCCGCGATTCGCTGATCCTGCTTGCGGAGATGACGCGCGACGGACGGCTCCGCGACCTGCTCGATTCGGTGCGCACGCTGTACCGGAAATTTTCGGAGCAGGGCGGCCGAGTCGTGAGCGCACGGGGGGTCCCTGAGTTTGTTCCGAATCGCCGCCACGATCTGACGGTCGCGCAGCTCGTGCCTTACCCGCTGGTACGGTTACCGTCCGGCGTGGCGCGGGCGTGTGAGGGGCTTCAGCCGGGCTTCGCGCTCGATGATCCCCGCCATCCCGAGCACCGCGCGCAGCTCGACGCTTGGCTACGCTGCCTGAACGCGCGGGGCGAGCACACGGCCGCGGTCGAGGCGGTGGAGGTCCTGCGTGACCATCACACGGAGGACGGGCGCAGCTTCTGGGAGTTCCAGCTCGACCTGGTTCGCGAGCTGAGCGTCGCGCGCGAGGCGATGGCCTTTTTCATCGACGGCTGGACGCGGGCGCTGGACGACGGCCGTTTCGGAAGGGTTCTTTCAGCCGTTCCTCTTTGGTCCGTCCGCCCGATGCCCAATGGGACGGTACTTGAGCCGCTCGTGCGCGCGCTTCGTCCGTTGGCTCACCCCGAGCCGCGGGCGGCGCTGGGGCGCCTGAGCCTGCTGGGCGCCCGTGTCCTCAGAAGGACCGATGCGGCCGAACTTCTCCGGGCGCTCGATGAGGCGCTTCATCGCGAGCCGCCGGCGCCGTCCAAGGCGCCCCTGGAGTTCGATCGCGCGCTCATTGCCGATTGGGTCACGGCCCACGAGGGGCGCTTTGCCGAGGATCTGGATCGTCGCGTGGAGGAGATCATCGACGAGTTCGAGACCAGCGTCTCGAGCTGGGACCTGGTCGAAGGCAAGCCGCGCCGAAGCTGGAGCTGGGCGGAGTTCCAGACGGGGCTGAGTGGGGTGCTCGCCAAGCTCGGGCGCACGCATGCCGCCGGCCAGGGCCGGCATGTGCACGAGGCGATGCTTTCGATTTTTCGCGATTTCCGGGATCGCCCCGCTGAGCTGCTGAGTTATCTGCGTGAGCGTTCGACCGACCATCGCCTGATCACCTACTTCTATCCCGGTGATCGCGAGCCGCGGGTGCGGCTCGTGAACAGCCTGGATCGGCTCGAGCTGATCCTGCTCGAGGCGGACTTCGTCGCGCCGCCGCTCAACCGCAACTTCGGGATCCAGTTCCTGAAGGACATCGCGGAGGCCTGGGGCGATGAGCCTTATGAACGTTGGCCCGAGGAGATCCGGCGCAAGCAGGACCGGGGCGAGACCATCAGAACCCTGGCCGAGGTCGTGGCCGAGATCGAGCTGACCTATCGGCTCTTTGAGAAGGTCCCTGGGGTACCGCACCTGCAGGCGCGCCTCCACAATATCGGCCAGGTGCTTCCGATCCTGGCGCAGGAGCGCGACAACGGCGGCCTGCGGGTACTGCGCAACCTTTTCTTCGAGATCCATGACAGCACGCCGCGGAAGTTTCGCGCCGCCTCGTCTCCGGAAAACCATCTGACGATCGTGATGGATCTCGTTCGGCTGGGGATTTTCCGTAACCTCGGCCGGCTCGCCCTGCAGGTTCCCCCAGGCGATCCGGCGGCCGTGGCGATGCTGAGTGGTTTGACCCGCGCCGCGCTGGCGCCGGATACGCGGCCCCTTTTTGATCTCCTGCTGGTGCGTGACCGGGAGCACGCCCTGCTTAGCAGCCTGATCGAGCGCGTTTTTCTCGCGCGAGAGTCGCTCCGGCGGCTGGTGACCTACCTGTGCGCGGATGCCGCGGTTTTCGGGTTCGCCGAGCCCGCGATGACGACACTTCGCGCGGTGGTCGAGTCGGAGGGCGAGCTGCTGCGGCGTCACGCGGTCGCGCTGGATTACATCCTGGGGGCGCGCGACCTGTCACGCGTGCTTCAGGCGCTTTATGAGACCCGCGAGGAGCCGGAGAAGGCACGCCTCGGAGCCTTGCTCCGGGAGCTGCTGGAGGAGCCGGCCCTTGCGCTTTCGATGGTCACCGTCGCCAGAGCGGTTCTGGATGATCCGGACGCGCTCGAGGCGTGGCGCGAGTTCGGGCGGCGCTTCCGCACGATGTCGGAGCTGCCGGAGTTCCGCGCGCTCCGCCTGGAGGAGCTCGGGCGCGGAGTCACGGATTTCCTTCAGGAGCGCACCGGCGAGCCCGACGCGGTGCTGGCCGCGCGGGAGCTGCGGCGGGTCCTGGCTGATCGCTGCGAGAAACGCGAGCTCGAGCAGTACCTGCTCCTGCTCGCGGCGGATCCGCAGGGCTTCGAAAAGCTCTTCCTGGCGCTCGGGCGGTCCATCGAGCAGGGCGGGCTTCCGGAGTTCTTCGCGAGCGTGAGGCGGAGTCTTGAGAAAGGCCAGTGACTCAAGAAAAAGGCTGACAAAAACAGTTTCCATCTTGGGTTTAGCCGGCAGATTCTGCCTTTGAAGCGGCGCGGTGATCGGCTTGGGAGCGACCGATGAAACTTTCCTGGGTGGCAACCTCCAATTTGGGGTTATGATTGGGCTTATGCCTCAAGTCGACGTTCAATCCCTCACGGAACAAATCAAACAGCGTAGTCAGTTCGTGGACACCATCCTCGCCGAGTCTTCGAAGGTCGTGGTCGGCCAGAAGATCCTGCTCGAGCGCCTGCTGCTTGCCCTGCTTTGCGACGGCCATGTCCTGCTCGAAGGTCTGCCGGGTCTGGCAAAGACCCTGACCATCAAGACCCTGGCGGATGTGATGCAGGTGGATTTTCAGCGGATTCAGTTCACGCCGGATCTGCTGCCTGCTGACCTCGTCGGCACCATGATCTTCAATCAGAAGACCAACGAGTTCATGCCGCGCAAGGGTCCGATCTTCACGAATCTGGTCCTGGCGGATGAGATCAACCGCGCGCCGGCGAAGGTCCAGAGCGCGCTGCTCGAGGCCATGGGCGAGCACCAGGTCACCATCGGCGAGACGACTTACCCGCTCGCGGATCCGTTCACCGTCCTCGCCACCCAGAACCCGATCGAGCAGGAAGGGACCTATCCGCTCCCCGAGGCGCAGCTCGATCGCTTCCTCTTCAAGGTGAAGGTGGGCTATCCCTCGATCGCCGAGGAGAAGAGCATCCTTAATCGCATGTCGGGCGTCGAGATTCCGAAGGCCAACAAGGTCTGTCACCCGGCCACGATCCTCGAGGCGCGCAAGGTCTGCGCGGAGATCTACATGGACGAGAAGCTCAAGGACTATATCCTGGGCATCGTCTTCGCGACCCGGTTCCCCGAGAAGCTCGGTCTCCCGCAGCTGCGCCAGCAGATTCAGGTCGGGGCGAGCCCGCGCGCGACGATCGCGCTCGCCAAGGCGAGCCGCGCCCACGCGTTCATCCAGCATCGCGGCTTCGTCACGCCGGAGGACGTCAAGGCGGTGGCTTACGATGTCCTTCGTCATCGGGTGCTCGTCTCGTTCGAGGCGGAAGCCGACGGCGTCGACAGCGAGCAGATCATCCGCAAGATCCTCGAAACCGTGGAAGTTCCGTAAAGGCGGCGCCGACCCAAACCGATGTTGCCCGAAGAGCTGCTCCGCAAGGTTCGCCTGATCGAGATCACCACGCGCAAGATGGTGGACGACGTCATGTCCGGCCAGTACCGCAGCCAGTTCAAGGGTCAGGGGATGCAGTTCTCCGAGCATCGGCTGTACGTGCCGGGCGACGACATCCGGCACATCGACTGGAAGGTGACCGCGCGCACCCGCGATGCGATGACCAAGAAGTACGAGGAGGAGCGCGAACTCACCGTCTTTCTCGTGGTCGACGTCTCGGGCTCGAATTTCTTCGGCTCCTCGCGCAAGCTCAAGGCGGAGGCGGCGGCGGAGCTCGCGGGCATGCTCGCCTGGGCGGCCATTCACACCGGCGACAAGGTGGGGCTGCTGCTGTTCGCGGGAGAGGTCGAGAAGATCGTCCCTCCGAAAAAAGGCAAGCAGCACATCCTCAGGATCATCCGCGAGGTGCTGGCGTTCCGTCCGCGCTCGCGCGGCACCGACCTCAAGGGCGCGCTCGAGGCGGCGGGTCGCGTGATGAAGCACAGCGGGGTGGTGTTCGTGATCAGTGACTTCTTCGCCGCCGGTTACGACATCGCCCTCAAGCGCCTGGCCCGCGGCCACGACGTCGTGGCGATCGGGGTGGGGGACGAGCGCGAAAGCAAGGTGCCCGAGGTCGGTCGCGTCCTGCTTCACGATCCCGAAAGCGGCGAGGAGCGGGCGGTGGATACGTCCTCCTATCTTTTCAAACAGTGGCTCAGCGAGTTCCGCCTCGAGCATGAGAGCGGCAAGGCGGTTTTCAAGGGCGGGCAGGTGGAGTTCCTGCCGGTTCTCACGAAGGAAGATTATGGCGAAGCGGTGGTGCGGTTTTTCCGTGCGCGAGCACGGAAACGCCGGCGCTAAAACAGTCAGAACTGCCGGGGTGATCGGGCTCCTGCTCCTGGCCGGCGCGGCCGCGGCGGAGGAGCCCGCCGATTTTCTCTCGCTTCCGGCGGTTGATCTCGAGCGCGAAGGCGATCCCGCGGCCCCGATCCGGGTCGGTGATCAGGTGCGATTCCGCGTGGAGGGGGATTTCAAGGCGGCGGACCCCGGGGGCGCGGAGCCCCTGACGGAACAGGGCTGGTCGCTCGTGGAGCAGCCCGTGCCGGGCGCGGCTTCTCCGGCGCCGGGCTCCGCGGTCACGGTCGTGCCCATCAAGCCGGGCGCCCTGACTCTTCCCTCCTTGCCCCTCAAGGACGCCTCCGGAAAAGCGGTCGCGCGCACCAATCCGCTGCCGCTTCAGGTCGTTTCGGCCATCAGCAAGGATGATCCCAAGCCGCAGGAGCCGGTGCCGTTGAAGCCGCCGGTGAGCCTGAAGTTTCCCTGGCTCGCGGTCACGCTGCTCGTGCTCGTCGCCTTGGCCGTCGCAGGCTTGCTTCTCCACGCGCTCGTGCGCTGGAGCCGTCGAAAGCACGTCGTCACGTCACCCGTACCCGCTTCGCCGCCCAAGCCCGAGGACGAGGTCGCGCTCGCCGCGCTCGCGGCGCTGGAGGCGGCGGGATTCGCGGCGCGCGGGCAGTTCAAGAAGCACTATTTCGGGATTTCCGAGACGCTCAAGGTCTACCTCGGACTCCGTTATGGCTTCGATGCGCCCGAGTGCACTTCAAGCGAGTTGATCGCGGTGCTCGAAGACCGGAAGATCCTCTCGGATCGCCGGCTGGACCAGACTGAAACGCTCTTCGAGCTTCTGGATCGCGTGAAGTTCACGGATCATGTACCGGCCGCGGATGAGCCGCAGCGGCTGCTCGAGGAGGCGCGACGCCTGGTCCTGGAGACCCGGCGGATTTCAGGGGGCAACGATGCGCCTCGCTGACTGGCCAGTCCTCCTGCTGCTTCTCCTGATCCCGCTTCTGCACCGCTGGTGGCTGCGGCGCAACCAGGGGGCGCGGCTCACCTTTCCCCTTCCGGTTTCCGCGAAGGCCGGCGTGCAAAATCCGCTCAAGGCCCTGCTGGTTCTCCGCTATCTGGGCTGGGCGCTGCTGCTCCTCGCGCTGGCGCGACCGCAGACCAGCTTCAAGCAGACCGAACGCACGGTGAGTGGCGTGGATATCATGATGGTCCTCGACATCTCGGCCAGCATGAACATCGAGGACCTGGCGGAACGCTCGCGCTTCGATCTCGCCAAGGAGACGATGGAGAATTTCATCAAAGGGCGGCAGAACGATCGCATCGGCTTTGTCGCCTTCAGCGGTGAGCCGCTGACGTTGGCGCCCCCGACCCTGGATTACGGCCTCGTGCTCAAGGCCCTCCGGGACGCGAAGATCGGCGTTCT
>JAMPXZ010000076.1 GCA_023700925.1 Oligoflexia bacterium | reverse complement strand
TTCTTTGCCACCGCGGGCTCTATCAACGTCTCAACGGGCGCGTTTACCGCGCCGGCCGCGACTGGTCCTATCACTGTCACGGTGACCGACTCACAGGCTCACACGGCCACTGCCACGGTCACCGTCAATGCCGCGCTTTCAATTTCGCCTGCGGCACCGACCCTGGCTCCCTCCGCTGGCCAGACCTTCACGGCCGCGGGAGGCGTTGCGCCCTACTCGTTCTCGCTTCTTTCTGGCTTTGGCTCAATCAACTCTGAAACGGGCGCGTACACCGCCTATCCCTCTCCGGGACTGGCGACGATCCGCGTGCGCGACGGCCTGGGCAATACCGCGGACGCGGCGGTCACGATCGTCGAGCCGCTCAGTCTTTCGCCTGGCACAATCTCACTTCTCAAGGGCAGCGGAATCGTGTTTAGCGCGCGCGGAGGACTGGCACCCTACTCGTACGCCGTGAAAACAGGACAGGGATCGGTCAATAGCGCAACAGGTGCGTATACCGCTCCGAATGCCGCCGGTACTGCAACCATCGAAGTCACTGACTCGCTTGGCACCAAGGCCGAAAGTGCGGTCACGATCTACGACGGCCTGACGATCTTGCCTTTCACGAAGACCTTGGTCGTCAATCAGGTCTTCAGCTTCTCGGCCGCAGGGGGCATAGCTCCCTACACCTATTCGGTCGCGTCAGGCGGCGGATCGATCACAGTCTCGAGCGGTGCGTACACCGCGCCCGCCACGGCGGGAAGCGCCACGGTACGCGTCACCGACTCAGGCGGCAACACGAGCGAAGCCGTGGTGACGATCCGGGCGGCCCTCACTATCAGCCCGACGACTCAGGCTCTTGCGGTGAATAACAGCGCAACCTTCACTGGCAGTGGCGGCATCCCGCCCTACACCTTCTCCATCGCGGCGGGCAGTGGCACGATCTCGGGTACGACAGGCGAATACACCGCTCCTGCGATAAACGGCAGCGCAACGATCCGGGTCACTGATTCGGACGAAAGCTTTGCCGAGGCAACCGTCACGATCGAGCCTGCGCTAGCGATCTCTCCTCTAACGCCGTTCGTGGCGGCCTCCGGCTCTCAAACCTTCAGCTCCACTGGCGGCGTCGGCGCAAAGACCTACTCCCTGAGAAGCGGCCCGGGCAGCATCAACGCCACGAGCGGCTCTTACTCCGCTCCTGCTTCGGCTGGCTCAGCCGTCGTTCGCGTCACGGATTCGCTGGGCAACTTCGCGGAGACCACCATCACGACCTATACGCCGCTTGCGCTCACACCTGCCGCAGCGGCCGTTGCGGTTGGCAACTCCGTGAGCTTCACGGCTACGGGCGGAGTTCTTCCTTACGTCATGCAGATTTCAGCTGGCGGGGGCACTCTCTCGGCGGGCGGAATCTACACCGCACCTGGAGCGAGCGGCAGCGCCACGGTCCGCGTCACCGATGCCCTCGGAACCCCTGTTGAGGCCCCGATCACGATCAGTAATGCTCTCAGCATCAGCCCGGCGAGCAAGACTCTACTTGTAAACGGCACTCACACGTTCACCGCTTCTGGCGGCGTAGCGCCCTACACCTATTCGGTCATAGAGGGCGGCGGCACGGTCGACGCTTTGGGCTTTTACACAGCTCCTGCTACGGCAGGCAGCGCTTTCCTACGCGTCACGGACTCCTTGGGCAACACCTCGGATGCCGCGATCACGATCAATCCGGCGCTGACCCTTAGTCCTTCCACCGTAACTCTTGCTGTGAACAATACTGCAACCTTCACCGCTAGCGGCGGTATCGGTAGCTACACCTACTCTGTCTCGAGCGGCGCGGGAACCGGCACGATCAACGCGACGAACGGGCTTTTCACGGCTCCTGCCTCAGTCCCCCCGGGCAACACCGCAACCGTAAGGGTCACCGACAGTGAGAGCCATACGGCAGAAGCCACAGTCACGATCAACGCGGCTCTTTCGATCAGCCCCACGATGCCGACCGTAGCTGCGGGCGGGACGCAAACCTTTACGGCCTCGGGCGGCGTGCCCGGTTATACCTTCTCCAAACCCACTGGAAGCGGTTCGATGGGCGGTGCAGTTTACACCGCTCCCTCGGTCAATACCGGCACCACCGCTACGATTCGCGTCACCGACAGCAAGGACAACTCCGCTGAGACGACGATCACCGTTCCCGCGATCACCGTCTCGATCACCTCGCCTTCAGGCGGGGCCACGGTCAATGTCGCCAACCAGGCAGCCCTGACCGTGAGCGGGGCCTGCTCGGAATCTACGCGCACGGTCACGGTGAGCGCCGGTACCGTCACGGCCTCGCCCACCTGCTCAGGCGGCAACACCTGGTCCACGACCTTGGATCTTTCGTCACTTTCTGACAGCGCGATCTCGATCACCGCCAATCACTCAAACGTCAATAGCGTCGCCGCCGCCGAAGCTTCGGTGTCGGTAAACAAGGATGGGACAGCCCCGACGTCAGTAGCCATCACGACGCCCACCGCGAGCGCATACGTGAACGCGGCTAACACATCCGCCTTCACGATCTCCGGCACCTGCTCCGAGCCCGGCACGGACAACGTCACCGTGAAAGCCGGCGCAACCACCCTTGGCACCGCAAGCTGCTCGGGAACCACCTTCTCCGGATCGTTTGATCTCTCGGCACAAGCAGAAGGCGCCGTGAGCTTGACCGCAATCCTTTCGGACGCCGCCGCAAACTCCACGACTTCAAGCGCGGTAAGCATTACCAAAGACACCGTGGCGCCCACCACCCCGGCGTCGCTAAGTGATGGCACCTGGTCAAAGGTACTGAACGCAAGCACAGCCTTGAGCTGGGCCGCCTCCACCGACTCAGGCAGCGGCGTCGCCGGCTACGACCTCGCGATCGGTACCGCAGCGGGCGAAACGCAGGCTCTCGACTGGACGGACGCGGGCACCGCCACGACCAAGACTCAAGCGGGCCTCGCCTTGAGCGACGCCACGACCTACTATGCGAGCGTCAGAGCCCGCGACAACGCTGGCAACGTTTCAACTGTCACCAGCAGCAACGGTTGGACCACCGATGCGACCGCCCCTAGCGCCCCGGCATCCATGGACGACGGCACCGAGACGTTCCTCGCGAGCGACGCTCCCGTTGCCACGTGGGGCGTGAGCAATGATAGCGGCAGCGGCCTGGATCACTACGAGCTCGCGATCGGGACGTCGGCAGGCGGGAATCAGACGCTCGACTGGACACCCGTCGGCGTCGTCACCTCTGGCTCGCTCACAGGGCTCTCGCTTTCCAACGGCATCACTTATTACACGAATGTCCGAGCCAGTGACGTCGCCGGCAATACGTCCAGCGTCACCGCGGGTAATGGCTGGGTCGTTCAATCCGGATTCACCTACGTCGAGACGAGCAACCACACCTGCGCCATACGGACGAACGGCGCCCTTTACTGCTGGGGCGCCAATGCCTACGGTCAAGTGGGCGACGGAACGCGAGATGCCCGGACAACTCCCTACCAGGTCTTCGCCTCGGGCGTAACGGCAGTACGGTTGAGCGGGAATCATACCTGTGCCATCAAAACGGACGGCGCCCTTTACTGCTGGGGGTACAACGCAAATGGCCAAATTGGAAACAACTCGACAACAGACCAGCTTGCGCCGTTACAGATCATCGCCTCGGGGGTAACGGACGCCAAAACCGGCTCAGACCATACCTGCGCGATCGTAAACACCTCACTCCGTTGCTGGGGAGCTAACGGTAGCGGCCAGATCGGAAACAACTCCACCACGGAGCAGCGCACCCCCCTGCAGATCTTTGCCTCGGGAGTGACCCAGATCGCTATAGGGCAATGGTATACCTGCGCGATCGTGAGCGGGGCCCTTCAGTGCTGGGGCTACAATTCCAATGGTCAGATCGGTAACAACTCAACTGTCAATCGACTCACGCCCGCTGTGGTCATCGCATCTGGGGTCACTGCGCTGGCAACAGGGGCTTTTCACGCCTGCGCCATCGCCAATACCCATCTCTATTGCTGGGGACAGAACACCTATGGCCAGGTCGGAAACAACTCGACCACCGATCGACTGACCCCCGCGTTGATCATCTCGGGAGCCTCGGGGATCAGCGCAGTCGGCCTAGGCTCTCAGACTTCGTGCGCTATCGTGAATAATGCGCTCCAATGCTGGGGACGAAACGACTCCGGAGCTGTTGGCAATAACTCGACAAGCAATCAGCTCACGCCGACGGAAGTCCTGCCCTCGGGCGTATCCAAGCTGAGAAGCACCTTTAACTCCAGTCCCTGCGCCATTGTGGAAGGCGCGCTTTACTGCTGGGGTTACAACCAAAACGGGAATGTCGGCAACGGTACGACGACCAACTCGCTCCTACCGTTCCGGACCGTGGATGCAGAGGTCACCCAAATTAGCGACGGTAACGGCGGTCAGAGGTGCGCGATCGTGGACTATCTACTCTACTGCTGGGGCTACAACTCCCTTGGCGGCGTCGGCGACGGAACCGGCGGTCCTCGGTTCGTCCCCACCCTCGTCCCGGCACTATCTGAGATGGTTACTCCCTCGATCAGAACCGCCGAACACGCCTGCGCCTTCGACGCCTCGGGCGCCCTGTACTGCTGGGGCCCTAACACCTACGGGCAAATCGGCGATGGCACAAAGGGCAATCGGTATGCTCCCTACCTCGTCTTCGCCTCCGGCACCAGCGACGCCGTGCTCAAGTACGAGCGCACCTGTGCCATCGTAAGCGGCGCGCTTTACTGCTGGGGAAAAAACACGTACGGAGAGCTGGGCGACGGCTCAACTACGGACCGGACAACGCCCACCCTGATCATTGCATCCGACGTGACCGCCGTGGCTCTGGGTGGCAACCACACCTGCGCGATAGTAAGTGGGGCCCTCAAATGCTGGGGCAGAAATTATGCAGGCCAGGTGGGTAACGGCTCGACCACAGACCAGACTTCCCCGGTACAGGTCTTGGCGTCCGGAGTTTCCTCCGTTTCTCTCGGCGAGAATCACAGCTGCGCAAATCAGTTAAGCAACGTCTACTGCTGGGGCCTCAATGGCAACAAACAGTTGGGTGATACGACAACGACGAACCGCCCAGCTCCGACCTTGATCGTCTCCGGCGCCTCCGTGCTCGAAGCGGGAAGTAATCACAACTGCGCCATCACCTCGGGTTCACTCAAATGCTGGGGCCAAAACTCCGGGGGCCGAGTCGGTAACGGTACCTCGACCGACGTCTCATCGCCTACAGTGGTCCTGGCAAACGCCACCTCCGTCAGCCTTGGCCAGAGCCATACTTGCGCCACAGTCACAACGGGCGCCGCGTATTGCTGGGGGAGTAACAGTTATGGCCAGATCGGAAACAACACCACTACGAATCAGTTGAGCCCCGTTCAAGTCATCGCCTCCGGGATGAATAGCGTGAAAGTCACCAACAGTCTCAGCTGCGCCAGGTCCACGAGCGGAGCCCTTCGCTGCTGGGGAGCTAATAGCAGTGGCCAGGTCGGAGACGGAACCAGCACGAACGCGCTCGTTCCCGTAGAAGCTGCTAGCGCGGGTGTCACGCAGTTCGCACCGGGCAGCAGCTTCACCTGCGCCATCATCGACGGAAAAGTTTCCTGCTGGGGAGCGAACTATTCCGGCCAGGTCGGCGACGGCACCGGCGCGGTCCTCACTCCAGTGCTCATCACTCCCTGAGCGCTTTCTGCAACTCCTAGGTGTACTCCGCGGCAATTCCAGCTTGATCAATGCTCGTAAAGAATTTAGAGTCGGTCGTTCAAAAATCCCAACCCCCGAGGAGTGGAATTGAATGTCGACTGACACCAGCACAAAGGCCCCTACCCTTCAGACCCTGCCCGGCGACGATGTCCGGCAGATTATGTGGCGCTTCGCTGAGCGCTACGACCTGCAGATGGTCGTCCAATCCGCCCGCGGCGTCGCGCGCGGCCCGGTCGCGAGGCTCGTCGCCGCTGGCGGACGCAACTCGCATGAGTGGACCGAAGGGAAGAACGACCTCCTTTCGTCCTTTGATGAGTCGGGAATCACGGCGCTTTTCATGGACCCCGAGGACGGCGGCTACATCGAAGGCCCCAAAAACCTCGCGCTCGCGCTCACCGCGTTTGAGCTCGCGTGGGTGGACGCAGGGTCAGCAACCTCGAGCCTCGCGAGCAACCTCGCCCTCGCCCCGATCCACGAGCGCGGCACGCCCGAGCAGCGCCATTACTATATGAGCCGCTGCGTTCCGCCCAAGCCGGGTGAGAACCGCAAAACCTGGCGCGGCTCCTTTGCGCTGACCGAGCCGCTCCCCTACGTAGGGGTCGACACCAGCGTTCTTTCGGGCCGGGTCCGCATCGCCGATTGGAAAGAAGGCTCCGAGCCGACGATCCAGGTCGAAAAGCGCGGCCGCTTCATCACGGGAATGGGCTTCGCGAACTTCGTCACCGCGGCGGTGGAATCCGACGATCCCCGGATCAAGGGCAGCTGCATGGTGATCCTCGAGGAGACCGACGAGGGCATCTACGATCGCGGCGTGCCGACCAAGAAGCTCGTGCACCAGCTTTCGTCCACGCGCGATCCCATTTTCAACATGAAGGTCCCCGCCCACCGGATCATCGGGGGGTACACCATCAAGGACGGCGTCATCGTCCCGAACTTCAGCCACGGCGAGGTGATCGAGGCGGTCTTCCGCCGCACACGCACGACCGTGGGCCTGATGACCTCGGCCAAGCTCCTTTCGGCGGTCGAGCCCGTGATCCGTTATCAGCGCAGCCGTTTCCGCGGCGGCGCAAACGCCACGCCGGGGACCCCGCGCTTTGACCAGGGTCTCCAGCAGAAAGAAGACGCGCTTCACCGCCTCATCGACATCTGGGCGACGGGCGAAGCCAGTGCCTCGCTCGGCTTTGCCACCGCCCGGCTCTTTGACGACTTCGACACGATCGAGAAGAGGAAAGACGCCTACTGCACCGAGCACGGCCTCAAGGGCCGCGCGCAGCTTCGCGCTTTCCAGAAGGTGCAAGCCGAGGCGATGGAACTCATCCGGCTCGAGAGCGCGACGCGCGGCACGACGCCCGATTCCAAGACCATGGGCCGCATCGAGGAACTTCGGAGCAACACCCTCGTGCAGTACATGGTCACCGACTCGCTTGCGCAGGTCCTCTGCCCCGCGACCAAACTCTGGAACACCGGCTACGGCGCCACCACGATGCGCGAAGCCGTGAGCCTCATGGGCGGTTACGGGATCACCGAGGATTGCCCAGGCTTCCTCGGCCACAAGTGGATGGATGCGCAGCTCGAGGCCACCTACGAAGGCCCCGAGGCCGTGCAGCGCCGCCAGCTCAGCGTCACCATGACGAACGAGCTTTTCCTCGAGCAGTTCAAGCTCTGGACGACCGAGATGCGCAAAACGGCGAGCCAGTACCCGGGAACC
The DNA here is from genome assembly GCA_023700925.1 of Oligoflexia bacterium. Classification (GTDB taxonomy): domain Bacteria; phylum Bdellovibrionota; class UBA1018; order UBA1018; family UBA1018; genus JAMPXJ01. The sequence continues at coordinate 8,106 of JAMPXZ010000076.1, read as the reverse complement.
GGAGCCTGCACGCTCGCCACGGCAATGGACACCTGGAGCTGGACACTGGATCACCTGCAGAACGCCAAGGACGCGAACGGCAAGGCCCTCTACCATGGCCAGCGCCACGGCGTGGCATTTGCGATGGCCGATGCGCTGTGCTGGCTCCTCGCCTCTCGTCAGCAGATCCTCGACACTCTCGAACTTCGCGAAAAGGGCGCGCAAAATCCGGTCCTCGCGGAAAATCTCGACGGCTACGTCAACTTCTTCACGGATCTGTGCCACGTTCAGGCGGCGCGCGCCGCGGGCGAAGTCGGCCGCGTCTGCGCCGAGCTCGTCTACGGCTACAACCGGCATCCGTCGTGGAACGATCCCGAGGCGACTGAAGAGTGCTATAAGGCCGACGTGTTCGACGCGCTCGAAGAAGCCGTCGCCGGAATCGGAAGCTGCGCCCGCGGACAATGCGATGTCATCGAATGCGACGGCAGCCACTCCGAAAAGGCCGGCCCGTGCGTCAAAGCGTTCGCCATCGAAGCGTTCGCGAAACGGCGGATGAAGCTTGACGGCTGCCTCACCGGCGCCCGTCTGGCCAAGGACCGCGCCGCCCAGGCCGTGGCCCAGGTCATGATCCCCGAAGCGCTGGATTACCCGGTCTGATGAGCGACTCCGTGGAACGTCAGTCGGTGGAAGTCGATATCGCTTGCGTAGGCTTCGGCCCCGCGATGGGTGGTTTTCTGACCACCTTGACGAAGGCCGCGGCGGAGCCCGCGGGCGAGAACGCCTCAGGCTCGGCGCTCGAGAGCCGCGTGATGCCCGGCATGCCGATTCAGCTCATGTGCTACGAGCGCGCCGATGACGTCGGCTTCGGCGTCTCGGGAGTCGTCACGCGCGCGCGCGGAATCAAGGGCTCTTTTCCCGATCTCGACCCGGCCGCGATTCCGATGGCTCAGTCGGTGAAAGCCGAGAAGATGATCTACCTTCTCGATCCCATTGGCGCGAGCCGCAGGCCTGCCACGCTTCGTTTCGCCGATAACGTTCTGCGCGCTGCCGGAAAAGCGCTCCCCGTCGGCCGCGACCACGCGCTCGAGCTGCCGTATATTCCGCCGTTTCTGCACAAGGGCGACGGGCTGATCCTTTCGCTCGGCCAGTTCATGCAGTGGGTGGGCGGCCAGGTCATGGGCTCGGGGCTCGTGCAGCTCTGGCCCGGCACGCCGGTGGCCGAAGCGCTGATCGAGAGCAATGAGGTCGTCGGCGTCAGACTCGCCGACCAAGGCGTCGAAAAAGACGGCACCCCTTCGGCCGGCTTCATGCCCGGGATGAATGTCCGCGCCAGGCTCACGGTCGTTGGCGATGGCCCTGTCGGCGCCGTCGGCCAGCAGCTCGACGAGAAGTTCGGGATGCCCGAGGGCCATCACAAGCGGGACTGGGCCGTCGGAATGAAGGCCGTGATCGACCTTCCCGAAAGCTGCACCTGGGAAGCCGGCACCGTGCTTCATACGTTCGGTTACCCGGAGCCGGAGATTTTCGGCTTCCTCTACGTGCACCCGAACCGGGTCGCCTCGCTCGGCATCTTCGTCCCCTCTTTCCTCGAAAGTCCCGTTCGCACCTCGTACCGTTATCTCCAGCACTGGATGCAGCATCCGTATCTCTGGAAGCAGCTCGCGGGCGGCACGCTCCGCTCCTGGGGCGCCAAAAGCCTGCAGGAATCCGGCATGCACGGGGAGCCGCGGCTCACCGGCCCGGGCTACGCCCGCATCGGCGAAGGCTCGGGCAGCACGAACGTGCTCTCGGGCTCGGGCGTCGATGAGGCGTGGACGACTGGCGTGATGCTCGCCGAGGCCGTTATTGAGCTGTGGAAGGCCGGCAAGCCGTTCACGCAGGAAGAACTCGACGGCGCGTACGTCCGCCGCCGCCGCGGCAGCTGGGTCGAGGCCGAAGGACGCATCGCGAAGAAGTCGCGCGACGGATTCCACAAGAGCTTCCTCACGGGCCTCATGGGGATGGGACTCACGGGACTCACGAGCGGCTTGCTCAACGTCAACGCGACGGCAAAACGGCCGCATGAGCGGATTCCCACGCTCGAAAAGTATTGCGAAGGCCGCATCCCTGCCGAAGAGCTCGCGGCACTCCGCAAAAAAGCGGTGGCCGAGGAGCTGCCTCTTCGTGATCTGATCATGAACCGCCTCGGCTGGCCCGAGATTCCCTATGACGGCAAGCTCCTGGTCTCGCACCAGGATGCGCTGCTCATGGGCGGAAAGGTCCAGGCCAATCCCGGTTACGCGGATCACGTCGTCTTCCGCGATGCCGAGCTTTGTAAACGCTGCGGCGAAAAGGTCTGCATCGAGATCTGCTCGGCGCAGGCCATCACCGCGGGCGAAAAAGGCGGCGTACCCCGCTTCGATCGCGAAAAATGCGTCCACTGCGGCGCCTGCCTCTGGAACTGCTCCCAGCCTCGGCCCGGCAATCCCGAGCTCGGCAACATCGAGTTCCGGGCGGGCTCGGGCGGCCTGCATTCCTCGGAAAACTAATTCAACCCCCTAAGAAGAGGAGACAACGATGTCCGGATTACAAATCGTGGTGTGTGGGAGCCTGGTTCCCGATCCGCTGCAGACGCTCGAGCCGGCGACGACGCCGACCGGGCCGGGGCTCAAGAACGAGCTGATGCTGCCTGCGGTGCTCGACCCCTGGGCGGGTCACGCGCTTTACGAAGCCGCGAACCTCGCCAAGAGCCATCCGGGCACGAAGGTTTACCTCGTGAGCGTCGGACCCAAGGCCAAGCTCCAGCAGCTCATGATGAATATCGCCCAGAAGGTACCCTTCGAGCTCGTCGCAGTGGACGCCTCGGCAAGCGGTTTCACCGATCCGTTCGAGGTCGCTTCGGCGCTCGCCGGCGCGATCGAGAAGATCCCGGGCCTCGACCGTTCGCGGCTGCTGCTCTTCGGCGGCTGCTCCTCGGCCTCGCGCGACGCGGGCGTCACGCTCCAGCTCGTCGGCGAAAAGCTCGGCATCACCGACCAGTTCCTCGGCGTGGACGAGCTCCAGCTCCAGGGCGATGGCTCGTTCAAGGTGTATGAGCGCATCGAAGGCGGCCAGTACCAGGTTTCCACCTGCCAGTCGGCTCCTGCCGTACTCGGCTGGGCGACGGGCAAGCTCCCGATCCCGCCGAACAATCCGCAGGTCGGCATGCAGAACATGCGCGCGATCATGCCCGCGCTGCAAAAGGCCGCGGCCGTCAAGGTCGGCGCCGAGGGCGTGACCTACGACAAGGTCGAGGTCCCCAACCAGCGCCGCGAAACCCAGATCAAAAAAGACCTGTCCGTCGACGAAATCGCCCGCGAGCTCGTCGAGTGGATCCGCAACTAAGAGAGAGCGAGGAACCTTAATCATGGAAAAGATCCTTTACCTGGCACATACGGATTCCAACGGCTCTCTGCCGAAGCCGGCGCTCGAGGCGCTGACCGCGGCCATGGAGCTCTCGAAAAAGCTCGGCGGCGCTTCGCTGAGCGTCGGCCTGATCGGCGCGTCGATCGACGCGGCCGCGCAGGCGATCGGCGGCTGCGGCGCCGCGAAGCTCTACGGCGCCGCGGGCGCGGAGCTCGGCGTCTCGCGCTACTCGACGGATGCGGCGGCGGCTGAAGCGCTCGCCAAGGCGGCGGGTGCGACCCTGATCGTGGCTCCCGGCACGACCCGGTTCGCACGCGCGATCCCGGGCGTGACGGCACGGCTCGGTGGCCGCATCGACACGCGCGTGACCGGCCTCCTGGCCGAGGGCAACACGCTCAAGGTCCAGCGCTGGTACTACCGCCAGCGCATGATGAGCACGCAGTCGCGCGCGCAGCGCCCGTGGGTGCTGCTCGTGGATTCGGGCGTTTTCCCGGCGTATTCCGGCCCTGCCTCCTCGCCCTCCGTCGAGAGCGTCACGGTCGCCCTTCCCGCGCTCAAGACGAAAACTCTCGGTGTCGAGCAGGCCACGACCGGCCCGCAGACGATTCGTCCCGACGCGCGCATGCTCCTGGTGGCCGGCGCCGGCTGGACCAAGAAGCAAAGCGATGGCCAGCTCCACATCAAGGATGCCGAAGCGCTCATCATCAACTTCCTGGAGAAGACTCGCGCTTCGCTTGGGAGCAGCAAGTCTCTCGTCGACCAGACAGGCGAGGGCCACGAGGTGATCTCGATCCTCACCCACCTCAACCAGATCGGCCAGACGGGCTCGACTCCGCGGCACGCGAAGGGGCTTTCGACCTGCTGCCACGGCGAGGAGCCGCACGCGGTCGGCTGGCGCTTCATCAACGAGCGCCGCGCGATCAACCTCGACGCTAACTGCGGCTGGGCCCAGGGCAAGGCCGACGTGGTCTACATCGCCGATGCGTTCGCGGTCATGAAGCGGGTGAACGAGCTGCTTTGAGGCGCGGTCTGAGGCTCGTCCCTAGCGTGACTGCGACGGCGTCCCGGCGGAGCCGCTCTCGAAGGTATAGATCACGACTTCCTTATGCATGGGGTGCGGGGCTCTTGAAATCCGGTACCTGCGTCCCGAGTGCTCGGCGTAGTCAAGGATCGCCTTCTTCGAGTTGCCACACCACTGCTCGGTGGCGCCTTCCGCGTCACATTCAACGGGGATCGCGATGGACTCGATGAGATCCACGGAAATCTTTCGCGGAGCCTTGAGCTCCCAGAACCCGGAACCATAGGCATAGAGAGGCGGAAAGTCGCTCCTGTCCTCCGGAAATCCGCGGTAAGCTGCGAGGAGCTGCAGTACGTCGCCGGGGTCACGGACGCCGTCCTTCTTCTTTACGGTCCCGTCCTCGCTCGACTCCGCGCGCGGATCGACCCAGCTATCGACCGCTGGTACGCGGTCACGCTGGATGAGCTTCGGGTTCTTGATCGGCTCCTGCCCGAGAAGACGAAGAAGCTTCAGAGTTTCCTTGGGCCGCGAACGAGGAAGCGCGCGGTCCCTTTCCCAAAGAATCTGCGCGATCGAGAATTCGAGAAGCCTGAGATAAGCCGCTTTTCCCTTAAAGAGGGCGCGCTGATAACGGGGCACGCCGCACCCCGGACTCCAGCCGCCGGTCGCCTCGCCCACGGCGATACCCGCCGCCCCGAAAGGAAACAGCGAGAAATAACCTTCCTCCAGGAGTCGATCCTTGTCGAAGGTCACCGTCAGATCGCCGAAGCTGAAAGCCCATTCCGACGTCAGCTTCTCCCGGATCGCGACGAAAACGACATCCTGCTCACCGACCTCACCGTCGACGTCAGGCCTCGTGGCCCTGAGCTTGTCTTCCGGCTTGCGAATCTTGCGCCGAACCAGCTCATCCATGCTAAGGAACTCGCCGCCTTTCAAGACCGCCTCCAATGCGCGAGCGGAGGTCTCGTGTTCCAAGGCGAGCTTTCGTTCGATGTCCGCGGCAAGCACTTTCGCCTTCTTGAGGTAACGGCCGAAGCCCGGGCGTTTTCGCTCAAAAAGCCCCTGCAGCCCGCTTGAGGTTCTTATCGCTGAGTGCAGCGGGATCCGTCGTCACGACGGCGAACTTGTCCTCAAAGGGGGCCGCCGCCTGCGCCGCGAGGATGGCGGGATCGTCGTAACGCGCCCATTCCTCGGTACTGAGCTCCTTGCAGACCGCGCGCTTGGGCTCCACGAAGATCTCGGGCTCCGCGGCGCCAACACTAGACTTCGGCTCCACGACCGCTACGCCAGGTTTGGACCGGGCGCAGGGAGGCTTCACCGGCTCAAGCTGCCGGGGCACCGTGAGCGCGGCGTCCATTTTCGCCGGAAGCGCGTCGAGCTCGCCCGCGGCGGCGACGGCGCTCACGCCAGCGAGCGCTGCGGCTATAACGAGAAATCGGGCATTCCCCATTCCTCTATAGTTTGCACGAAATTTCCGGAGGCTGCCATGGTCCCGTACGCCGACTCAGCGGCCTTTAACCTGACGCCACGTCAGGAAAGAGGGGGTCTGAGTCGACTCAGCCGCCTTAAACCTGACGCCGCGTCAGGAAGATGGGGGTCTGAGTCCACTCGGAGCTAATGACCCCCATCATTACGCGCCGCTCCTCAAGTTACTCTTGTTCACTCCCGGTCTCTCGTCCTATAGTCACTCCCCATGGACCCGCAAAAAGCTGAACAAAAAGGCCCCCCTACTGACATTCCCTCGGTGCTCCGGCAGCTCCGCCGCCCCTCCCGCATGGTGGTTACCGCGGGGATGCCCTATGCGAACGGTCCGCTCCACCTTGGGCATCTCGCGGGTGTGCACGTGCCCGCGGATATCTATGCCCGCTACATGGGGATGCTGATCGGGCGCGAGAACGTCCTTTTCGTCAACGGGACCGACGACCACGGGTCGACGAGCGAAGTGGCGGCCCTCAAGGCGGGGGTCCCGATCCGCGACTTCATCAACGGGATTCATAAGACGCAACGTGCGACCCTCGAGCGCTATTCCATCGGCGTCGACGTCTATACCGGCACCTCACGCCCTGAATGCTTTCCCGTGCACAGCGCGCTCTGCCAGGACATCCTGCGCAAGCTCCACAAGAACGGCCTGCTCGAGAAACGGGTCACCGAGCAGTGGTACGATCCGAAGCTCAATCGCTACCTGCCGGACCGCTACGTCAAGGGTCGCTGCCCCAATCCCAAGTGCGAAAACGAAGGCGCCTACAGCGATGAGTGCGAAGTCTGCGGGCTGCAATACGAGCCCTCGCAGCTCAAGAATCCCAAAAGCGTCCTGAGCGACGAGATCCCCGTCATGCGCGCCACCGCCCATCTGTGGCTGGACATGTGGAAAGTCTCCGAGACCCTGCGCCAATGGGTCCAAAGCAAGGAAGGCACCTGGCGCAAGCCGGTGCTCGCCGAAGCTCTCGGGGCGGTATTGCCTTCAATCCGGTTCGATGCCGTGCACGAGCCGGCTTACAAGGACCTCAAGGCTTCGCTTCCGAAGCACAAGCCGCGCTACGCGCCCGGCAAGAAGATCGCCCTGCAGTTCGAGTCCAAGCCCGAAATGGAACAAGGACGCGAGGAGCTCGAAAGCAAACTCGGAATCAAAACCGAGTACGTGAATGAGTGGGCGCATCGCTCGATCACGCGCGACGTGGCCTGGGGCATTCCGGTGCCCGAGGAGCTGGATCCGGACATGAAAGGCAAGACGCTCTATGTCTGGCCGGATTCGCTGATCGCGCCGATCTCCTTCACCGAGGTCGCGCTCAAGCAGAAAGGTCAGGACCCGGAGCGCTACCGCGACTTCTGGTGCGGCGAGGGCGCCAGGATTTCGCAGTTCATCGGCCAGGACAACGTCTTCTTCTACGTTCTCATGCAAGGGGCGATGTGGCTCGGCACGCAGCAGGACCCGCAGCGGCAGCCGGTCGCGGGCGAGCTCCAGCTCACCGACATCTTCAGCGTCAATCACCTCATGGTGAACGGCGAGAAGATGAGCAAGTCACGCGGCAACTTTTTCACCGGCGATCAGCTGATCCTCGAAAAAGGCTACTCCGGCGAGCAGCTCCGCTACTTCCTGGCGACCTTGAATCTGGCCGAGAAGGCCTCGAACTTCGATCTCGCCGCCTTGGAGGAGCGCAACCGCTTCCTCGCCGGCCCGCTCAACGCTTCCCTCGAAAAACCGGTTTCGGCCGTGCACTCGAAGTTCGGCGGCAAGGTACCGGAGGGGAAACTCCTCGAGAAGGTCCAGACCGAGACGCTGCAGATCGTCCGCCGTTACGTGAAGGCGATGGAGCGCGCGGAGTACTCGAATCTCCTCGGAGCCATCGAAAACTACGCCCGACTGGTCAACAGTATCTTCGTCCAGTACAAGCCGCACGACGATCGCCATCCCGAGGAGCAGCGGCGGGACGGCCTCTATTCGGCGTTCTACGTCCTCAAGAACCTCATGATCCTGCTCTACCCGTTCGCGCCCGAGACCATGAACAGGCTCCGCGAAACCCTGCGCCTCGGACCCGAGGTCTTCCGACTCGAGGAGCTGGGGACCGGAATTCCCGCAGGCCACGAGATCGGGCCCAAGCAGCAGTACTTCCCCGCGGTCGGTGAGTAAGCCAGGCCCCCGTTTTGAAATTCCCCGGCCGGAACCCTGAAGGGCGTCGAGTGCCTACAGGGGGTACTCACATTTCTTTTCTTTGTCCGTATTCCGA
>JAMPXZ010000075.1 GCA_023700925.1 Oligoflexia bacterium | reverse complement strand
CTGCACTTTGACGTCGAGATCCTCGGTGTGCGCGAGGCGACCGAAGAGGAGAAGGAACACGGCCACGCGCACGGGGGCGACGGGCATCATCATGACTGAGCCGGAGTCGGCGGTCAAAGCCAAGGCCGGTCGCATTCCGTTTTACAAGCGGCAGTACATCGTCAATCCGCGATTTCAATGGGAGCTGACCGGGTTTTTCATCGGGATCAGCCTGGTCCTCACCGGGGCGATGGTCTGGTGGGTGAAGCGCTTTTTTCGCGACTTCGCGGTCGTCTGCGGGACGAACCGCTATCAGGAGTACCTGGTCGCGGGCGAGTCGAACTTCCTGTGGATGGTGACATTGGCGGGCGTGATCGCGTTCGTCTTCGCCACGCTGGGCGGGATATTGCTGTCCCATCGGGTAGCCGGGCCGCTTTATCGCTTCAGGCGCCATATGATGAAGATGAAGGACGCCGAATTCGTCGGCCCGATCCACTTCAGGAAGAACGACTATTTTCCGGAGCTGGCGCAGACCTTCAATGAGGAAATCGTCGAGAATTGCCTCAAACGCCGAGACGACAAGAAAAGCTAATTTTGCTCGACTTTTCCTCGACTTAGGGCTTAAAGTCAGAGCCCTATGCGTTCGTTAGGAAAGAGTTTCGAGCCTGTTGAGTTTGAGAGCGAGCTTTACAAGTTCTGGGAGGAGTCCGGCTGCTTCGAGGCGGACGACCAGAGCGTGCCCGGTCAAAAATCCTTTTCCATGGTCATCCCGCCCCCGAATGTCACGGGCGTGCTGCACATGGGGCATGCGCTCACCAACACGATCCAGGACATCCTGGTTCGCTGGCACCGGATGAAAGGGGACAACACCCTGTGGCTTCCGGGAACGGACCACGCCGGCATCGCCACCCAGGCGCAGGTCGAAAAGCAGATCGCCAAGGAGGGGAAAGCTCCCAACGGAAAGCCCCTGACCCGCCACGATCTCGGGCGCGAGGCGTTTGTCGCGCGCACCTGGAAGTGGAAGGAAGACCACGGCAAGGAGATCACCAATCAGCTCAAGCGCCTCGGCTCCTCGCTCGACTGGAAGCGCGAGCGTTTCACCATGGATGAGGGGCTTTCGGCCGCGGTGCGCGAGGTCTTCGTGCGCCTCTACGAAGAAGGCCTGATCTATCGCGGAGAGCGGATCATCAACTGGTGCCCGCGCTGCCAGACGGCGCTGTCTGACCTCGAGGTGATCCCGAACGAGCGCAAGGGTAACTTCTGGCACATCGTTTACAAGATCGTCGATGGCGAAGGCAAGCCGGTGCTCGGCGCCGACGGCGTGCAGGAGCAGCTCGTGATCGCGACGACGCGTCCCGAGACGCTGCTCGGGGATACGGCCGTGGCCGTGCATCCCGAGGACGAGCGCTATAAGCACCTGCATGGCAAGCGCGCGGTGCTGCCGCTTTTGGGCCGGACCATTCCGATCATCACCGACAGCTACGTCGACAAGGAGTTCGGCAGCGGCGCGCTCAAGGTGACGCCCGCGCACGACTTCAACGACTATGATCTTGGCAAGCGCCACAACCTGCCCGTGGTTTCGGTCATGGGCAAGGACGGGCGGATCACGCCGGCGGGCGGCCCGTACTCGGGCATGAAGTTCGTCGAGGCGCGCGAGCAGGTCGTGCTCAATCTCCGCGAGCAGGGGCTGCTGGTGAAAACCGAGGACCACGTCCACAAGGTCGGCCTCTGCCAGCGCTGCGAGAACGTCGCCGAGCCCATCATCTCCAAGCAGTGGTTCGTGAAGATCGAGCCCCTGGCCAAGCCGGCGATCGCCGCGGTGGAGACCGGCAAGATCCAGTTCAGCCCGAAAAGCTGGGAAAAAACCTACTTCGAGTGGATGTACAACATCCGCGACTGGTGCATCTCGCGCCAGCTCTGGTGGGGACACCAGATCCCGGCCTGGTACTGCGGGCGCTGCCAGGAGGTGACGGTCGCGCGCGAGAACCCCGAGAAATGCCCGCACTGCGGCGCTCGCGCGAGCGAGCTGCGGCAGGACGAGGACGTGCTCGACACCTGGTTCAGCTCGGCGCTCTGGCCGTTCTCGACCCTGGGCTGGCCTTCGAAAACCCAGGCGCTTCAGACCTTCTACCCGACCTCGATCCTGGAGACGGGCTTCGACATCATCTTCTTCTGGGTGGCCCGGATGATCATGATGGGCCTCCATTTCATGGGAGAGGTGCCTTTTGAGAAGGTCTACCTCCACGCGATGGTGCGCGACGAGAAGGGCGAGAAGATGTCCAAGTCCAAGGGCAACGTGATCGACCCGCTCGTGCTGATCAATCAGCACGGCGCGGATCCCCTGCGCTTTACCCTGGCCGCGATGGCCGGGCAAGGACGCGACATCAAGCTCTCGGTCGACCGGGTCGAGGGCTATCGCGCCTACTGCAACAAGATCTGGAACGCGGTGAAGTTCTTCCACCTGCAGCTCGACGCGCTGAAGGAGAAGGGCGTCGCCGTGACCGAGCCCGAAGGCGGAGTGGAACGCTGGCTGCTGGAACGGCGTCCGCGCCTGGCGGCCCACAATCGCTGGATCCTCTCGCGCCTGGAGCGCGTGATTCCCACCGTCGAAAAGGGCCTGGAGAACTTCGAGCTCAACGAGTCGGCGCAGGCGCTCTACGAGTTCAGCTGGCACGAGCTCTGCGACTGGTACATCGAGCTCTCGAAGCTCCCGTTCCGCGAGGGGGGCGAGAAGGCGGTCGAAACGCTCTATACGCTCCGCTACTCACTCGACGTGCTCCTGCGCCTCCTGCATCCGTTCGTTCCGTTCGTGAGCGAGGCGCTCTGGCAGTCGCTGCCGTGGAACAAGCCGGCCAGCACGCCGACGCGCGCTCGCGGCGGCAAGCCCGAGGTCCTGACCCTCATGTTCCAGGCGTATCCGCGCCCGAACCCGAAGTTCCTCGACGAGAGCGCCGAAAAAGAGATCGCCGCGATCCGCGGCGTGATCGAGGCGGTTCGCAACTTCCGCGGCGAGAACAACATCGCGCCGCGCGTGGAGTTCGCGCTTCGCTACAAGGCGGCCTCGCCCGAGGCCGCGAGCCTGATCGAGGGCGCTTCGGAGCAGCTCCGGGTGCTCGCGCGCGTGTCGGCGCTCGAGGCCGTGAGCGGGCCGGGCGGCGGGACGGAGGCCGTGATCCCGGTCTCGAATCCGCCCGTGGAGCTGCGGATCGATCTCAAGGGCCTCGTCAACGTCGAGGAGGAGGCCAAGCGCCTTCGCAAGGAGCTCGAGAAGGTCACGGGCGATATCCAGTTCGTGCGCAACAAGCTCGGCCAGGAGACCTTCATCGCGAAGGCGCCGCCGCAGCTCGTGGAAAAAGAACGCAAGCGCGAGCAGGAGCTCGTCGGCAAGCAGACGGAGCTCGAGGCCGCCCTCGCGCGGCTGTCGACGCTCGGAGGCTGAGCCGGTCGAATGTCCAACGGGGCCAACGGCAGCCATCCCACGATCCGATTTCAAAGCGTTCCCGTCGTGGAAGGGCGGCTCTTTGACTTCGACAAGATCCGTCTGCGGGTTCTGGCCGAGGTGCTCAATCGCACGGTCGAGACCTTCGCGTCGGCCGATCACCTGGATCACCTGCTGGGAGAGGCGCTCTATCTCGAGCGCGTCCGCCTCAAGCGCGAGAAGCCCAATCTCTTCACCCGAAGCCGGATCAAGGGCGATCGCGCGCTCTGGTCGCAGGTGCGGGGCGGACTCCTGCAGTCGCCCGTGCAGGCCGACCGCAAGGCGCTCCTGCGCGCGGTGGTCAAGCATTACGTCGAGGAGATCGGCGGGCATTTCAACCCGAAGACCTATCGCTTCGCCACGAGCGCGGTGCCTTGGGGCTTCAGCTGGCTGCTCAATGCGGCGAGCGTCCGGCACTTCCTGCCCTGGGGCCTGACCCAGTCGCTGGAGTCGCGCCTGCGGATCGTGGGTGAGGTGCCCGCCCTGCAGCGGCTCTCGCGCCAGGGGACGATCCTGCTCGTGCCCACGCATCAGAGCAATATCGACAGCATGCTCGTCGGCTATGTCATCTACCTGATGTCGTTGCCGCCGTTCTCGTATGGCGCGGGGCTGAACCTTTTCTCGAATCCCGTCCTGAGCTACTTCATGAGCGGGCTCGGTGCTTACACGGTCGACCGCAAGAAGAGCAACGTCCTCTACAAAGAGACGCTCAAGAACTACAGCACGACGATCCTGCGCGAGGGGGTCCACTCGATCTTCTTTCCGGGCGGGGGCCGTTCGCGGAGCGGCGCGGTCGAGAGCCGGCTCAAGCTGGGGCTCCTCGGCACGGCGCTCGAGGCCCAGATCGGCAATCTGCAGCGCGGGGTCGAAAAGCCCAACATCTATGTCGTGCCGATGGTCATGAGCTATCACTTCGTGCTCGAGGCGGCCTCCTTGATCGAGGACTACCTCGCCGAGGCCGGGCGGCACCGCTTCATCATCACGGATGACGAGTCGTGGGAGCCGCTGAAGGTCCTTCATTTCTTCTGGAAGCTCTTTTCGTCCCAGAGCGGGATCACCGTGCGGGTCGGAAAGCCCATGGACGTCTTCGGCAACTTCGTGGACGAGGAAGGGCGTTCGATCGGGCCCAACGGCACGACGCTCGACGTGCGCCGGCTGCTCACGACCGAAGGGGAGCTGAGGAGTGTTCCGCAGCGGGATCAGGAGTACACGCGCGAGCTCGGCGCGCGGATCGCCGAGCGCTTTCACCGCGAGAATACGGTGCTGACGTCGCATCTCGTGGCTTTCGCGTTCTTCGAGACGCTCCGGCGCAAGTATCCGGAGCTGGATCTCTACCGCTTTTTGCGGCTGTCGGTCGCGCAGCGCGCGCTTCCTTTCGACGAGTTCCTGGCGCATGCGGCCTCGTACCAGCAGAAGCTTCGCGCCGCCGCTGACCGGGGTGAGCTCTATCTTTGCGACGAGCTTCAGGGCACGGACGTTCGCGCCTGGGTCGAGGACGGCGCGCGGCAGCTCGGTCTCTTGCATGACGCCGCCGTGGTCAAGGTCCGTGAAGGGGCCATCTGGACCGAGGACATGACCTTGCTCTATTACTATCGCAACCGGCTGGCCGGCTACGGGCTCTCGCTCCTGGCCGAGGGCGGGGAACTCACGGGGAAACCAGGGCAAAATGACTCAAAAGGATTTCTGGCGTAACTCGAAGGTCGCGGTCATCGGCGGCGGGACGTTCGGCACGGTGCTGGCCAATCTCGTCGCCCGCAACTGCCAGGAGGTGCGCCTGTACGTGCGCGCCGAAGAGCTCGCGCGCCAGATCAACGCGACGCGGACGAACGTCGAGTACCTGCCGAAGTTCGAGCTGCGCCCGAACGTCGCGGCGATGAGCGAGCTGCCTCGCGCCCTGGAGGGCGGCGTCGCCGCCGTGATCTGGGCGCTGCCGTCGAGCGTCTGCCGGGAGCAGGCACGGCTCATGGCGCCGCTTTTCAAAGGCGATGAGGTGCTCCTCCACGCGACCAAGGGGATCGAGCAGGGGACGATGAAACGGATCTCCGAAATCCTGCGCGAGGAGCTGCCCTGTCCGCGGATCGGCGTGATCAGCGGGCCGAACCTCGCCGAGGAGATCGCCCGTGGCGATCCGGCGGCGACGGTCGTGGCCTCGGTCTTTGACGAGGTGGGGGAAGCGGGCGAAGCGCTGCTCGCGAACGAGCGTTTTCGGATCTACCGGAGCCGCGACATCATCGGGGTCGAGTGGGCGGGGACCTTGAAAAACATCCTCGCCATCGCCTCAGGCTCGCTCGATGCGCTTCAGTACGGCTGGAACGCGCGCGCGATGCTCATCACGCGCGGACTCGCCGAGATCGTGCGCTTTGGCGTCGCGATGGGCGCGCGCGAAGAGACGTTTTTGAGCTTGGCCGGGGTGGGGGATCTCCTTGCGACTTGCAGCTCACCTTTGAGCCGCAACTATCAGGTGGGTTACCGCGTGGCGAAGGGCGAGCCCCTCGCGAAGGTGCTTGAGGATCTCGGGACAACGGCTGAAGGGGTGGGCACGGCGAGAAGCGTCCATGAGTTCGCGGTGCGGCGGGGGATCGACATGCCGATCACCGAGGCCGTGGACCTGGTGATCGAAGGCCGGGCCACCATGGACGAAACCGTCCAGCGGTTGATGGCCCGGTCCTCCGCGAAGTAAAGCTTAGAAGTACCAGCCGAGGTACAGGCCCGGCAATTCAGTTGGGATACTTGAGGTAGTAGATGTCCGGAAGATTCCGGCAGTATTCCTCGAGATCCAGGCCGTAGCCGATGAGGAACTGGTCCTCGATCTGGCGACCGATGTATTTGACGGGAACGTCGGCGACGCGTTTGGCGGACTTGTCGAGCAGGGTGACGATCTCGACCGAAGCCGGACCCGCGGATTTCAGGCGCTCATAGAGGAACTTGAGGGTACGCCCGCTGTCGATGATCTCCTCGATGATCAGTACGTGCTTGTCGCGGATATCGGCCTGGATGTCTTTGAGGAGCGAGACGGTGCCCGCCGACGCGCGGGCCTTGCCATAGCTCGAGAGCCGGACGAAATCGACTTCGCAATCCATCTTGAGATGGCGTACGAGATCCGCGATGAAGACGATCGCGCCCTTGAGCACGCCGATGAGCACGACTTCCTTGTCTTCGTAATCGGCGTTCAGGCGGTTGGCGAGGTTCTGGACCGCGGCATCGATCTCATGGCGATTGAGGTACTTGGTGAAATTTTTGTCGTCGAGCATCATGGTTCAGTCCGCCTTTTTCTTGAGCGCCGCCTTGATGGCGCCCATTCCGTTGAGGCCCTTGGAAGCGAGGTAGGAAGCGAAGTGGGCGCCGCCCGCCGTCACCACGCCGAAGTAGCCTTGCGTGAAGAGAGTGAGGAAGCCGGCTTTGAAACGAATGGAAACCCGTCGGCTGGCGTCGGGCGAAAGAATGAGCTTGGCGATGCCGACGCCGATCGGGCCGATCTCCTGGGACGGGTCCGAAAGGATAGCCTCGGCGGCCTGCTCGGTGAGCAAGAAAAGGAGCTGGGGTTCAGCGGCAGGGCCGGGGACGATGCGATTTTTGCGATTTTCGCGGGTGAAGGTGAAGGTCTCGGCGGGTTTGCCGTCGCCGCCTTGGATCTGAATCTCGATCTGGGCGCCGTTGGCGAGCGAGGAGGCTGCCTTTTGGGCGACGTCGCGGTCAAAATAAGTTTGGAAGCGTTGCGTCAGCGTGTCCTGCCCCATATTGGCAATTTGCCGTGGAGCGGAGTCTTTTGCAAGTTAGCTCTGGGGCGGAGTCTGTGTTTCGGAGGAAGGAGCGGCCGAGGCGGTCTCGGTTTTGTCCTCGACCTTGCGGAATTTGGCCTCTTCGACGCCGGAAAGGGCATCCTTGAAGTTCCGGATCGCCTTGCCCATGGTATTTCCCAGCTCGGGAAGGCGGCGGGGACCGAAAATCAGGAGTACAATGGCCAATATGAGGACGTGTTCACCGGAAATTCCAAACATAAATTGGGTATACCGATGGGCAATTGGCGTGTCAATCGGAGTTCTTTTGGCGGTTATTCCCGTCCGCTGGAATGGGTCTCGGGCGGACGACAGCCGGCCCAAGGGCAGTAATGCGTATCAGATCGTCACGGGTGATGATTCCGAAGATGATCGACGGCGCTGGGATACGCTTTACAGCACGCGGACGTATGTTTTCGGCAAGGAGCCCGCGGCCTTTCTGCGCGACAATATCGGGCAGTTGAGCGTCGGCAAGGCCCTGGACCTGGCGATGGGCGAAGGCCGCAATGCCGTGTACCTCGCCAAGAAGGGCTTCAGCGTCGATGGCGTGGACATCTCCGAGGTCGCGCTCCAGAAGGCGCGGCGCCTGGCGAGCGAGAACAAGGTTTCGATCACGGCGATCAACGCCGATCTCAGCGCCTACACGATCCGGCCCGAGACCTATCAGCTCATCGTCAATATCGATTATTTACAAAGAAGCCTGATCCCGCAGATCCGCCGCGGACTCAAGCGCGGCGGAATCGTCGTCTTCGAGACGTACACGGTGGAGCATCTCAAGAACGCCAATGGCCAGCACATGCGGCGCGACTACCTGCTCGAGCGGGGCGAGCTGCGGCGGTTTTTCCGCGACTATGAGATCCTCGTCTACCGCGAGACCAATGACGGCAAGGAGGCTCGCGCGAGCCTGATCGCGCGGAAGCCGTGACCGGCGCGCAAGCGCAGGGCCGCGCCGTCGCTCCGCTTACGGCGTGATCGGCGGCAGCGGCGTGAACGTTGCCGTCGGCGCGGGCGCGGGCGGAACGGGGGCCGGACCGGGCGCCGGCGGCACCGGCACCACGGGCGGTCGCGTCGGCATCGGGATCGGCGTCACTGTCGAAGTCGGGCCAGGCGGCGTCGGCATCGGGATCGGCGTGAACGTCGAGGTCGGCGTGGGCCGGATGGTCGTCGTCGGCAGCGGCGTCGGCGTCGGAATCGGTGCCCCGCTCGGCAGCGTGCTCGGCTGTCCCGAAGGACGGGCGGAAGGCCCGCTGCTCGGTGCCGGCTGGATCGGGCGCGGTGACGCCGTAGGATCATCGGCTCCGCCGGGAACGAGCAGGTGTTTCTTGATCCAGTCGATATCGATGTAGGGATTCACGAAGTCCTGGTCCTGCTCCGTCGTCTTGACGATCGAGTACGGAACCCACAGGTAGTCCGGCCAGCCGTCGCCTTCCTTCCATACGCCGCCCACATGGTAGTCGCCCTGGCGGGTCACGATGACGTTGCCCGAGGACTGGACCTTGCCGTCCGCGCCGAAGACGATGGGCGCATCGACCCAAAGCTCCAGGCGGAGCGTGCGTGACTGGAAGTGCTCGTCATCGACAGGCTGGAAGTCAAAGGGCCCGGTGAGCACTCCAGGCGGAACGTCGTCCCGCGCCCACCAGATGGTCGTGGTGAGCTGGATGCGATAAACGCTGGGCGCCTGCGGGTCCGCGCCGAGGTAGTCGGAGGGTTTTGGGTACTCGAAGCGGTAGCCCGCCATCGGCTGGTTCCAGACCTCGTGGCCGGTGAAGCGGTCGAGAAGGACGCCTTGCTTGAGCTTGCCCATGTAGTTCGTGAGGACGAGGAAGAACTGGTCGGGAACCGTGTCATGGAACTTGTTGTTGTTGTAGTCCTGGCCCCAGTCCACGCGGTTACCGAAGAAGTCGGCGCTTGCCGACATCCCGGCCTCCGATAGTAACGCCTTGATGTCCGAAACGTGGAACCGGATGCCGTTCACCATGGCGTCTTCGCGGGGCTCCGGGAATAGCGCGGCGCTCGCCGTCCAGCCGTTGCAGTGGCCCCACCAGCCCTGGACGCCTTTGACCTTAGGTCCGTGGACCGCCATTTCCCAGCTCTGTGACTGAGTAGCGCCGCCGCGCGCGGCATCGTACTTGCCCGCGGGGCTGGCCCCGCCGCCATAGGCGCCGCTGGCGATGCCGTTGGAGGTGTAGGGCCACCAGAAGCCGGCCCAGGGCGTCGGTTCCGCTTTGCCCGTCGCATGGTTGTTGATCAGGACGGCGAAGTTCTTCTCGCCCCGAACCTCGTTGCCGCGGAAGTTGGGGTAGGGGTTGTTGAGTCCCGCTTGCTCGTCGGCTTCATCCTCCGCGCTCATCGGCTTGCCGCAGGAGCTGAGCGCGAGCGCGCCAGCGAAGAGGGCGAGAAACAGCAGGCCAAGGAATTTCTGAATCCGGCTCATGACTGGCCTCCTTCCGCGCGGAGCAGGATCGCGGTGCCGCCGGGAGTTTTCAGGTACGCGGGCCAGGGGTCGCCTTTTTGCCAGAGGACCTGCACCGGCCGGCCGAAAAAGTCGTCCTGCTCGAACCACAAGCTGCGCTTGGGGTCGACCGGCGCACCGGCCTCCTCGCGCAGGCGCGCCAGGGTGTCCGGAAGCGCGGGAAGCGCGCGGGGGGTCGTGGCTTCGGCGGTCTCGATCTCCGGGACATCCAAGGGGAAGAACTCCAGGATACTGGTCTGCGCACGAAGCGCCTCGGGCGCGACCGGGATCGGTGCCTCGCGTCCACGCACGCGGTAGGCCTTGCGCGTCTGGCGGGAATGGTCGGAGAAGGTGAGCTCGAGCGCCTCGATGCGCGTGTCGATCCGCGGGAAGCCCTGGCTCTGCTGCTGCGTGATCCGCAGCGTGACTTCCGGAGTGCCGCTGCTCTTCACGGCCACGACTTCGTAGCGGAAGATTCCGGTCCGGCCCTTCCCGGGGTTAAGGCTGTGCGGATCATCCGTCCTGCGCATCTCAGTGGGATCGAACTGGGTAGCCGCGACAAGCCAGCTTTCGCCCACGCGATAATCACGCCCCAGGAGCCGTATGACGATTGCAGATGACAACGCTTCGGGGGCCGCGACGCCCGGCGCCATCCGCGCGTTGTGCCGCACTCGAGCGCTTGTCGCGGCGCTTTGGGCGCGCTCGACCTTCTTCTGCGCGATCGCAAGCGCGTCCCGATATTCGCGTTCGGACACGGACACGGACGCGTGCGCGGCGCCGGTCGGAGCGACGATGAGCGGGAGCACCAGCAGCGCCAGGCCCGGAATCGCCTTGGCAGAGAGGTTGGGCAGGAATAGCATAGGGAAGCCTCCGATCGCGCAAAGGTCAGCAATCAGCGTGCCGACCCGCAAGGGCTACGCGAGCGGTACAGGATGAAAGGGAAGTGACGGATGAAAACAGGGTCGTTACGGCCCGCGGGGTTCTGGCTTCGGCTGCTGGCGCATCTGATCGATAATGCGGTCCTGATGGGCGCGTCCCTTCTCTCCGCCGTGGTGGCCCTTGGCGTCGCCACCTGGCTTCGCTCCGAAGGCGGCGACCCGTTGACGTTGGAGCGCCTCGACGCGGCTCGCGTTCAGGCGGGGCTCGTCGTGATCTATGTGATGTTCGCGCTGCCGTATTATGTGCTGCTGCATTTTCGTCTCGGCGCGACTCTCGGGAAGCTCGCTTTGCGCCTTCGTGTCGAGGACGCCTCCGGCTGCGGGCCCCTCACGCTCGGGCAGGCGGTGGTGCGGTTTTTCGCCTACGGGGTTTCGTGGTTCCTTTTCGCCGGCTTTCTTCTCGCGGCCTTGCCGCCCCGGAAGCGGGCCCTTCACGACTGGATCGCCGGAACGGTGGTGGTCCGCTTGCCGCGGCGGGATAAACGGGGCGACGTCGGAGTGCCGCCTTGAGTTTGCGGCCGGCGGAACATAAGATCATCGTATGAGCGTCTTCGCCCGTTTCAAACGTACCCCGGAGGGCTTTCGCGCCCTCGTTGAACTTTGGGAAACCACTCCGATCGTGCGTCGCAAGAGGATGATCGAGATCGGCATGGCCGAGGATCCGGTTTTCGCCCAGAAGGCGCTCGAGTTCGTCATGACGTTTGAGGACGTGATGAAGTTGCCCGACGTGGAGCTGGCCGAGGTCATGGCGACGACGCCGCCGCGGACGATCGCGATCGCGCTGCACGGCGCTCCGGAAGACGTTCAGGCGCGTTTTATCCGCAACGCGAAGCCGACCATCGGCGCCGAGGTGCGCGACTATATCAAGGTGCAGGCCGGCCCGCGCGAGATCGGCGGCGCGCAGCTCAAGGTCGTCGAGAAGGCGCGCGAGCTGGAGCGTCGCGGTCTGGTGAAGGCGAAGAAAATTCCCCTGATGAGAGGCTGAGCGCGCCGCCTTGGCGCGCGCGGGAACTTACTTCTGCTCGCGCAGCGCCAGTTCCCACAGCTCGCGGGAAAACTCGCGTATGGTCTTGAGCTCCTCGAAAACCTCGGGGCGGTAGCCCTTTTCGCTTTCGAAGGTCAGATATTCCCAGCCGGTCGTATCGCGGTGGAGCGTGGTCAAAGCCGCGTCGATCCCGTGGGTCCGGGCGATCTGCAGGTATTTTTCGCGGTTCAGGAGCTTGGCCTGGGGCGGGTTCGACATAGCCTAGAATTACCCGCAAAAAGCCCGGATCTCAAGACGGATTACAGGCTTTCGGCGCGGCTGACCTCAAGCGTGCTGGCGTCGGAGAAGGTGCCCTCGATCACGACGTCGCGCGTTCCAGAGTGGAAGAGCGCCATCGCGGGCGCGAACCGGCCGGTCAGCAGATACCTTTGCCGCCCGGCGGTATCCTCGAGCCAGAGCTGGCAGGCTTGGCCGTCGTTGCGGTTCCCGAGGTCGCAGCTCAGGCGGCCTTGAACTCGTGTTACCGCGGCGCGGTTTTCAAGCTGGAAGAGCGCGGCCGCCCGGTCGATGCCGGGTGCCGAAAACGCGCGTTCGGGAATGAAGCAGACCAGACCGATCAGGCCCAGAAGTGAAAGGACGAGGACGACGGTGGACGAGCGATCATTGGCCATAGTTCCTCCTTGAAATCATGGCGACGGGCAGAAAAGAGCTCAGGAGGAGTGGGGGAAGTGAGCGATAAAAGCCACTCCCCTTGAAGATAATCGTAGGCAGGTTTCCCGGGGCTTGTCAAATCCGTGAAAATCACCCCTTCTCCACCTTCTTGCGCCTCCCGGTGGCTTGCGTAAAATCAGGGGAATACTATGGCGCGCCCCACCCCTACGAACCAGGAATCCCCGTTCGGCATCGAGGAGCTTTTCTTTTCGAAAACCGATCCGCACGGAGTCATCGAGTCCGGAAACGACGTTTTTGTCCGCGTCAGCGGCTACCCGCGCGAGCAGATGCTCGGCGTGCCCCATAACCTGATTCGCCATCCGGAGATGCCGAGGAGCGTTTTCAAACTTTTCTGGGACACGCTCCAGCAAGGGCAGCCGATCGGCGCGTACGTGAAAAACCTCGCGGCGAGCGGGGCGTACTATTGGGTCTTTGCCTGCGCGTTTCCGGTCAAAGGCGGCTATCTGTCGATCCGTCTCAAACCCTCGACTCCGCTTCTCGAGCTGATGCCGTCGCTTTATGCCGAGGTCCGTGAGCTCGAAGCCCGGGATGGAATGGATGCTGGAATCCAGAGAATTCTCGAGCGCCTGAAGGAAAAGGGCTTTGCCTCCTATCAGGCGTTCATGACGCACGCGCTGACCCTGGAGCTTGGGGCGCGGGAGGCGGCGATGTCGGACTCGGCAAGAGGGGGCGCGCTGCGTGCCGACAGAGCGGGCGCGGGCAGTGTTGCGGACTCTGGAGTGGGAGGTGGCGTCGGGATGCGCGACGCGGGCGACGGTGACGAGCCCACGCGGCGGCTTCTTCAGCGGTTGGCCGCGCACACCGATGAGGCCGCGCGCGCCTATGGCGCGATGTTCCGGCGGCTCGATCGCTTTTCCCAAGGCAGCCGGGATTTCGAGGAGCGGACGGCGGCGATCCTCACCGCGTATCGGGAGCTGGGCTTCCTCTCTTTCAATATGGCGATCGCGGCCGAGGGTGCCGGAGAGCAGGGCCGCGCCCTCGCGGTGATTGCAGTGACCTTTCAGCAGATGGCCGCCGAGATCCAGGCTCAGCTGGCGCAGTTCAAGGAGTCCATGCAGCGCCTGATGAAGGTGATCGAGGATTCGCGTTTCCGGATCGCGGCGGCGTGCCTGCAGGTCGAGATGAGCGAGTTCTTCGTTCAGGAGCTGCTCGGAAAGCCCGCGGGCCAGGGGGCTTGGAGCACTGCTGAAATCAGGAAGAGCTGTGAGGAGCTGTTTCACCTGGCGGGAGGGTACTCATCCGAGGCCCGCGACGGGCTTGCGAAGCTGCAGGAGCTGCTCAGGCAGTTCGCCAGTGAGCGCGAGGAGCTCGAAGCTTCGGTGGTGGGGCTGGAGGTGATCCGCCAGACGGGAAGCGTGGAGGCGGCGCGATCGGTGGAGCTCAAAGCGGCTTTTGACGCGCACATCGAGCAGATGCGGAACTTTGTCGTGGCGGTCAAGCAGCCCACGCGGAGCGTGGGAGACGTCGTGGCCTCGCTCCTCGGGGACGTGCAGGAGACACTCAGTCTGATCGGAACGGTGGGAGAGACCTTCCGGAAGTCCAATGCGGTGCTGAGCAGCATTTGACACCCGCTCCGGACCTGTTTAAGGTGGGAGTCGTCGGGGCGTAGCGCAGCCTGGCTAGCGCACCTGCTTTGGGAGCAGGGGGTCGTGAGTTCGAATCTCGCCGCCCCGACCACATAAAAGCCGAACTCCTTTTTCAAAGGGGTTCGGCTTTTATGTTTTCAGAACGAGGATCGAACTCACGATCCCCTGCCACTGTTGAAAGCAGTCGTGAAGGCCGAGATGCCTATCTCGCCGCCTCGACCAAATAAAACCGACTCAGACCCCCTGTTTCCTGACGCGGCGTCAGGTTTAAGGCCGCTGAGTCGAGGTTCTGGGCGAACCCTCCGGCCACTCCGGCCGATGCGACCCGAGCGGGACCGTGGGAAGTTCCCAGTGCGCGCGGGTTTCGGAGAAATCCGTGACAGGCCCGAGATGCCGGACCTGGCCGTAGGGAGTCTCCGATTCCATTGTCATGGCGAGGACCTCTTCCGGAGTCACGGGGCGCGGGGGCAGCTCCGCGGCCGCGACGCGATCGAACCTCATCAGCCACATCGCGGTCTGACACAGCGAAACCTGGACATGGTAGCTCCCGCCCTCGGTCGCTCGGCGGAGCAGCGCGATCAGTGCGCCGTACGCGGCGAGATAGCCGGTGATGTAGTCATTGGGGAAAACCGGGCTCAGCTTGGGAGCCTCGCCGGCGCCCTGCTCAAGCGCCATCCCCGTCACGACCTGGGCGATCTGCTCCCAGCCGGGGCGGCTCGCCCAGGGTCCGCGGCTTCCGAAACAGTTCGTCGAGACGTAGATGATTCCGGGCCGGATGCCCGCGGCTTCCTCCGGAGAAAAGCCGAATTTACCGGTTTTTCCGGGCCGGTAACTTTGCGAAAAAACGTCGG
The DNA here is from genome assembly GCA_023700925.1 of Oligoflexia bacterium. Taxonomy (GTDB): domain Bacteria; phylum Bdellovibrionota; class UBA1018; order UBA1018; family UBA1018; genus JAMPXJ01. The sequence continues at coordinate 858 of JAMPXZ010000075.1, read as the reverse complement.
TGCCCTGGAGCAGACCCCGAAGCGTGTCGGTGTCCTGCTGACGGTTCAGATCGAGGTGCGCGGAGAACTTGCCGTGTCCCGTGTCCATCGAGAAGGGGAGAATATTCGGCCGGTGTGGCGCCGTGATGCGCAGAACCTCCGCCCCCTGCTCCGCGAGCGTACGTGCGCAGGTGGGGCCGGCCAGGACGTGCGCGAAGTCCAGCACTCTCACGCCGCTCAGCGGGCGCGTTGGCAGGCGCGTGAAAGGCTCGGGCGCGCTTTCGCCGATTTTCTCCACCTCGACCACCGGGAGCGCCCCCAACGCCCGGCCCTGCGGATGCTCGCGCCACTCGGCAGCGGAACGCACCAAACCGCCCGTCAGCCCGGCTTCGATGATCGCGTCCTCGAGCGCCTGCCCGTGCCATCGCGCCACGGCCTTGGCGATGGATGCGCGATCATGGGAGCAGTCGAGCAGGCTCAGAACGCCGTCTCGGAGAAGGGGATACCCGCCATGGAGAAAAACCCAGCGCCCGTCACGCGCCTGATAAAAGTCGATCGTGGGATACGCCGGCTCCGGCAAGGCGACCTCATAGCCGTTTTGGCGGAGGTGAAGGACGCTTTGAAGCGAGATCGCGGCCTCGCGGACGTCCACGGAAAGGGACTGCTTGCGCCCGCTGCGGAGCTCCCAGATTCGCGCTACCGCGGCCCCTTGCGCGGCTAACGCGGTCGCGGCCGCTTCACCGATCCGGAATGGCGTGTCATAGATGGGATCGCGTCCGATGACGGAGATGCGGCCCGATATTTCGTCAAAAAGCCCTGAAATTCCCACCAAATCTCGAAGCTCTGCATTATTCATGGGGCTGATCTTGAGGCATTTCG
>JAMPXZ010000251.1 GCA_023700925.1 Oligoflexia bacterium | reverse complement strand
GCGGACCGCTCTTCTTCTTTGCTCGATCGTTGCCGTGGGCATCCCCGGTTCGTAGACCGGGTAGAAGATGAGGAAGGAGGGTTCCTGCCGGCCTTCCGGCTGATTCTTGTCCTGAACGAGGAGGATGGTCTCGGTGACGGCGGGCTGGCCGCTGTCGCGTGCCCGCTCCATCGCCACCTTGCGACGCCGCTCGGTCGCGAAGTCCATCCCGATGGCGAGCCGGTTCTCGGCATCCATGGGTTCCAGATAGTAGATGGGATACCGGTTGTCCTCGGGTTTGCGCGGGAGCGCGATATTGCCCTGGGTATTGCGGAAGTCGCGTACCTCGTAATCGGGGAGGCCGGCCTCGCGCGCGCGGCGGGTGTGGGAGGCAAGCTCCTTCGCCTTCACGATCGGAACGTAGCCGATCCCCTGGATGCCGGGATAGCGCTCCCGGAGCTGGATGCTCCGGACGAAGTTTCGGAACTCCTCGCGGCTGACGTCGCGGCTGGCGACGAAGACCCCGGCGGAATGGACGAGAAGATTCACGTAGGAGTTCATGCCATAGGAGATGGCGTCCTGAATGACCCGTGAACGCTGCTCGAAGCGGGCTTCGGTCTCGGCGTGGAAATACCGGGCGGTCATGACGGCGCCGAAGGCGGCGAGCGTCAAGCTGACCAGCAGGACTAGCAGCGCGGTGAGAGGCGAGCGGGCGAGCGGGGCTCGCGAGAACGCTTTCATTCTGAAGCGCCTATACCGGATGACGGAGCGCGGCGGGAAGTTTTATTCCAAAAGGAAACCGAACAACGCGCCGAAGTAAAAGTCCCCGATGGTCGAGTCGCCCATGGCACCTTTGGCGAGAGTGAGCTCGGTCCGAAGGTAGAGGGCATCAAGCGTGTACTGGTGGCCCAGGCCGCTTCCGTATTGGAAGATACTGGCCGTGGCGCCAGTTTCCGTGGTTCCGGAGAGTGACGCATAGGTGAAAAACGGGGCCAGGAAAAACAGATGCCGCTCCCTGATGCGATAGCCGAGCGGAAACGCCGTGTCGAACGAGAGCAGGCGCGTGGCAGTCGAGCCGTTTTTGCCGAGGAGAATGCCGGGCGAAACGACGGCTGCCGCTGCGAAGCCGAGCTTGCCTTCAGCCTCAGACGTGCCGGCGAACTGATATTTCAGTCGGAGCGACAGAGGTGCCATCGGTTGAATCCGTACACCCACGTCCACCTGGTTGCTGACAGGCATCGCGTAGCCGAGGGAGGGAACCAGCGCTGCCTGGGTTTGTGGGACGCCTCCCTCGCGCGTCGGTTGCTCGTTGAGGTCGGTCCCCATGAGCACACCCGCGACCTCGATGCGCCCGGCCTTGCCGACGCCCCGTGCCTCCGGGGTTTCCAAGTGGCTGACGGGTAGTTTATAGTGGGCGCAACTGCACAAAGCGCACAATGACAGGATTACTGAAGCCTCGATGAGCCGCATCGTTCTGTCATTCTAACGCAGGACGTTGGAGTACACAAAGTTTGACGAAGTTTCCTTGGCCCGTTGCGGGCCGACCCTGTCTCATCCTCGCCCCCATGGAGGGCGTCATCGATCAACCGATGCGGGCCTTCCTGTCCGAGCGCGGCGGTTTTGATTTCTGTGTTTCCGAGTTCATCAGAGTTACCCAGCTTGCGCCTCCGCCGCATGTTTTTCGCCGGGACGTGCCGGAGCTCACGCGGGGGGCCCGAACGGAAGCGGGCCTTTCAGTCCAGGTGCAGCTTCTGGGCGGGCACCCTGAGCGGGTGGCCGAGGCGGCCCTGGTGGCCTACGAGGCCGGGGCCCCCGCCATTGATCTGAACTTCGGCTGTCCGGCTCCCACCGTGAACCGAAACGACGGTGGCGCGGCCTTGCTCCGATTCCCCGCCCGCATCCGCGCTATCGTCGCGGCCGTTCGAAGGGCGCTACCTCCGGCGATTCCCGTCTCCGCGAAGCTGCGGCTCGGTTGGGATTCGATCGAGGAAATCCACGTCAACGCCGAGATGGCGGCTGAAGGCGGAGCCTCCTGGCTCACCATCCACGGGCGAACCAAGGTGCAGGGCTACCTTCCGCCGGCTCACTGGAAGCCGATCGGGCAGGTGAAACGGCGACTCGGCCTTCCGATCGTGGCCAACGGAGAGATCTGGAATCTTGAGGACTTCAGAAGATGCCGGGAAGAGTCGCACTGCGACCACTTCATGCTGGGCAGGGGGGCGCTGGCGGATCTTCAGCTCGTCCACCAGCTCCGGGCGGAGCTCGGGCTGGCGGCCTCGGTTCCCCGGACGCCGGTTTCGGAGGCCGGGGTGTGGTATCCCGCGCTCGTCCGTTTTGCCGGGCTGATGGAGCATTATGAGGAATCCCCTGAGCGAACCCTTGGCAGAATCAAGCAATGGGTCCGCCTGATGAAGCGCCCGGAACCCTGGATCGAGCCCGTCAAAAGAGCCCGGACCCTCACCGAGGCGCTCGAGCTGGTCCGCGAGGCCGAGCTGGGCTAAGCCGCTCCCTCGGTTTCCTCGCCCTGCTTTCCCTGCTTTCCGGAGGAGTGGTCGTCCCCGCTCATCTCGTCGCCTTCGCGGCCCGGTTCGGAGAGATCCATTCCGAAGCGCTCGAGCATCTCGTCGGCGCCGCGTGGCTCTTCGGTTTCCTCTTCCTCGGCGTCAGGATTCGGCTCGCACATGTCGAGCTGTCGCTCGATCGATCCCGGAGCGCAGCGTTCGGGTTCGGGGTCCCCAGGATGGATTCTTTCGGCGTAATCCTTCTTCTTCTTCATGCCTGACCAGGGGAGCAAAACCCGTGCGCGGGCAGGAGGTCCGGTGGGCTTTTGATTGCAACGAGTGCCGGAATGACCGATCGGGCGAGATTTCCTGGCACCGCGCCCTTGCAAGGCGCCTTCGGACAAGGGCGAGCGGGCTATGACCAGATCACGCTCTATCAGGGCTGGTCGCGGCTCACCTCGGACGGCTTTGGTCAATGCCGGGGAGGCGCCCATGAAGGCTTCTTCGAGGGAGACACGCAGTATCTGACGCATTTTCAGCTACTGCTCAACGACACGCGCCCCCGGCACACGTTTTCGGCTCAGACGGCGCCGTCGGAGTGGTGCGGTCTCTTCGTCGAGGACGGCTCGATGGAGGAAGGCAATCTTCCGGAAGGGACCGTTCCGCGCGGCTCCACCGAGCTTCGTATCGTCCGATCCGTGAACGGAGGCTGGAGCGAGTCGCTTCTGGTTCGCAACTATGGCGTCTATCGCAAGTCCCT
>JAMPXZ010000074.1 GCA_023700925.1 Oligoflexia bacterium | reverse complement strand
AGGTGTTCAAGGCGGCCCTCGAGCCAGCCTTCCATCGCCGACTCATAGCCCGGAGTGACCTCCAGAACGTCGGCCAGCGCGACCAGGCGCTGCTCGTGGCCGTTTTCCCGCGCCCAGTCGAGCGCGGCCTTCGAGGCGTCGCCGAAGCCTTCGTGGGCGGCGGCGAGCTCCTCGAGGCTCTCGAGCTTCGAGCGGAGCTGGGTGAGCTGGCGGTTCGAGGCGTCGCGCTCCTGTTCGAGGGCGCGGAGCTTGTGTTCCTGCTCCTTCACGAGAGCGGTGTGTCCCTGAAACTCGCCCCGGAGCGCTTCGCGCCGGGTCCGAAGCTCGTCGGCGGCCAGGCGGGTGCGCTCGGTCTCTTCGCGCGTGCTTTCGACCTTCGCGGCCTGCGTCTCGAGCTGCTGATTGAGGCGCTCGATCTGCGTTTCGGCTGATTCGATGCGGCTCGCCAGCGAGGCGCCTTTGGAAGTCAGATCCGAGGCGCGCGAAATTCCGCTCATCAGCTCGCGCTTGTTGCGGTCGTGTTCGCGGCGGGCCGTCTCGGCTTCCTGGCGCTTGTTGCGGACGGTTTCGTCCATCTCCTGCGCCGTGAAGGAGGCCGAGTCGTATTGGATGGCCGCCTCTGCCGCCTCATTGTCGCGAACCTGGAGGCGTTCCTGCTCGAGGGTGATGTTGGTCTGAAGTTCGCGCTGTTCGTGCTCGAGGGTCTCGCGCTGGGTGGCCAGGTCGTTCTGGCGGCGCTGGGAGAGCTCGAGGGCGCTCCGTTCGCGCGTCAGCTCGTCCGAAAGCTGCTGAATCTGGGCCTGCAGCGTCTCGGCGGCCTTCGTGTCCGTGAGCTGCTCGACGCGGTCGATCTCGATGCTGTTCTCGGCGACCTGAAGCTCCGCGCGCAGCCCGGTCAGCTCCTGTTCCAGCGATTCCTTGCGGGTGCCGAAGCTTTCGAGCCGCTGCCGCAGGACCTGGATCTTGCGGCGGCCCCAGGTCATCTCCTTGTCGAGGAGCTCTTCTTTGTAGCGCTTGTACTGACGCGCTTTCTGCGCCTGGCGCTCGAGGGAGCCGAGCGTACGTTCGATTTCGGCGATGATATCGTTGAGGCGCGAGAGGTTGGCCTGGGTCGCTTCCATCTTGCGGAGCGACTCTTTCTTGCGGGCCTTGTACTTGGCGATGCCGGCGGCCTCCTCGACGAGCAGGCGGCGGTCTTCGGGCTTGGCGTTAACGATCTTGCCGATCTGCCCCTGCTCGATCACCGAATACCCTTTGGCGCCGACGCCGGTATCCATGAAGAGCTCTTGGATGTCCTTGAGGCGCGCGGGGACGCCGTTGACGAAGTACTCGCCTTCGCCGCCGCGATAGAGACGGCGGGTGACGGAGATTTCCTTGGTCTTCAGATGCAGCGGGACGTCGCTCGCCGTCGCGCCCGAGGGCGCGTTCTCGGTGTCGACCGCGTCGGTCTCGAGGACCATGGTCGCTTCGGCAAGGCCGAGGGGGGAGTACTTGGAACTTCCGTTGAAAATCAGGTCGTCGCTGCCGCTCCCGCGCATGTGCTTGTAGGACTGCTCGCCCATGACCCAGAAGAACGCATCGACGATATTGGATTTGCCGCAGCCGTTTGGTCCGACGATGCCGGTGATCCCGTGATCGAAGTGAATCACTGTCTTGTCTTTGAATGACTTAAAGCCTTGAATCTCAAGCCGTTTTACGCGCATGAGGCAACATCCCCCTGGTAAAGCCCATCACAGGTGTCTTTGACCCCGCCACTCTAACAAGCGAACTGAAAAAGGCAAGTGTAGGGGAGGGATTTCGGGGGTTTGCTGCAATGCAAAAAAAGAACCCGGCGGGGCGCGCGCTCCCACCGGGTTCACTAGTCCTTTCAGATATTGGGTGACCTCAAGAAAAGGACGGCTTTCTAGTTCGGCCTCAGCGTCGCCTCACGGCGGGCTGCCTTTCTCGGTCTGACTATCTGTAAAACCTTATTTGCTGTCGCTGCCCCTCCAGGCCAATAGAGTGGTTCGACAGTCCGTGAGCACCGCAGGCACCCGCCGGTCTCGCTCACGCTAGCACGTGCGCGGAGGACCGGTTTCCCAGGAATCGAGAGCCGCGCGAACGCTGTTGTTATATCGCATCAGCGAACCTCCTGTTGCGGAAGCTGCCCTTACCAGCGCTTCCCATGATTTGAACATACCGGTATTGGCGCTCGTTGCACAATGCGTCACAACTGACATTTTGAAAGCCATGCGGAAAAGACGGGAAATTCGAGGGGATGGCCGTTTTAATTTTTTATCGAAAGCCGCCACTTCAGCGGGCTTCGTTCGTTGAAATCCCGGAGTGCCCCGGAAGGAATCGGCTCGCCGCGAGCCGCGTGAAGAAAAATCTCGCGCTGAGCGGCTTCGTTGAGGAGCTGCTGGTTCGGCAGGTGCCCGCCGCGCTCGAGAACCAGGAGCTGCGCGAAGCCTCGTGGCACCGCTTCGAAGTGCGCGCGCGCGCCGGGCAGCTCGGTAGCGCCGTCGTATTCGCCCTGAAAGTAGGTGACCGGCACGGAAACGGGGAACTCCCGCGCGGAGTAGCGTCTTTTCGTCGCGACGCCGAGCTCCTCGCAAAGCTCGTTCTGGGGGCGGGAGTAGCCGTCGGAAACGAGCCTGCCGGACTCGTCAAAGACGGAGTGGAACGCGGCCTCGGGCGAGCCCATCCCCAGCTCCCTGCAGCCGATCATCGCGTGCATGACCAGGCTGAAGCCGAATTCGCTCTCGCTCTGGACGCGCTCGGTAAAAGCGCTGAGCGCCTCGACCGGGTCGAGCCCTTCGGTGTGGAGCGTGGCCTCGAGCCAGCCGTCGAGAAAGGGGAAAGGATCGTCGAGGTACATCATGAAGCGGTTGATCCGCGAGTACCAGTCAGGCGAGAGGCGAGGATCGCGGGAGTAGCGCAGGATCTCCTCGCGCCGCGCGGGTGCCAGGCTGTCAAAGTGCGCCTGCATCAGGCCGCGCCGGTAGTCACTCTGGTAGAGCCCCGGCCCGCCTTCGTGGATCGTCCCTTCGAGAACGAGCGCGCGCGTTTGCTGCGGAAACAATGAGGCATACATCGTCGCGGGCACGGTGCCGTAGGAGTGGCCGTAGACCGTGATCTTCTCGAGGCCGAGGTGCTCCCTCACCCGTTCGAGGTCGCGTGCCGTGTTTTCGGAGGAGTAAAAATCAGGGTCGCGGTAAAGTTCCCGCGATCGTGGCTTCGAGCAGCTCACTCCGCGTTGATCGAGGTAGAGCACGTTGACCGTGTCGGGGAGGTTCGCAAGCTCCGCTTCGTGGGAGGAGACCCCTGGCCCACCGGCGAGGAACGCGATGGTGGGATATGAGCGATCCAGCGGTTTTTGGGTCCAGAAATAGAGCGGCGTCGTGCCTCGGGCTGGGTCCGCATAGTCGACGGGGACCTCGATGGCCTGTCCCAGCTCCCTGCCGGTGACGCCCTGATGCTTTTCGCAGGTTTCTTTTCCGGGAAGGTACTCGGCGAGCCACTCTGCCGCGCGCGCCGGGTCGGGTTGCAAGAGGAGCAGAAGTGCGAGGCAGGCCAGAAGGCCTCTCGTCGAGCACATGCGCCCGGGGGTATCATTGTGGATCTAGGTCGTCAACTAATGGATAACTTCTTGAGAAGTCTCAGATAATCTTTCGTTGATTCATAAACCATGCTGCTGATGAAATTCACGAAGCCGGTGTCGTCCTTCTTTCCGGTCTGCGACCGTTTCACCAACGCGATGTAGTCGGCTCTGACCACCGGAGGGATCACCGTGACCGTGTATCCCGCCTGAAGCAGGGCCAGGTTCATGAGGAGGCGGGCTGTTCGGCCGTTGCCATCCACAAAGGGATGAATGTTCACCAGCTCCTCATGGAGCTTTGCCGCAAACACCACGGGATGGAGCTTTCTCCTCATCACGGGAATCTTCGCCACGAACTTCTTCATCAGAGCCGGGACTTTTGCGGGAGAAGGGGGGACGTAGTCAGTACCCGTGATCACCACCGGCACCTTCCGGTATCCGCCCGCCGTCTTCTGGTTTATCCGGTAATAGAAGAGATGGTGGATCTTCAGGATGTCTTTTTCTGTAATGGCCTTCTTCTTCGCCAGACCGTAGACGAAGTCGAACGCCTCGCTATGGCCTGAAGCCTCGTAATGATCCCTGAGAGGCTTGCCCGCGATGGTGAGTCCGTCCTCGAGGACGACCTTCGTCTCCGTCTCGGTGAGGGTGTTTCCTTCAAGCGCATTACTGCTGTAGGTCAAACCGACGCGGAAGTATTCCTTGAGCTGTTTGAGAAGGTCTTGGGAAAGCGGACGAAAGGACTGGATCTGCCCGTTGAGCCTGTCGATCTGGTCGAGCTTGTTTTCGTAATGCATGCGCCCTTTCAACGTAGCTTGGCTGTGGCTGGATGAAAAGAAAAAGCCGGAACCCCAGCGGGGTCCCGGCTTCTTGAATCACTGAGCTTGCACCGGATCAGCGGCGCTTTTTGCCGGCTTTCTTAACGACTTTTTTGGCGGCTTTCTTTGCAGGCTTGGCCTTGGCTTTCGCCTTGCCGCCGGCCTTTTTCGCCATCTTGCGCGGATTCTCGATCGCGGCCTGCGCCGCCGCGAGCCGCGCGATCGGCACGCGGTACGGGGAGCAGCTCACGTAGTCGAGGCCAGCGCCGTGGCAGAACACCACCGACGACGGATCGCCGCCGTGTTCGCCGCAGATGCCGACCTTGAGGTCGGGGCGAACCACCCGGCCCTCCTCGATCGCGATCTTCATGAGACGTCCCACGCCCGGCTGGTCGAGCGAGGCGAACGGATCCCTCTCGTAGATCTTGGCGTCGAGGTAGTCCTTGAGGAACATCCCCGAGTCGTCGCGCGAGAGGCCGTAGGTCGTCTGCGTGAGGTCGTTCGTGCCGAAGCTGAAGAACTCGCCGTACTTGGCGATCTCACCCGCGGTGAGCGCCGCGCGCGGCAGCTCGATCATCGTGCCGATCAGGTACTCGACCTTGAACGCTTTGTTCTCGGCCTTGAAGCGGGCGATGATCTTCTCGACTTCCTCGACGCAGTAGTCGCCGACGAATTTCAGCTCGCGCCAGTCGCCGACGAGCGGAATCATGATCTCGGGAACGATCTTGAAGCCCTCGTCCCGGGTCAGCTCACAGACCGCTTCCATGATCGCGCGAACCTGCGTCTTGTAGATCTCCGGATAGCTGATCCCGAGGCGGCAGCCGCGGTGACCGAGCATGGGGTTGAACTCATGCAGGGTTTCGGCTTTGCGCTTCAGGCGCTCGTAGGGAACGCCGATCTTGCGGGCCAGCTCGTGCAGCTCCTCATCCTTGTGCGGGATGAACTCGTGCAGCGGCGGGTCGAGCAGGCGGATCGTGACCGGGAGGCCCTTCATTTCGCGGAAGATGCCTTTGAAGTCACCTTTCTGCATGGGCATGATCTTCGCGAGCGCTCTTTCGCGGCCTTCGAGCGTGTCCGCGAGGATCATCTCGCGAACCGCGTCGATGCGGTCGGCTTCGAAGAACATGTGCTCCGTGCGGCACAGTCCGATGCCTTCGGCGCCGAACTCGCGCGCGACCTTGGAGTCGTTCGGGGTGTCGGCGTTGGTGCGCACCTTGATCTGGCGGATCTCATCCACCCAGGTCATGAGCTCCTGGAAGTCCTTGTTCAGGGTCGGAGCGATCGTCGGAACCTGTCCGAGGATCACCTCGCCGGTGCCGCCGTCGAGGGTGATGAAGTCCCCTTCCTTGACGCGGGTCTGGCCGACGCTGAACTCCTTGTTCTCGTAGCTGACGCGAATCGCGCTGCAGCCCGAGACGCAGCACTTGCCCATGCCGCGGGCGACGACGGCCGCGTGGGACGTCATCCCGCCGCGCGCCGTGAGGATGCCTTCGGCGACGGACATGCCGTGGATGTCCTCGGGTGAGGTTTCAAGACGGACCAGGATGACCTTGCGGCCCAGCTCCTTGACCCACTTCTCGGCGGTGTCCGGATCGAAGACCGCCTGACCGGCGGCCGCGCCCGGCGAAGCCGGCAGGCCCTTGGCGAGGATGTTCTTCTTCGCCTTGGGGTCGAGCATCGGGTGCAGGAGCTGGTCGAGCTGCTCGGGCTTCACGCGCATGATCGCTTCGGGCTTCGTGATGAGCTTTTCACGGACCATGTCGCAGGCGATCTTGAGCGCCGCCTGGGCGGTGCGCTTGCCGTTGCGGGTCTGGAGCATGAAGAGCTTGCCGCGTTCGATGGTGAACTCGATGTCCTGCATGTCACGGTAGTGCTTCTCGAGCTTCTGGTAGACCTTCACGAGAGCGGCGTAAGGCTTCGGCATCTCCTGCTCGAGTGTCGGGAGCTCTTCGGCGCCCGACTGGCGGGAGGCGGTATTGATCGGCTGCGGGGTGCGGGTGCCGGCGACGACGTCCTCGCCCTGCGCGTTGATCAGGAACTCGCCGAAGAACATGCGCTGGCCGGTCGACGGATCGCGGGTGAAAGCCACGCCGGTGGCGCAGTCATCGCCCATGTTGCCGAAGACCATCGACTGCACGTTGACGGCGGTGCCCCACTCCTCGGGGATCTCGTTGAGCTTGCGGTAGGTGATCGCGCGCGGGCTCATCCACGAGCCGAACACGGCGCCGACGGCGCCCCAGAGCTGCTCCCACGGATCCTCGGGGAACTCCTTGCCGTTGTCGCGGACGATCTGCTTGAACTCGCGGACGAGCTCCTGCAGGTCCTCGGCCGAGAGCTGGGTGTCGAGCTCGACGCCTTTGGCGTGCTTGCGCGCTTCGAGCACGGTCTCGAAGTGGCTCACATGCACGTCGAGCACCACGTCGGAGTACATCATCACGAAGCGGCGGTAGCTGTCGTAGCTGAAGCGCGGGTCCTTGGATTCCGCGATCAGGCCCTGGACCGTCTCGTCGTTGAGGCCGAGGTTCAGGATCGTGTCCATCATGCCGGGCATCGAGGCGCGCGCGCCGGAGCGCACGGAGACGAGCAGCGGATTCTTGGACGAGCCGAACTTGCGGCCCATCGCCTTCTCGACCTTCGCGAGCGCGGCCTTCACCTGGGCCTCGAGGCCCTTGGGATACGTCTGCTTGTTCTTGTAGAAGTGGGTGCAGACGTCCGTGGTGATGGTGAAGCCGGGAGGCACCGGCAGGCCTAGGCGGGTCATGCCATGGAGGTTCGCGCCCTTGCCGCCCAGGAGCTCTTTCTGATGTTCCTGGCCGTCGGCCCGGCCATCCCCGAAGAAGAAGACGAATTTGTCATTTTTTGCCATAGTTTTCACTTGCTCCAGTTTTCAAATTTCTCCTCGACGTAGCGGAGGAGGTTTTCAGAACTGATCCTTTCCTGGATCATGCTGTCCCGGTGACGAACGGTGATCGTGTGGTTCGAAAGAGTGTCATAATCGATCGTGACACCGAGAGGTGTACCGATTTCATCCTGTCGGCGATACCGCTTGCCGATCGATCCCGCGTCATCGGTCGTGGCGCGAAAACGTTTCTTCAATTCTGCGTAGACCTTTTCTGAATATTCCCTGAGTTCGGGCTTCTTCATCAAGGGGAAAACCGCGACTTTGAAGGGGGCAAGTGCGGGATGGAGGGATAACCAGACGCGATCGCCGTCAGACCGGTAGGCATCGACCAGGGCTACGAGGAGAGTGCGGTCGCAGCCCGCCGAGGTCTCGACGATGTAGGGGAGATAGCGTTCCTTCGCTTCTTCGTCGAAGTATTCGAGCTTTTTGCCGCTGAACTTCTGGTGGCGTCCCAGGTCGAAGTCCGTGCGGTTGTGGATGCCTTCGAGCTCCTGCCAGCCGAAGGGGAACTCGTATTCGATGTCGAAAGCGGCGCGCGCGTAGTGGGCGAGCTCGCCGGGACCGTGCTCGTGGAAGCGCAGCTTCTCCTTGCGGATGCCGTTGTCCAGATGCCACTGGATGCGCAGCTGCTTCCACTTCTCGAACCACTCCATGTCGCTGCCGGGCTTGACGAAGAACTGCATCTCCATCTGCTCGAACTCGCGCGTGCGGAAGATGAAGTTGCCGGGCGTGATCTCGTTGCGGAAGGCTTTGCCGATCTGGGCGATGCCGAAGGGCACCTTCTGGCGCGAGGACTGCTGGACGTTCAGGAAGTTGACGTAGATTCCCTGCGCGGTTTCGGGCCGCAGGTACACCACGTTGGCGGCTTCCTCGACGGGACCCATGAAGGTCTTGAACATCAGGTTGAACTGGCGCGGCTCGGTGAGCTCGCCGCCGCACTCGGGACACTTCTTCGCGGCTACCGCGGCGGGCTCGAGCTTGTCGGCGCGGAAGCGCGACTTGCACTTCTTGCAGTCGACGAGCGGATCGACGAAGCCGGCGACGTGACCGGAGGCTTCCCACACGCGCGGATGCATGAGGATCGCCGCATCGAGGCCTTCGATGTCCTCGCGATCGGTCATCGCGCGCCACCAGCGCTCCTTCACGTTGCGCTTGAGCTCGATGCCGAGGGGACCGTAGTCCCAGCATGCGTTGATGCCGCCGTAGACTTCGCTCGACGGAAAGACGAACCCTCGCCTCTTGCAGAGAGAGACGAGATCGGCCATGTCTTTGAGGTTTTGAACGGGGAGGTCTTTTGAGGGGATTTCAGGATTTTCCATAAGCTTTCCTCGGGATAACAAAGACCTTTCCGCATAGCAATGAAATCGATCGGCGCTCGTTTGACGGCATGCATCAAGGCGCCGCGTCCGGCAAAACTTCTTTACTGCCGGCTGGACTTCCGTCGTCCCGTTTCCGTGGGTAGAATGAGGAGTATGCCCCAAAGTCTCGTCGCCTTCCTTCTTTTTACGCTCACCTTTGCAAATTCAGCCTGGTCGCAGGATGCCGCGTCGGCCCTGAGGTTTCGCATCAGCGCCGATCCGCTGACGCTGGATTGGAATCTGGCCAGCAGCTCCCATGAGACCTACGTGCTGATGAATATCATGGAGGGCCTGGTGGAAGAGGGGCCCGACCTCAGGCCGCGTCCCGCGCTGGCCGAGCGTTGGGATGTCTCCGCGGACGGGAAGACTTATGTCTTTCATCTCCGGCCGGGCGTGAAGTGGTCCGACGGCAAGCCACTCAAAGCCTCCGACTTCGAGGATTCCTGGCGGCGGCTTCTGGATCCCAAGCTGAAGGCTCCGTATGCAAGCTCGCTCTTCGCGATCGAGGGAGCCGAGGAGCTTCATGCCGGGAAGCTGAAGAACCGCGCCGCGTTGGGAGTCAAGGCCCTGGGTCCGCTTAAGCTGGAGGTTCGGCTTAAATATCGGGTGCCGCACTTCCTGCACCTCACGACGTTCTGGGTGACTTTCCCGATCCGGGCCGACCTGATCAAGATGTTCGGACCTGGCTGGGCGATGCCCGGCAAGATAGCGACTCTGGGCCCCTACCTTCTGACGGGCTGGAAAAAAGGCGCGCTGCTTCAAATGAAGCGTAATCCGAGCTACTTCGGTTCGGGAGCGGAGCTCACCTCCGCTCCCGAGCAGGTGGAAATCCTGATCGAGCCGAATGATGCCCGGGCGAGGCAGCTCTTCGATTCGGCGCAGCTCGATTTTTTCCTCAATGCGACGACGCAGGATCTTCTGAAGGCCCGGGCCGCCCCGGGGGGGCGGACGCGGGTGGAACAGTACCCGTATCTCGCCACCTATTATCTTGGCTTCAGGACCAACAAGGGCCCGCTGCGTGAGCGATCCGTCCGCGAGGCCTTCGCAACCGCGGTGGATCGCGACTCGATCCCGTCCATTTTGCAGGGCGGCCAGGTCGCGGCGAACTCGTGGTTCCCTCCGGGTCTCGAAGGCCACGGCGCCAATACCTTTCCTGCGAGGACGCTTCACGAGGCGCGCGCCGCGCTCGCCAAGGCAGGTTTCCCCGAGGGGCAGCGCTTCCCCCGGCTCGTTCTCACGATGGAGCGTTTTGACGGCGCGGAGCAGTTGGGCCGCTTCCTGTCGAAGTCCTTCCTCGAGCGCCTCGGGGTTACGGTGGACTTCCGCTTTCCTGACCGGGGCGAAAGTTTCAAAACGGTCGAAACGGACCTTTTCGTCGCGCACTGGGGCGCGGATTATCCGGATGCGGAGAACTTTCTCGGAGTGTTTTCGCGCGGCAACGGCAACGAGTATACGCGGTGGAAGAGCGAGGACTATGACCGTATCCTCGAGCGCGCGCGCTCGGCATCGGACGCCGGCGCTCGTCTCCAGGCGTATGCCGAGGCCGAGAAGTTCCTCCTGCAGCGCGAGACGGTCATCGTTCCTTTGTTTTACAGTAAAAATACGGTGCTGCTGAGTGATCGGGTGAAGCGCTTCTCGATCTCGCCGCTGAATTATTTGTTCTTCAAGGCGGTAGAGGTCCGGTAGCGCGGCGCACGATTAAAATTCGCGCAGGAAGGCCTCGTCGCCTTCGTTGCGCACGATTTCCCAGGCGCGCGCGTAGTCACCACCTATGGCTGGATATTTCATCTCGATCCAGCCAAGGAGATCGCGTCTTCCGAGACCATGGTACACGAAGTGCTCAATCGCCATGAGGTGGAGATGTACTTTCACGTCGCGCGATTCGTCACTGTATTTCTTGAGTAGTGCGGAGTCGCGTAAATTGTCCTCGACCCAGTTGTGCATCAGTTCATGAAAGGCGAGAACGATAAAAGCGTGGTTCGGGTTGACCGCGGACGGGCCGACGTAGCTCTCCAAAAAGCGGGAAATATTCAAAACCAGAGGACGACTGTAGGAAATTGTCGAAGGGCAAGCACTCAGCTTCGCCAAGTAGCTCGACTGTGAGAAAGCGCCATTGAGGTGACTGAAGAAGAAGTTGAAGAGTGAAGGGGCGTCCCCTTCCCAGAGCGCCGTGAAGAGCGTTTCTTTCGCCTTGGCTTCCTCGGTCCATGACCTTTGTACGGTGATTTTGCATTCGCTGTTGAACTCAGCGCTGTGCCTGAAGGTAACGTGTGGGACGCGCTCTCCGGCAATGACCACGCCGGGGATCAGAAGGAAGAGTGCGGCTAGTGATGCGTTCCGAATGCTATTTGCCATAGCTATTTGCCATAAAGGAGGAGGCCCAGAATCACTCCTATCATGTCGTAAAAACCGTGCGCCACTATCAGTGTGATCGTCGCTCGGGTTTTCGCAAAAATAGAGGCGAGGGCAAGGCCGAGAATGCACTAAACCGCCATTCCAAGATAGCAGCTTCCTTTTGGCACCTGGAACGGTATCCAGATGACCCGAGTGGGCGGCGCGAATCCTTGGGGGAGCTGGATGGCCTCGTTCGTCCGCGCTTCGACCTCGACGGGATTGCTGATCCGCGGTCGGATGTTCCGGCGCTGAAACTCGCTGCCGGCGCGCTTGAGGATGGCGCTCCAGAAGTCGACGGGCCCGACCGCGAGAGCCTTCATGAACGGGGGCTCGAAAGCGAGCATCGCGGTGCCGCGCTGGAGGCCGCTCTTTTCATCCCCGAAGAGAACCTCGCAAAGGAGAAGCTTGCCCGCGACCGGGGCCTGCGGCTGCTTCTGCCGCAGCGGCATCCCGAGCGTGGGCTTGGGCTCCGGATGGCGCTCGATCAGCTCATCGATGAGCGACGAATGCAGCGATTCCAGGAGCGCCGTCCACACGTTCATTTGGAGGGAGTCTCCTCCGCGGCCGCGAGATGGAAGCGCGCGTATTCTCCGCCGAGCGCCATGAGCTCCTCGTGCCTGCCCTGCTCGACGATCCGGCCCTGCTTGATCACGAGGATCAGATCGGCGTGCCGGACGGTCGAGAGCCGATGCGCGATCACGAGGGTCGTGCGGTCTTTCATCAGCTCATCAAGCGCGCCCTGGACGGCGCGTTCGGAGGCGGTGTCGAGGCTCGAGGTCGCCTCATCGAGGATCAGGAGCGGCGCCTCGCGCAGGAACGCGCGCGCGATCGAGAGGCGCTGGCGCTCGCCGCCCGAGAGCTTCTGCCCGCGGTCGCCGATCACGCTCTGGAAGCCCTGGGGCGTCCGCTCGATGAACTCGAGCGCGTTCGCCCGGCGCGCGGCCTCGCGGATCTCCTCGGAGGTGGCCGAGAGCCGGCCGCAGCGGATGTTCTCCTCGATGGTATCGTTGAAAAGAAAAACATCCTGGTTCACCACGGCGACCAGATTTCGCAGATCGGGGAGCGCGATTTCCCGGATGTCCGTGCCGTCGATCAGGATCCTGCCGCCCGTGACGTCGAAGATGCGTGGCATGAGGCTGACGAACGAGCTCTTGCCCGCGCCGCTCGCTCCCACGAGCGCGACCATCTGGCCGCGGCGGATGGAGAAGCTGATTCCGTCGAGGACCTTGTGCTCGGGCTCGTCCGGATAAGCGAAGGTGACGTCCTCGACGCGGATGCCTTTCTCGAGCGTCTTGAGTGGCTGGGGGCGGACGGCCTCGTGCAGGCGTCCCTTCCAGTCCATCACTTCAAAAATGCGGGTACAGGCCGCGGAGGCCTGGCTCAGGCGCAGATTGACGTCGTTCATCATCCGCAGCGGGTTCATCATCAGGCCGAAGCTGATGATGAAGTCCTGGAGCTCGCCGGCGGTCATCTCGTTCGCGAGCACCTGGCGGCCGCCGAAGTAGATGACGAGGGCGATGATGCAGGAGGTGAGGATCTCGACCATTGGATGGGAGGCCTCCTCGAGGGTGGCCGTCTTGAGAAGGAACTTGGTGAACTGCTCGCTCCGCGCGAGGAACTTGCGCTTCACATACTCCTCGAGGCCGAACATCTTGATGACCCGGACGCCGGTGAAGCTCTCCTGGAGCGTGGAAAAGAGGCGGGAGTTCTCCTCAGTGATCCGGGCGATGTAGCGCTTGAGGTTGCGCCCCGTGGCGGCGAAGACGAAAGCCAGCGGCGGAATCACGAGGAAGGTGAGGATCGTGAGCTTCCAGTTGAGCATCATCGCGTGGACGAAGAGGAAGAGGAAGGTCAACGGCTCGCGAATCAGGATGTTGATGCACGCCAGCCCGCCGTCGACGTACTGAGGGTCGGAGCCGACGCGCGAGATCAGGGTGCCCGTGCTCTGCGAGGTGAAGTAATCGGCCGACAAGCCCATCAGGTGCTCGTACAGCTCGTTCTTGATCCGCTGGTTGACCCGCGCGATGACGACCCGCAGGAAATAGTAATGCCCGAAGCGGATGAAGAAATTGACGACGTAAATCCCGAGAACGATGACGGGAAAAAGTGCGAGCTTGTCGGGGTTCCGCTGGACCAGAACCTCGTCGACGAAGTACTTGAGCAGCGGGCCGGGGCTGGCGCGGATGGCCGAGAGCGGAATCGCAAGCAGGATACTCGCCACGATCAGCCAGAGGTAGGGTCGGACATACGGCTTGAGCCGGAGCAGGGATTTCATCAGTAGGCTGAAAGTATCCGAAAACCGGGCAAAAGGCCATCGCCGCCGAAGGGGTCCTGTGCTAGCTTCTTAAATCATGCACGGCAAACTCAAATCCAAGGTCCTCGTGGTCGGTGGAGCCGGTTACGTGGGCAGCGCCACCTGCGCCTGGCTGGCTGACCGGGGCCATGAGGTGTGGATTCTCGATGACCTCACCACCGGGCATCGCGAGTTTGTCCAGGCCTTGCCGGTGGGCGAGGCGCGCTTCGTTCAGGCGCGGGTCGGCGATCGCGCCCGCGTGCTGCCGCTGCTCGAGCGGGAGCGCTTCGACTGCGTGATGCATTTTGCCGCCCGCTCGCTCGTCGGCGAGAGCGTCGAGAAGCCGGCGGAGTATTTCGAGAACAACGTCGAGCAGACCCGCGCTCTTCTGGAAATGATGCTCGAGGCGGGAACCCGGCGTTTCATCTTCTCCTCGACCTGCGCGATCTTCGGCGATCCGGGCACGAGCGCGATCCATGAACAGCTTCCCAAGAAACCCCTCAATCCCTACGGCGAGACGAAGCTCGAGGCCGAGCGGATCATGGAGCGGCTCTCCCGCGAGCGCGGCCTTCAGGTCGTCGCGCTTCGGTACTTCAACGCCGCGGGCGCGGAGCCGCGCACCCGAGTCGGCGAGTGGCACCGGGTGGAGACCCATCTGATCCCGCGTGTGCTCGATGCGGCGCTGGCCGGGCGAGCGGTCGAGGTGTACGGAACGGATTATCCCACTCCTGACGGCACCTGCATTCGCGACTACATCCATGTCACGGATCTCGCGGCGGCGCACGAGGCCGCGATGCTGCGTCTTCTCGATCCGGCGCGCGGCGCGGACGGGCGTTTTGAGTTCTTTAATCTCGGCAGCGAGAACGGCTACTCCGTGCGCGAGATCATCGCGGCGTGCGAAAAGGCCACGGGTCTTTTGATCAAGACCGTCGAAAAACCGCGGCGCCCGGGCGATCCGCCCCGGCTCATCGCCGATTCACGCCTGGCCAAAAAGGAACTCGGTTTCACGATCACCCAGCCTCTTGAGTCCATTCTCGCGAGCGCGTGGACGTGGGAACGAAAACGCCGCGGGCTTCCGGGAAATTTCAAAAAGGCCGTATTTCTTGATCGGGACGGGACGCTCAACACGGACCCGGGGTATCTGTCGGAACCCGGACAGCTTCAGCTGATCCCGGGCGTGGGGGAGGCGCTGGCCGCGCTCAAGAAGGCGGGTTTTCTGCTCGTGGTGGTCTCAAATCAGTCCGGCGTCGGGCGGGGCCTGATCGAGCCCGCGGCCATCCCGCGGATCAATGCGCGTCTTCATGAGCTGCTCAGGCCCTGGGGCGTGGAGATCGATCGTTTCGAGCTTTGTTTTCACCGGCCCGAGGAGCTTTGCGACTGCCGCAAGCCCAAGCCCAAGCTGCTCGTGGATTCCGCGCGCGCGCTCGGCGTGGATCTTTCGATTTCTTTCATGATCGGAGACAAGCCTTCGGACCTTGGCGCCGGCCGCGCCGCAGGCTGCCGCGCGATCCTGGTTCGCACCGGCGAGGGCCGCAACAGCGAGGCGCGCCTCCGGCCCGGCGAGGCGGACTTTATCGCGGAGGGCCTTCCTGAGGCTGTACGCTGGATTCTAGCCCGAGAAACCGGATGCCCTTGAGCGGCTTCTGGTCGAAGCCCGGCAGATGGTAGATGAATAACGCTTCGAGGAAACGGAAAAGCTCCTGGTGCTCCTCGCGCGAAGCCTGCGCGGCAAGCGGGACCTGGCGAATGGGCAGCACGAGACTCACGTGGAAATCCAGGATCGCCATCGGCATGATCCGAAGCATCGCATGATGAAAACTCTCTCCCGCGCGGCCCTGCACGTGCCGGACTTCGCTCGAGCGGCAGTTTGCGCAGATCCAGCCGGCATCGGCAACCCGCGCGCTGAGCGGAACCGCGGGGTCCACTCGCTCGATCGAGGTATCGCAGCCGCGGCAGGTGAGAAGCTGTGGCTGGCTGCCGCTCCAATGAAGGAGCTTGGCGAGGTACCCGTTGAGAAGGGCGAGATCATGCTTCCAAACGGGCGGACGATCGCTTGCGGCCGGAGAAGGCTCGGCTGCCTGGAGTAGCGGGGCGGCACTAACGGCGCCTTCTTTGGGCGCTTCTTCGAGCGCGGCCAGCGCATTCGAATGCAGGCGAAAAAGCTCGGGGCAGGCCTGCTGTTTGGGCGCAAGCCGCAGCATCAGCTCGTTGAAGACGCTTGCCATCGACAAGCGTTCGAAATCGTTGCGAAGTCCTTCGTACGAGCGCCGGATCCGTGCCTCATCGAGGCGGCACAGTTCGGCACCGGGCTTCTCGACAAACGTCCACTCGCTCGCGGCGAAGACGTCGAGCGTTCCGCCGAAGCGGCGCGATTGAATCGAGTTGCGCGCCATGGCGGATACCTGTCCGTGCTGCTCGGTCAGCGCCGTGACGATGCGATGTCGCTCCTCGTAGGGTACGGAGCGCAGGACGATGGCGAGGTCCTTTTTCTGTTCCACGTGGCTTGAGGGTTACCATAAATGGCAGGGGGGT
>JAMPXZ010000073.1 GCA_023700925.1 Oligoflexia bacterium | reverse complement strand
TCGCCCGTTGCGCCGGTGAAGCCTTGTCTGCCTTGCGCACCGGTTTCGCCCGTAGCACCGGTCAAACCTTGCGCGCCTTGCACACCGGTTTCACCCGTGGCACCCGTGAAGCCCTGCGCCCCCGTTTCACCCGTTGCGCCCGTAGCACCCGTGAAGCCCTGCGCCCCCGTTTCACCCGTTGCGCCCGTAGCACCGGTCGCCCCAGTTTGGCCCGTGGCCCCTGTCGCGCCGGTCACGCCGGTTTCTCCGGTGGCCCCGGTGGATCCGATGGTCCCGCCCGCGCCTACCCACTCGCCCGAGGAGTTGATCACCGTCCCGATCCCCGCGATCGAGAAGCTCCCGGCCTGCAGATCGCTATTGATCCTGGCGTCGCCCGCGACATCCAAGGTCGCGGCGGGCGCCACCGTGCCGATACCGACGCGGCCACTTCCCGTGATGACCATCTTGGAGCTCGCGGCATGATCGGCCGAACCGCTCGCGCCGCCCGAAGCGGTTTGAAACACGATCGAAGATTCACCCGCGCCCGTTGACGTACCCGAGGAAAGAACGAGCGTTCCGCCGTCCCGATCCGCGCTGCCTGAGGCCGCGCCGCCCGCGCCGAGAGTAAGACTGTTTCCGGCGCCGCCCGGCGTCGTGTTGCGCTCGGAGTGGATCTCACGCGGGACATTTCCGCCGAAGGAGAGATCCGCCGTCGGCGCCGAGGTTCCTATGCCGAACATCCCGCTGGTGTAGGTGATTCCGGAGCCCAGGTTCTGATTCGAAGAGCCACCGGCTTCGATGTAGAGCGAGTCATGCGTGTGGAGCGACGAGGCGTCCGACCCATCGGTCAGCATGCCTAAGCTCCCTTGTGAAATATTGCCGGAAACCTGGATCAGCTGCTCGGGGCCCAGGCCCTGCACCGTCTCGGCGACCGAAGCCTGCGGCGTTGCCAGAATCTTCTGATCGGGCGAAAGCGTGATCGGAACTCCCGCCTGCGGCGTGATCGTCACGCGCAGCCTGCGGGCGTCGCCAGCGGCTGGCGTATAACCCGTGGCACAGCCCAGCCCAGGAGGGCGGATCGGACCGCTCCCGTTTGCGAAAATCTGCGCCATCGAAAGCCCGGGATCCGCCCCAGCGACCCGTCTCCCGTCGCCGACCGGTGAGCCGACCTCTAGCGCGAACAGCCCGGAAGTTTCCGCAAGATCGACTCCCGTCCGCTGCTCCTCGTAGAGCAGGCAGTTGCCGTCGGGTGAGTAGATTCCCAGGGTGAAATCGACGGTTTCAACCAGCGGATTCACGCCGCCGGCATCATACAACCGACCCTGAAAGGTGAAGCCTTGCGGGGACAAAAGCGAGCCTGCGGCAAATACCTGCCCCGTCTCGCCGACCAGCAGGAGCGCGATCAACCCCATAGTTTTCAGCAAACGTACAGCAAGGGTCATAGTCTCTTAATAGTATACTCGCTCGCTCTTATATTTATTAGTGTGTCCGGGTTGAAAGGCGTTCGCTTACTTCTCGGTGTAGTTGTGAAAAAAATTAATTCTTTCAGTAGCCTACAGCGGAGGGTCTTCTGACCCAACGTCCGGCCTAAACCCCGAATTTCCGAGTTGTATGGCGAATCATTATTCCTCCGGGTGAACAAGTCCGCGTAGCAACAGTGAATTAAGTTGTTTCCCCTATACCGCTTAGGGTCAGGGTAATTTTGGGCGGAAATTCTCGCAGACATGGATTAATGCGTGATGTTAACGTCGCGAGGTAAGCCAGAGGGATCACGAGGTAGGGATGCGAAAGCTCAAAGCACGTTCAGCGGTTCTTGGACTGATTTCGGCGCTGTTACTGACGAGTACGGTCACGCCGGCGTTAGGTTTCCCCATTGCCGGTTCCGGCGTCTCTCTTCTCGAACAGCTCGCCTCTCCCGAATTCGAAGGCCGCGGCGTCGGTACCCAGGGTCTTGGCAAGGCGCGTGATCTTCTCGCCACGGAGCTGGCGCTCGCGGGCCTCATGCCGGGCTTTTCGATCGTCGACCGGGGAGGCGCTGAAACAGGCCGCAGCTTTACCCGCAGCTTTCCGGTCTTCACCGGCAACGAGCTCGGCGCAAATAACGGTTTTGCCGGTTCCACCGCCGCGGAGTTTGTCCCGCTGTCGTTCTCCCGCTCGGGCAGTGTCGAGAATACCGAGACTGTCTTCGTGGGCTATGGCATCAGCTTTCGCGGCGAAGAGGGTTTCGCTTACGACGATTACGAAGGGCTCGATGTCCGCGGCAGGATCGTGATCGTGATGCTCGGCGATCCTTCCCTCGGTAATCGTGGCTCGGTCTTCCGTAATCCCGCCTATTACCATTATTCAACTCCAATGTATAAAGTGCAGAACGCCGAGCTGCACGGCGCCGCGGGCATCGTGCTCGTGCGTGACGCGCTTTCGCTCAACGGCGCGCTGGAGCCGGCTTTGAGGTTCCAGGGCCGGCAGGGCGGTGGCGCAACGCTTGCGATTCTTGCGGGCCAGGCGCGGATCGAGCTCGTGGAGCGGCTTCTCGGGCGCTCAGTCAGCGAACTTCAGGCCGGCATCGCACGCGAGCAGAAGCCTGGTTCGTTCATCGTCCTGAGCGGCGAGGAGCCCGCGCGGCTCGATCTCGCCGTGGATCTCAAACGTCAGGTCGGCAATGTCGAGAACGTCACGGCGCTCTTGCCCGGCACGGACCCGGCGCTCGCGAGCGAGTATGTCGTGATCGGCGCTCATTACGATCACCTCGGCTACGGAGGGGACTCCTCGATGGACCCCGCCGGCGTGGGGCGCGTGCATCCCGGCGCGGATGACAACGCCTCGGGCGTTCAGGCGGTGATCGAAATGGCCGCGAGAATCCGCGCGCTGGGCGGCAACCGCAGGCCCGTCCTTTTCGCCTTTTTCACCGCTGAGGAGATCGGGCTTCTCGGCTCGAAGAATTGGGTCGAAAGCCTGCCGCTTCCCCAGGGCGCCCGGGCCGCCTTCATGCTGAATCTCGATATGGTGGGACGGATGCAGGGACGCAAGCTCAGCGTGCTCGCCACCGCCTCGGCTGGCGAGTTCAAGCCGCTTCTCGAAGAGGTTCGGCGCGACTTTGATCTTGAGCTTCAGACGGCGGATTCGGGCTTCGGCAGCTCGGATCACGCCTCGTTTCTGCGCGCGCAGGTACCCGCGCTGTTTTTCACCACGGGCGCGCACGAGGACTACCACCGGCCGAGCGACACGGCCGACAAGATCAATCATGAAGGCCTACGGGCGGTCGAGGATTTCGCCTTCGCGGTCTGGCGCGCGCTCGATGCGCGGACGGAGGCGCCTGTTTTTGATCCCGCGAGCCAGGAAGGGGATCAGCCTTCGCGCCCGGGCCGCGGCTACGGCGTTTACTTCGGGAGCGTCCCTGAGTTCGAGCAAAGCGAGGTGCCTGGCGTGCTTCTCTCGGGCGTTCGCGCCGGGTCGCCCGCCGAGCAGGCCGGGCTCCAGAAGGGCGACATCCTGACGGGTCTCGGAGAGATCGAGATCCGCTCGATCAATGACCTGGTTTTCGCTCTCCGGTTCTACCGGCCGAACGACGAGGTCGAAGTGCGCTGGCTCCGGCTGGGCGTGCCGATGAAAGCCATGACCGTCCTGCGAAGCCGCGACTCCTGAGGCGTGCGCCAGCTGAGGAACATGCATTGCAGCTGGCGGGGGCATGAGTCGAAATAAAGCTCTTTCCCTTGCCGCGGCTGGGATTTTCGTGCCTTCCGCCGCCTGGCTGCTTGGCCGCCGGATTGTCCGCGGCCGCGCCGCTCGTCGCGTCTCGCGTCACTTTGCGGCCGCGCCACCTTCGGACGCGCCCAAGATCATCGACCAGCAGCGGGATGCGGTGGAGGAGGCTTCCTGGGAGTCCTTTCCCGCGAGCGATCCGCCGGCCTGGTGAGCGCTATTTGGCGCTAGCGGCTTACTCCGCCACGAGCACGATCTTGCCGGCCACCGGCGAGGCGTCCATCATCTGGTGGGCCTCGATCGCTCGTCCGAGCGGCAGGCGCGCGCCGATGAGCGGGTGAAGCCGGCCTTCGCGTAGCAGCTCAAGAAGAAGCGCGAGGTCCTCGCGGATGGTCAGGTGCGAGCTGTGAGGTGGAGCGCTGATTCCATAAAAGTACGCCTTGCGCCGGCCACCGGTGAGCTTGAACCAGGCGAGGCGGGCAAAGGTGTCCAGAAATTCGCCGTTCCCGCCGGCGAGAGATCGCGAGGCGCCGAAGATGACGAGGATGCCGTCGCGTTTGAGGCACTGCCATGACTGCGCTATATGGCTACCGCCGATCGGGTCAAAGACCGCGTCTATTCCTTGAGGAAGCTGTTTGCGGACCGACGCTACGAAGTCTTCTGTGCGATAGTCGATGGGCTCGGCCCCAAAGGAGCGGACCGCCTCCTGCTTCGCTGCTGAAGCTGTCGCCCAGGCGCGGATCCCGAAGTGGCGAGCGAGATCCAGGAAGGCGGTTCCGGCGCCGCCCGCGCCGCCGTGGACAAGAATGCTGGCGCCCGGGCGGACCTTCGCGACCCGAAAAAGCATCTGATAGGCGCTCACATAGTTGAGCACGAGGCAAAGCGCGGCTTCGCTCGTTACGCCGTCGGGAACCGGCACGAGGCGCTGCGGATCGACGTTCACGTACCGGGCGTTGGCTCCGTTGCCGACAAAAGCCGCGACGCGCCTTCCGGGCTGCCAGTCCTGGGCGCCCGCGCCCAGCGCTTCGATCGTGCCGACGAGGTCGTAACCAGGGGTATAGGGCTTGCGCGGCTGCCCTGGCAAGAGGCCCTCGCGCTTGAGCACATCGCCAAAGGCGACTCCCGAGACGAGTACGCGCAGCTGCGCCTCGCGCGGGCCCGGCGGCGGCAGCTCCTCCTGGCGGAGCTCCAGTACTTCAGGACCTCCGTTTCGGGGAATGACGAGGCGTTCGTTCAAAGGCATGCGGAGGGCAATCTACAGGGCGGCGGGCCGGGGTTCAAGGGGCGGTGCGAGCTTTTCGCTTGTGAAACCCGCGCGATTTCGAGAAAAAGAAAGACCTATGACGCAACAGAACGATGACCAGGATTTTGACCAGCAGGACGATGAGAAAAGCGCGAAAGGCCCTTCGGAATTCGCCCGGATGCTCGAGGATTCTTTCAAGGCGCCTACCCGCAAGCTCTCGGTGGGCGACAAGATCCGAGGCGAGATCCTCGTCGTCGGCAAGGAAGATATTTTTGTTTCAACTGGTACGATGACGGATGGCCTGGTGCAGCGGCGCGATCTGCTGGATGCCGAAGGCAGCTTTCCTTACAAGATGGGCGACGTCCTCGATCTCTATGTCACGCAGGTGCGCGGCTCTGAGATCCGGCTTTCGCCCAAGCCCACCGCCAAGAATCTCGCCGAGGACCTCGAGGATGCGTTCGATATGATGCTTCCCATCGAGGGGCGCGTGACGGAGGTCTGCAAAGGCGGCGTGCGGGTCAATATCCGTGGCAAGATCGCGTTCTGTCCGATCAGCCAGCTCGATCTCTCGCGCACCGAGACGGGCGAGGAGTTCGTCGGTCAGAAGCTGGAGTTCCGGATCACCCAGTTCAGCGAGGGCGGCCGCAACATCGTCGTCTCGCGGCGCAAGCTCCTGGAGGAGCAGCGCGGGCTTTCCGCCGGGTCGTTCCTCGAGGAGCGGCATGAGGGCGATATCGTTCCGGGCAAGGTGATGCGGCTCGAGGCCTTCGGCGCTTTCGTCGAGGTGGCTCCCGGTATCCAGGGGCTGGCGCACATCTCCGAGCTCAGCTGGTCGCGCGTGGCGACGCCGCAGGAAGCCGTGAGCGTCGGTCAGGAGCTCAGCTTCAAGATCCTCAAGATCGAAAACATCGAGGGCAAGCTCAAGGTCTCGCTCTCGCTCAAGCAGGCGGGCGGGCAGCCCTGGGATAATCTCCCGGCGGAGATCGCACCCGGCCAGGTGGTCGACGGCAAGGTCACCCGGTGCATGAAGTTCGGCGCGTTCGTCGAGCTCGTTCCGGGGATCGAGGGTCTGATTCCGCTCTCGGAGATGAGCTACACCAAACGCGTCATGCGGTCGGATGAGCTCGTCAAAGAAGGCGAGCGCATCACCGTCATGATCAAGGAAGTGAATCCGGAGACCCGCCGCCTCTCGCTCTCGCTCAAGGATGCGGGCTCGGATCCCTGGGCGCTCGTGGCGCAGAAGTTCCCGGTCGGCGCGATCATTTCGGGCCGGGTCGAGCGCAAAGAGCCTTACGGCATCTTCGTGAAGCTCGAAGACGGGATCACGGGCCTCCTTCCGAAATCCAAGGCTGCCGAGCACCCGGAGTTCCCCTTCGAAAAGCTCAAGGTCGGCGATACCGCCACCGTGCAGGTCGCCGAGATACGGCGCGAGGAGCGCAGGATTTCGCTCGATGTTCCGAAGGATCCGGGCAGCGAGGACTGGAAGAGTTACGCCGCTCCTGCGAGCGCGACCACCGGCTCGTTCGGCACGCTCGGCGACAAGCTCAAGAGCGCGATGGAGAAGAAAAAGAAGTAGCGGCTGAAGGCGTCTTCGTTTCGGAGGTTTTCTGCGGGGTTGCGCATGGCAAATGCCGATAGTTCCGGCACTTGTCCTGAGCAAGGTCCAAAGGCGGAATCGGTTTCCAAGGTCGAGATCCTCGCCAATAACGCTGACGTCATCTTATTGAACGGTTATTCGTCCTATACCTTCGGCGCGATTAACTCCGCGCTTCGGTCAAATACCTCCTTATCGCTGGAGGTCCCAAAAAAGTATTCGGGTGTCCTGTCCAATCACAGCTCGCGCGTGCCCGTGGTCGGAGCTCGCTTGCGCGGAGAAAAGCCACCGCCCTACCCAGTCACCTCGAGACGCTCTGTGATCTGCGAAAAGAACTCCGGACTCCATACCTCAAGCTCTCGCGGATCCTTGATGAAAGGAAGCGCGTCTTCACGGGCTTGCTCGAAATCGACTTTCCGGAATCTCTGCAGCAGCGCCTCCTTGAGCTGCACGCCGGTTTGCAGGTCTTCCGGGCGCGCGTGCCCGCTTTGGACCGCCTTTTCCCGCAGATAAGAAAGGCGCGCCGGTACCCGGTTCTTGAGGTACCAGACATAGTCATAGAAATCGCGACCCTTGACCCTGGATTTCCACCGTCGATAGAGAAGCGCATGCAGCTTGCCGGCGAAGAGGTCCGGCTTTTTCAGGGTGATCACCGGGAAGCTCGTCGGTTCGAGCAGGTAGCGCGCCTCGAACTCGAAGCCCGTGGCCGGCTCGGTGTCGACTTCAAATTTGATCTGGAGTTTCGCTCCGGCCTGGGCGTTCGCCCCGAAAGCTTTCAATGAGTCGATCTTCAGGAGATGGACCTGGGTGCCGGCCTTGATGAACGCTGACTCCACTTCGGATTTCAGCTTTTTGTTGACTGATGTGATTTCGACATGGAATCCGTAGGCCGAGAGCTCTTTTTTCACGGCCGAAAAATAGGGCGAAAGCGAAAAGCCGCGATCTGGCTTGAAGAGCGTGAAATCCAGATCCTCGGAAAACCTCGGAAGGCCATGCAGGATCCTCAGCGCGGTCCCGCCGTAAAAGGCGGCCTTCTCGAAGAAGTTGGCGCGATGAAGTCCAAGAAGCGCGATTTCCTGGAGCACCTCCTTGAGCGCGTTTTCCGCGTCCGAGGAGGTGATGATGCGGTACTTGGCGAGCATCTCGTGAATGGCTGGGTTCATAAGTTGTTTAATAAATATTTGATCAGCAGGCGGTTCCAGACCCGGTATCGGTAGTGGGGTTCCAGTTCGACGAGGAGCTTGCGGTCGATCCGCTTGGCGAGCTCATTCAGGTCCAGGCGGAGATCCTCTCGCAAGGAGGGCTCGATATCCGCCGCCCTGGGCGCGGCCGCGTTCTCGAACTTCAGGGTGAAAACGTCCATCAGCGCTTTCTCCGCGGTGGCGATCAGGAACGGCCGCCCGTCCCTGCCTTTTCGCAGGGTGACGCCAAGAGGGTAGAGGGAGGATGCGAGATGTCGATAGGTGAAGAGGCCGATCGGGGTATCGAAGGACTTGTTCTTCTGGCTGGTTACGCTGGTCAGTGCTACGACCTTTTCAGGAATGAGCTGATAATCGGACAAGGCGGATTCAAGCGAGACGTACGAAGGTCCGTAAAGAAGGTTGGCCACGATCTGAGGGGAGTGTTCCCGGCCCGCGAACTCCTTGCTGAGAACGTAAAAGCCTTTCTTCAGGCGCAGGAGCTGCCCTTTTTTCTGCATCTCCCCAAGCTTGCGGCGCGGGTGTGAATAACCCATTAGTTGGGCCGTCAGGGCTTGGTAATCGACCTCTGGAAGTAGGAGCTGAGGATTGATGCTCTTGATTTTCAAGCTAATATGTTACCCCGATTGTCACATAGTGGCTTAATAATCATTTATTGGCAAGCGATACTTTGAAATATAAGCCAGTATGTGACTACAGCCGTCACATACTGGCTTGAAACAGGCGAGCGAGGCCGTCGACGTGGCCAGTAGGGTGCCTGCCTCACAGACCGGAAAAGAGGCCGCGGCAAGTCTTTATCGGGCCGGTTCCAAGGGCTTTTTCGAATTCCGCCGGGTAGTCGTATCCGCGTTGTGGATCGTCCGTGAGAGTGGCGCCCAGGGCGCGAAGACGGGCCATCATGGGTTTGAAGGCGTATTGCTTGTCTCGCAAGCTTTTGTAGCCCCTGAAGCCCTCATTGGCTTTACGAAAAATTTCAGCGAGGTCATCGGCGGCTTGATTCTTCTGATCCTGGGTCAGATAGGGGGATCGCATGACCAGTTCAAACAGGTCCATTCTTCTCAGCTGCATCAAACGGACTTCGGCGGTCGTAAGAGTGGCTTTGGCTGACGAGGGTTTATACCCGAAGACGTGGGAGGCGGTTCTTGCCAAATAGCTGATATTCACATCGGGAGTCAGAAGTTTCTGCGTCTTCAGCATTTCCTGGTGGTTTGCCTCCAGCGCAGCCTCAAAGGCCTTGAGAAATTTCTTCCATTCCGCATCATCCAGCGTGGCGATGGCGTAGTTCATGGGCCCCTGAGCGAGGAAGCCGCTTTTCGCCAGTGGCAGAAGACGCCGGTCCTGGGTCAAGAGTTCGATACTTGCGCCATTGTCGTTATACTCGGCGAATCTCCTGATGCCGAGTTTCGAGTACTCGTCCATGGTCAGATCCGATTCCAGCCGGTGCTGGTTTAGTACGGTCGTCTCGCGGGCCACGTCCGTCAGGGAATTCAGCCAGTCCTCCAGGAAAGCGATCTTTGACTGACGGTCGGGTAGCAGGTCATCCAATTTTGAAAAGATGAGGGAAGGCTTGGTCTCTTCCGTGTTTATGGAAGTCGCGACATTAAGCAAGTGTCAAAAGCCGTACGGGGCGCAGCGGGGTAGATCGGCTGCTCCTGAGGCATGGCCGCCCGAGGCGACAGCTGGAGAACGATCGCGGCGATAAGCGAGAGGTGACGGAATCCCATAGTCCCGAGTCCTTATCGGCAATGGGTGGATAGAACTGTAAAACTTTCAGGACGAGCCGGTTGCACCCTTTAACTGAGCAGCTCTTCCATTGCGCTTTCAAGGAAGGCGCCGTCCAGAGCGGGATTCATCAATTGCCCTTCTTCGTGGCAGCTCCTGCTGTTTCCGTGGGGACGGCTGATGATCCCTACCTGATAGAAGGTGCCGTCCCATTCGGCAAAGGCAGGTCCGCCCGAGTCTCCGTTGCAGGCACCAGCGCCTTGAGTTTGATCAGTGATCACAAACGGTCCTTCGAAGCGGCCGGGGACAGTCACTGACCTCAGAACGGCGCTATGAGCGTAGGTCTTTTCGTCCAATATTCCGGTTGCTAACAGGGTGACCGGCAGGTTTTGTTGCTCGAGGGCGGTACTGCGGGCCGTTGGGTCGAGCAGGTCGGGCGGG
The DNA here is from genome assembly GCA_023700925.1 of Oligoflexia bacterium. Taxonomy (GTDB): domain Bacteria; phylum Bdellovibrionota; class UBA1018; order UBA1018; family UBA1018; genus JAMPXJ01. The sequence goes on along the minus strand of JAMPXZ010000073.1, from coordinate 6,113 downwards.
AGGATTTTTACGGGCAGGGCGGTCGAGGGGGCCGGAGTTTGGAGAAGGATAACGGCGATGTCGTGGTCTCCTTCGCCTTTGAGATCAAAGTTCGGGTGAATCCTGAACGCCTTCACCCTTCTGAGCAGGAACCGCCCCTCCAGTTCGCGCGCGTCTTTTATCTCTGCATGGCGATCATACACGAGCTGATCAGCCGAAAAATTCACCAGAAAGTCCTCTGGCAGCTTACCGATCAGGCAATGCGCAGCCGTAAGGATGAGCTTGTCGCTCAAGACGCTGCCAGCGCAGTTGGTCAGCCAGACGCGCCCTTCGTAATTTTCGAGTATCCCTACCGTTGATCTTGCAAGGGCGTCATCCGGGGAAACCGCGGTCCCTTGGATGAGGGCGTGGGACCCGCGAGCGGTGGCGAAGACGAATCCAAGCAGGAGTAGCGGTATTAGGTTTCTCTGAGAGCTCACTCGGATGAGTGCCTTGCAAACCGTGCCAAGCGGCGTCCTTGGGATTAGGCGCGAGGGAAGGAGCAACTGAGTGACGGGTGTAAAAGTTTTTGACAGGCCCGCCTACTGCGCCCAGTAAGACTCTTCCAGGCTGTCCTCGCGCTCGGGCAACCCTTGCGTGAGCCGCGGCGAGTTGCGGCGGAGCACCTCGTAGCTCACCCGGTTGGCGTACTTGCAGACCTGGTGAATCGACGAGTAGGTGATGAACGAGCACTTGTGCTTGGGCGAGGTGGGCGAGGTGTGGCGGTGGTGGAAGTTCGCCGCCACGTCGTGCAGGAGCGCCGAGAGCGCGGAGTCGCCGGCGCCGTTGGTGTTCTGGATGCGACTCGGTCCGCCGAGGTACGGGTTCATGTGCGTGTAGGCCTTGATCGGATCCTTGCACTCCGAACGCATCATCGCGCGGCTGTACTCGTGCCGGTTGTACTCGGGGATCGACTTTGAGTGGATCTGGTCCTTGGTCTCGCGGGCCAGCTCGCGATCGACGTGTCCGCAGAGGTAGAGACCGTGCTGATCGTGCGTCATGAGCACGAGATCCGCGAGATTGAGGGCCTGCTCGCCGGCGAGGAGCGGATCGGACTGGCCGGTGAGCTCGCCGAGCTCCTGGAAATTGCCGGCGAGGATGTTGACCGAGCTTGCGATCAGCTCGCGCAGGAAGGCGCGCTTTTCGCGAACGAGCGATTCGGTGCCGAGCGCGAGGACCACGGGCACGCCGTTGCGGCGCGCTTGCTCGATGGCGAGCATGGTGGCGCGGTAGATCGGTGCCTTCTCGTTGCGGAGCAGGAACGCGGTGAGCACGAGGGCGGACGCGCCGGCGACGAGTGGTTCTGGAATGGCTTCGGAGGGGAGGTCGTCCATGATGCCGCGGCCGATGCCAAAGCTCCGCTCACCGTCGGGCGTGACGAAGCAGATCGCGCGCCCCATGGGGCCGGCGCAGGGATGCAGGTAGCTCAGATCGACGCGGGAGCTGGTGTTGCGGATGTAGTGAAAGGCGTAGTCGCCGACCGTGATCTGGTTGGTGATGGTACCGAGGAGGTAGCTGTGATCGTCGGCAAGGACGGAGTAGTTGTGGATCGTGTTGCCCACGGCGCCGCCGGCGAACTCGCCCACGACCAGATTCTGATCCTTGAGCTCAAGGTAGATCCGGTTCACGCGCTCATCGTCGAGTACGACCGACTCGCCCTTGGGGATTCCCAGGTGCTCGAGAAACGCCTCGTCCACGCGCGCCTCGATGTCCACGAGCAGCTGATCGATTCCGACGATGTAGACGGGGCTCGCTTTTTCGGGATCGGTTCCGAAGGCGATCCGGCCTTTTTCGGTGACGGGAAAGTAATGCTTGCTCTTGCGTTTGCCGGGGAATTTCATAGGGGTGCGGTGAATGATACCGGAGAGAAGCGCGCTGCGTCAATTCAATTTATTGCTCACGCCGCGCGCGGACCGTTCCGCAGGCTTTCGGCCAGCTCCCGCGCGTAGGGCGTGACCCGGTTCTTGCGGGTCAGGAGCGTGTAAAGGCAGGGAACCACGAAGAGCGTGAGGAGCGTGGAAACGAGCACGCCGCCGATGACCGCGACCGCCATGGGGATTCGGCTCTCGGCGCCGGGACCCAGGGCCAGGGCGGCGGGCAGGGCACCCGCTATGATGGCGATCGACGTCATGAGAATGGGGCGCAGCCGGATGGGGCAGGCCTTGAGCAGGGCTTCGTGAATGGAGCTGCCCTCGTCGTCGCGGACACGGTTGGTGAAATCGACGAGCAGGATGGAATTTTTTTTCACGAGTCCCATGAGCAAGATCAGGCCGATCATGCTGTAGATGTTGAGGCTTTGCCCGGTGACGAGGAGCGCGGCGAGCGCGCCGGAGATGCTGAAGGGCAGGGCCGAGAGCACGGTGAGCGGATCGCTGAAGCTGTTGAACTGGGTCGCCAGCACCATGTAAGCGACGAGCACGCCGAGGGCGAGCGCGAAGAGGAGGCTCTGGAACGACTCCTGGAACGTCTGGGCCGTGCCGCTGAGAACGAGTCGGTAGCCGGGCGGGAGCCGTTCCTGCGCGATCCGCTGCGCCTCGGCGATGGCGGCCTGCTGGGATTTTCCGGGCGCGACGTTGGCCGAGATCGTGATCGCGCGCTGGCGGTCGCGCCGATTGATCACCGGGAGCGTGGGAACGGTTCGAAGCGTCACCAGCTCGGAGAGCGGAATGAGCTCACCGCGATTGTTGCGTACCTTGAGTTGCCGGATGAGCCGGGTGCGGGAGTCGGCGACCTGGACCCGGATATCGTAGCGGTGCTCGCCCTCGGGGTACTGGCCGACCACTTCGCCGGCGATCATGGCACTGATGGTTCGGCCGATGTCCTGCACCGACACCGCTCGGAGCGCGGCCCGTTCGCGGTCGGGCGTGATCTGGATCTCCGGCATCCCCGGCTTGTAGTCGCTGTCGAGGTCGGTGACGAGGCCGGTCTTGCCGAGTTCCCCGGTAATATCGCGGGAGGCTTGCGCGAGGCGGCTCCAGTCCGAGCCCTCGATCGCGAACTCGATGGGAAAGCCGCGCGTTGCCGCGAAGCCGCGCGAGGAGAGATCCTGCACGAACGCCTGCACGTCCGGGACTTGATTGAAGGTGGAGCGCGCGAGCTGAATCATCTCCTCCTGGCTCAGCTCGTGACCGGCTTCGGGATCGATTCCGCGGGAGCCCTGGGGCTTCATCGTGACAAAGATGATCGCGCTGTTGACCTCGCCGCCCGTGAAACCGCCGATCGCGGCGAAGTAGCGCGACACCTCGGTGCGCCCTCCGAGGAACTGCTCGAGCCGCCGGACCCGCTCGCTCGTGAATTCGAGGGAGGACCCGACGGGCGTCTGCACCTGCACCAGGAACATCCCCTGATCCTGGGACGGGATGAACTCCTTGTTGATCCGGGGCAGAAGAAGCAGGCTCGCGGCGAAAAACGCAGCCGCTCCCGCGAGCGTTACCCAGCGGAAGCGCAGCGCTCCGGCGAGAAGCCGGGCGTAAAGACGAGCGGAGGCGTGAAAGGCGCCTTCGACCGCGCGACCGATCCGGGTCCGGCGCTCGCCGACCTTGAGAAAAGCCGCCGAGCGCATGGGCGTCAGAGTCAGGGCCTCGACCAGCGAGAGGAGCACGGCGACCGTCATCGTCACGCCGAACTCGAAGAAGAAGCGCCCGATGATCCCTTTCATGAAGGCCACGGGAAGGAAGATCGCGACCACCGCGAGGGTGGCCGCCGTCGCCGCGAAGGTGATCTCGCGCGCGCCAAAAAGAGCGGCGCTGACGCGCTTTTCGCCCCGCTCGCGATGGCGCACGATGTTTTCGAGCACCATGATCGCGTCATCGACCACGAGGCCGATCGAGAGGCTGAGTCCCAGCACCGTGAACGTGTTCAGGGTGAAACCGGCGAAGGAAAGCACGATGAACGTCCCCATGATCGAGGTGGGGATGGCGAGCAGCACGTTGAGCGTCGCCGACCAGGAGCCGAGGAAAAGCCAGCACACCAGGCCGGTGAGGAGTGCCGAGAGTACCAGGGTGAAGTTGAGCTCCGCGACCGCCTCCTCGATGAAGTGCGAGGCGTCGAAGTTCGTGGTGAGCCGCAGGTCCTTGGGGAGGCTTGCGGAGACCTCCTTGAATCGGGCGCGCACGGCGCGGGCTACGGCGACCTCGTTGGCCCCGCGTTGCTTCTGGATACCCAGTCCCACCGCCACGCGGCCCTGGGCGCGGCTGATCCGCCGGGCCTCGGCGAGCCCCTTTTCGATGCGGGCGAGCTCGCCGAGCGGGATCGCCTGGAAGTTCGGAGCACCGCCGCGGGTGTTGATGTTGATCCGCTCGAAGTCCTCGACCGTGCGCGCCTCGCCCAAGGTCCTGAGGTTGAACTCGCGTCGGGCCGTATCTATGGTTCCCGACGGCGGCTCGAAGTGCCCTTGGGTGATCGAGTCGATCACATCGGTGACCGTCAGCTCGTACCGATCGAGCGCCTGGTGGTTGACCCAGACGCGCAGGTTCGGTTCGATGAAGCCGCCGAGCTGGACGTTGCCGACGCCGGGCAGGGTCGTGAAGCGGTCCTTGAGCTGATCATTGACGTAGAGCAGGAGCTCGCGCAGGGGCCGGGTGTCGCTGCTGAGCGCGATCCAGGTGATGGGCTGGTCGCCGGGATTGGTCTTGGTGAGCTCGGGCGGTTCCATCTCGCGGGGGAGGCGGCGCTGGGCCTGCGCGATCCGTGACTGGACGTCCTGGAAGGCGTCATCGATGCTCCGATTGAGCTCGAACTCGACGGTCACCAGAGCCTGGCCGCTGCGCGAGGCGGAGTGCACGGAACGCACCCCTTGGATGCCCATGAGCGCATCCTCGATGACGTCGACCACCTCGGTCTCGATGACCTCCGGTGCGGCGCCTTCCAAGGTGAGGTTCACCGTGATGACCGGGAACTCCACATCCGGAAGCTGGCTGATCCCCATGCGCAGGAAGCTGATCCCCCCGAAGAGGATCAGCGCGGACATGAGCATCCAGGCGAAAACCGGGCGCTTGATGGAAAGCTCGGCGAGCGTCATCGAAGGGGTCTGCTGCAAACCGCATACAAGCCGGTCCCTTCCGAGGTTGAGCCCGGGAGCGGGTTGCGTCATAATGGCGCTCTATGTTGCAAAAGCAGAAGCTCGTCGCGGCCATAGTGCGGAAACTTGAAGAGGAACTTGCGGTCCTGGTGCGCGCGGCGCAGGCGGCGCGCGATGCGGCCACCCACGAGGAGAGTAAGCCCGAGGACCAGCACGACACGCGCGGCATCGAAGCCTCGTACCTCGCCGGGGCACAGGCGGCGCGAGCCGGGGAGCTCAAGCAGCTCATCTCGATGTACAAATTTCTCCCGCTAAGGGCTTTTCGGGCCGGCGACGCGGTGGCGGCGGGTGCGCTGGTCGAGCTGGAAGCCGAGGGCAAGCGGCAGTTTTACTTCCTCGTGGGCCAGGGAGGGGGGCTGTCGGTAGCCGTGGAGGGACTCGTGGTTCAGGTTATCACGCCGCGGGCTCCCCTGGGCGAAGCGCTCCAGGGCAAGGTCGAGGGCGACGTGATCGAGCTCGAGTCCCCGAATGGCGCTCGCGAGTATGAAGTGCTCGGGGTAAGCTGAAAGCATGACGATTCGTTCGATCGCGCTCATCGCGCACGATAACAAGAAGCAGGGCCTGGTCGAGTGGGCCCGGGAACACCTGGACGTACTCGCCTCGTGCAAGCTCTACGCGACCGGGACCACGGGGGGCCGCCTCCAGGAGGAGCTGGGCCTCAGGGTCCATCGTTTCAAGAGCGGGCCGCTGGGCGGCGATCAGCAGATCGGTGCCAAGGTGGCCGAAGGCAAGGTGGATCTGGTGATCTTCTTTTCCGATCCATTGTCGCCGCATCCTCACGACGTCGACGTGAAGGCGCTTCTGCGGATCGCCGTGGTTTATGATGTTCCCATCGCGTGCAATCGCGCTTCGGCGGCCCTGATGATCCGGGCGGTGACCGAAGATAATAAGGATTATAAACCGGTGCGACCCGGGGGGCCCCGGCCTCGCGCGCGTTCCCAGGTGAGGCGTCGTCGCAGCTGACGACGAGAAGGTGACCCATGACGGATTCGAGCCCAAGTCTCTGCGGCGCCTG
>JAMPXZ010000250.1 GCA_023700925.1 Oligoflexia bacterium | reverse complement strand
GGATGTCCTCGGCGTTCCAGTCGCGGTCGCCGTTATGGATCAGCAGGACCTTGCGGTCGCGGTCGATCAGGACGGTGAGCGGAATGGCGTGGACATCGAACAGCTCGGAAAGCGACCCGTCCCGGTCCACGTAGACCGGAAAATCGATCCCCAGCCGCTTGGCGAGGACCGGAACCACGGTCTCGGCATTTTCATCGACGTTGACGGCCACGACGTCGAAGCCCCGGTCGCGATAGGCGCGGCGGAGCTCCACGATCGAGGGCATCTCGACGATACAGGCGTCGCACCAGCTCGCCCAGAAGTTGATGAGAAGGACCTTGGAGCCGAGCCGCGACACGTTGCGCTTCTGCCCGTTCAAGTCCTCCAGGGCGAAGTCCGGCAGGGTCGCCCCGACGGACGCTCCGCCGGTATGTCTCGGTTCCGACTGACGGAGATGGGTCTTGACGGCGTAAAGACCGCCGACCGTCAAAGCCAGGACCAGCACCACGGGCAAAAAGACCTTCAGGAGCTTGGTTGTCATGGGTCCGGATCATACATTAGAATATCTTTTATGAGGAAGGGCGAAAGCGGTCAGGCCGTGCTCGAATACGTTCTGATGATCGCGCTCGCGGTCTCGATCGTGGCGCTTTTGGGCATCGGGATCCGCCGGAGCGTCATCATGGTCTGGGACCGCATGTCGCGCGATATCGCGGCGCCGTGCCCGCGGTGCCCGCCGCCCTCGGGGGTTCGCTTTCCATGACGCCTTCGCGGCGCCGGGCGAACCGGTCGCGTTTCGACCGGCTATTGCAGCGGGTGCTCGACGGACTGCCGCCCGAGATTCACGAGCTGCTCGAATCGGTTCCGCTCATCGTCGAAGACGAGCCCTCGGCTTCAGTCCGCCGCGAGATGGGATTGCCCGGAGGGGAGCCCTCGGATCTCTGCGGCGCTCACTGGGGAATGCCGCTTTCCGCCCAGAGCGTCGCGGAGCTGACGACGGAGCCCGAGCGCATCCTGCTGTTCCGCGGCCCGATCACCCGGATGGCCGGAGAAAGCGACGACGAGCTGGCCCGGCAGATCCTCGTGACGTTGCTCCACGAGATCGGACATCACTTCGGAATGACCGAGGAGGACCTCGAGGATCTCGGCTACGGCTGAGCCCCTCTGTCAGCGGCCTCTTTTGCGGGTTTTCGCGTAGACCAGGAACAGCTCGTCGCCGAGCCGCTTGAGGCTCTTGAGGCGCAGGTTGACCACCTCGGAGGGCGAAAAACCGGCCCCATCGACCAGGGTCGGAGCCTCCGCGCCGCCGAGCAGCCGCGGCGTCAGGGTCACGTGGTATTCGTCGAGGAGATTGTCTTTCACGAAGTGCCAAAGCACCGTGCCGCCTCCTTCGACGAGTAGGCGCTTTACCCCGCGCTCCTCGAGGAGCCGGATGATCGCCGGGGCGGGCGACCGGCGGGCCGCCCCGCGCGGAAGCACGACGAGCTCGGAACTTCGGGAAAAACGCCGCGCCCGGGCCGGTGAAAGCGGCTCGGTCAGGAGCAAGAGGCGGGACACCGCCGGCTCACGGAAGAAGTCCCACTCGGGCGAGATTCCGGCCAGATCGCGGCTCAGGATCACGTTGATCGGCTGTTTTTTCGCCCCTTGGGCGTGGCAAAAGCGTCGGTGAGTCCGGAGCGTCGAGGCCCCCATGAGAATCGCGTCCGCTCGCCCGCGCAGCACGTGCATCTGCCGGCGATCGGCCGGCGTTCCGAGGGGAAAGAGGGAGCGATCCCGGGTGGCGATCTTCCCGTCCAGACTGGTCGCCAGATTGGAGAAGATGAACATGGAAGGCTGAATAGCACGCCTTCTGGCATCTCCGCGCGAAATTCGATATGAAGGAGCCGTGAGCAAGCTCGACATCCTCAAGCACGATCGCGACAACGCGGGCATGACCTATGTCTATCCGGTGGTTTCGCGGCGCGCGGGCGGCGTATCGGTGGGGATCAATCTCAATACCAACGACGCCTGCAACTGGCGCTGCATCTACTGCCAGGTGCCCGGCCTGCAGCGGGGGGCCGCGCCCAAGGTGGATCTGGCGCTCCTCGAGCAGGAGCTCCGGAGCTTCCTGGCGGAGCTGACCCAGGGGCGTTTCCTGGAGGAGCGGGTGCCGGAGCCGCTGCGGCGACTGAACGACGTCGCCTTTTCCGGAAACGGGGAGGCCACGACCTCGCCCGAGTTCGCCGAAGCGGTCGACCTCGTCATCCGCGTCATGCGTGAAAGCGGTCTGGATCCGTCCGTGAAGCTGGTTCTGATCACCAACGGCAGCCTCGCGCGCCGGCCGTGGTCCGAGCGGGGCTTCGCGGCGATGGGCAAGGTCAACGGCGAGATCTGGTTCAAGCTCGACAGCGCGCGGGCGCAGGGTATCCGCGCGATCAACGGCACCTCCGTGACGCTGGCGGAGGTACGCGAAAATCTCCGCACCGCCGCGGGACTCTGTCCGACCTGGCTGCAGACGTGCGTATTCTCCCTCGACGGCAAGCCTCTGGTCGACGAAGAGCGTCGGGCCTATCTCGAGAATCTCGACTGGCTTCTCCACGAACGCGTGCCGGTCAGGGGGGTCTTCCTCTACGGCCCGGTGCGGGCCTCGCTCCGCGAGGAGGCTTCGCGCATCTCGCTGGCGCCTCCGGACTGGGTGCAGGCCTTCGCCCGCGAGATTCGCGCGCGGGGGCTTGAGGTGCGCGTCACCGAGTGACGGGGCCCTTCCACATGAGGCCGATCAGGAAAATCTCCTTGCTCTCTTTGCGGGTGCTTTCGGGCCGCAGCGCCTCGACGCGCTGGAAGCGCGCGCGGAGCTGATCGCGGAAGCCCTCGAAGCCCTCGCTGTGGAAGAGCTTGGCGACGAAATGGCCGCGCGGGCGAAGAAAACGTTCCGCCGTGGCGAGCGCCAGGTCGCAGAGCTCGAGCGAGCGCGCCTGATCCGTCACGCGGATGCCCGTCGTCTTGGGCGCCATGTCCGAGAGGACGACGTCGAACGGAGGGGCGATCCCGTTCTCCTCCATGGTCCTGGCCAGGTCCAGCTCCCGCATGTCGGCGGTGATGAACAGCGCATTGGGCATCGTGAGCTTCACCGGCTGCAGGTCGATTCCCAGGACCCGGCCTTGAGGGCCCACCTTCTGCGAGCAGTACTGCGACCACGAGCCGGGTGCGGCGCCAAGATCGAGAACTTTATAGCCGCTTTTCAGCAGATGGAAGCGCTCGTCGATCTCCTGCAGCTTGAAGATCGAGCGTGCGGCGTAGTTCTCTTTTTTCGCCTTCCTGAAGAAATAGTCTTTCTGATTGTAGGCCATCTGGCGGTTTGAACCTCGCGAGAATCGAGCGCGGCGCGCTCAGACGAAACGGGTGT
>JAMPXZ010000072.1 GCA_023700925.1 Oligoflexia bacterium | reverse complement strand
GCTCGAGTATTTCCCGCTGTTTTTCGCGACTCAGCGCCTGGGCGCGATGCTCGTGCCGATGAACTACCGGCTCGCGGCTCCCGAGATCTCGTACATCGTCGCCGACTGCGCCCCGAAGCTGCTCATCCATCAGCGCCAGTTCCAGGAACTCATCGGCAAGCTCGACCCCAAGTGCCTGCCCAAGCACCTGCTCCACTTCGACGGAAACGATAGCATGATCTCGATCCTGGACGCGGCCCAGGACCTGCCGCTGATCGAGATGACGAAGGACATTGAGACCCCCATCATGATCCTTTACACCTCCGGCACCACGGGCAACCCCAAGGGCGCCATGCTGACCCACCGGAGCGTGTTCTGGAACTCGGTCAACACCACCCTGCGCCTTAACCTGACGCAGAAGGATGTGACCCTGGCCTTCCTGCCGCTCTTCCACACCGGCGGCTGGAACGTGCTCTCCACGCCCCTGCTGCACCGGGGCGCCAAATCCATCCTCCTTCACAAGTTCGACCCCGTTCAGGTCCTGAACCTTTGCGAAAAGGAAGGCGTCACCATCCTCTTCGGCGTGCCGACGATGATGGACATGATGTACCACACGCCCCAGTTCCCGAAGACGAACCTCAAGAGCGTTCGTTACGCGATCGTGGGCGGCGAGCCAATGCCCATTCCGCTGATCAAACTCTGGGAAGAAAAGGGAATCCCGATCCGCCAGGGCTTCGGCATGACCGAGTTCGGCCCCGGCATCTTCTCGCTCAACGAGGAAGATTCGATCCGCAAGAGCGGCTCGATCGGCTTCCCCAACTTCTACGTGGACGTGAAGATCATCGACGACAATGGCCAGGAGCTGACCGAGCCCGAACAGGTCGGCGAGCTCCTGCTCCGCGGCCCGGCCTGCATGACCGGCTACTGGAACCGCCCCGAAGAGACGGCCAAGACCATCCAGAACGGCTGGCTTCACACCGGCGATCTCGTCCGCAAGGACGCCGAAGGCTACTACTACGTCGTCGGCCGGAAAAAGGAAATGTACATCAGCGGCGGCGAGAACGTGTATCCCGCCGAGGTCGAGAAGTTCCTGCGCACCAATCCGAAGATCCGCGAAGTCGCCGTGATCGGCGTGCCGGATCCGAAGTGGGGCGAGGTCGGCAAGGCCTACCTGGCGCTACACGAAGGCCAGACCCTGACCGAGAAGGAGCTGCTCGACTTCTGCCTCGGCAGCCTCGCGAAGTACAAGATCCCGAAACACGTCCGCTTCATGAAAGAGCTGCCCAAAGGCGATAGCGGCAAGATCCTCAAGCGTGCGCTGGTGGATCTGAAGGACTGAGAGAAACCGTTTCACTTTCCCAGGAGGGAAGCATGTCTACCCATTCCGCCACGCTCGGCGCGGCGACCGTCAAGAAAGACTACTCCAGCTACCGGTTCCTCATCGAAGGGCTGCTTTTCTTCAGCTACTTTGTTTTCGGCCTCTCCTGGATCGGCTATTCGCCCTTCCTCGGCGAGATCACGACCCAGTTCGGCCTGACCCACGCCAGCGCGGGGATGATCATCTCTTCCGTCTCGTTCGCGAAGATCTTCATTCCCTTCGTGGCCGGAATCCTCGTGCTCCGCTACGGCGTGAACCGGACACTGCTCGCCGGCATGGTTTGCATCTGCGCAAGCCTGCTTTCGCCCTTCATGAACGACTACTATGCCCTGATCGCCACCCGGATCGTGTTTGGCGTCGGGGGCGCGGTCGTCATCACCCTGATCGGCTCCGCGATCATGCAGTGGTTCCCCAAGGAAGAGCTGCCGGTGGTCAACGGCTTCAACTACGTCGCCGTGAACTCCGGGATCACGCTGTCGCTGTTCATCACCCCTCCCCTGGCCGCCTCATTCGGCCGGACCTCGACGCTCATGACCTACGCCCTGATCAGCCTCGCGATCACCGTGGGCTGGCTGCTCTTTGGCAAGGATCGGCAACCCTTCGTCCGCAAGGACGCCGGCGCCGACAAAAAGGGCGGCACCCTCGCGCGCTATGGCGAGATCATTCGCTCCAAGGACGTCTGGTGGCTCACGCTCGCGGCCGCCGGCCCCCTGAGCCTGTATCTGGTGTTCAACACCTGGCTTCCCACCTTCTATGGCGAAATGTTCGGGATGGAACGGGCACAGGCCGCGCGTCTCACCGGCTTGGCCAATATGGTCGGGATCCCTACCGCCATTATCGGCGGCCTGCTGACCAAACGGCTGGCGGCTCGCAAGCCACTCATCATGATCGCGAGTGTACTGATGGGTGTCGCGGCTTTCGGCCTGTTTCTCACGTCGAACATGCTCTTGCTCCAGGTCAGCGCGGTGTTCTTCGGAATCGGCCTTTTCCTCTGGATCTCTCCCCTGACCACGCTCGGAATGGAGCTCCCCGGCATGACCCCGGAGAAGCTCGCCATGCTCAACGGCGTGTATTACGGGATCGGCTACATCTGCGCTTTCCTCGCTCCGATCATCACCGGTGCGCTTCGCGATCAAACCGGCTCGTTCATTCCGGGCTTCGTGATCTTCGCGATCTCGGCATGGTCGCTCTTCCTCGGCGGCGTCATGCTGCCGGAGACGGGCAAGGCGAAGAAGAAAGCCTGACCTTCAGAGAACGAGAAATCAAATGAGGGGCGGGGCGCGGAGGCGTCTCGCCTTTCTTTTTTTAACCGTTCCACGGTCATTCTCTCGAAATTCCTGGTTGATGATTCCAATCAACCATCTGATAATCAGAGTAGACATGACCCTCAAGAATGGCCTGGCCTGCCTCGTGGCCCTGTTGGCGCTCGTGACCGTGGGATGCAGTGTCCTCAAGAAGGGCGATGAGCCCGACCGCTCGCCTAGAGTCGTGGTCATTTCCCTCGACGCCTTGAGATACGCCTTCCTGACCGACCCTAGCTACGAGACCCCGACCCTGAAGGGCCTTTATGCACAAGGGGCGTCTTCGCTGGATGTCACCGCTGTTTACCCCTCCGTCACCTATCCCAGCCACACGACGCTCGTGACTGGCGCTTACCCGAGGCGCCACGGGGTCCTCGGCAACCGTGTCTTTACCGTGAAAAACGGCCCCAGCCTCGACTGGTACTGGAACGCGGCTGACATCAAGACGCAGACCCTGTGGCAGGCGGCTGAGGCCGCCGGAATGAGAACGGCGCTTTTGAACTGGCCGGTTTCGGCCGGAGCGGGCGCACGCTGGGTGGTCCCCGAGATCTTCCCGCGGGATAGCTTCGCCATGGACGCGATCTGGCGCGAAACACAGCGATTCACCCAGCCTGAGCTGATGAACGAGCTTGCGACCCAGGTCGGCCAAGGCTTCACCGATACGCTGCAGAAGGACCGCTGGATGGTCGAAGCGGCCCGCTACCTGCTCAAGGCGCGGCGCCCGGACGTTCTTTTCCTCCATCTCGCGCATGGCGATCTCGTCCAGCACTTCAACGGCAAGGATTCGCCACAAACCCACCAGGCCTGGAAGGACATCGACGTGCTTCTGAAAAGCGTGGTCGATGATCTTGACCTAGAGAAGACCTGCCTGCTCGTGGTCGGCGATCATGGGTTCATGGACATCCGGCGAATGATCCACATCAACACGCTCTTCGCGCGCAAAGGCTGGCTGACGCTGAACCCCAACGGCACTCTCCGGGACTGGAAGGTCTTCGCCGAGCTCAATGGTGGCCAGGCGAGCATCTATCTCAGGGACCCGGCCCTCGCCGGGCGCGTTCGCAGACTGCTGCGTGAAAACTCGGCTGGAAACTACCGTGTTCTTGACCGCAAGGAGCTGGACCGCCTCGAAGCTTTCCCCGACGCGTTTGTCGCGCTCGAGCCCCTTCCCGGTTCGACCATGGGCCTCAAGATGAGTGGCGCCCTCGTCGAGCCGCTTTTGACCACTCACGGCGAACACGGTTTCGCGCCCGGCGCCCGGGACGTCCACACGAGCCTCGTCGCTGTCGGTCCCTGCGCGAGCCCCGGCAAGAAGCTCGGCACCGTTCAGCTCGTCGATGTCGCCCCCACGGTCGCGCGGCTCCTCGGCCTCACGCTGAAAGACGCCCAAGGCCTGGCCCTGCCGCTCAAGGACCTGTAACTTCGTGGCGGGCCTCAGCCCAGCAGCTCACGGAGCTTTTCACGCGAAACGCGCCCGAAGTGGCCGCCTTTGCGCCACCACGCCGACGGGTGATAAAGCCGATCCTCGAGCCGGCGTTTCGTCTCCTCGGGACCCAGCGCCTGCTCGACGAACCATCGCGCATCGTTGCCGAGGCAACGGATGGGCGCGCCGGCAAGTTCGGGCGCCTCGAGCCTGCTTCGCAGCGACGTGAGCATTTCCCTCATCTTCAGCGAGCTCTTCTGCTTCTTGTAGGAGTCCGCGCCGGCATTCTTGCAAAACCCCACCGTCCGCAGCGGGTCCGCCTTCGGCTCCGTGCGCGTGATCGCGCAGTCCAGCGGATATTGAACGGCGTTCAGGATCGCGATCCCATGGGTCCGACAAAGCCGCAACATACGCGAGAGACTGACATCCTCCGAGGCGTCCCCTTCCAGGAATTCCCCGAGGGCGCTCCACCACTTCTTCCCGGCGGCGCCGCACAGCGGCCGGCGTTCAGCCGGCGAATCCGCCGCGATTTCGTGCGTATGGGGAGATTCCGCGACAAAGATGAAACGGATCTTCGCGTCCCGCAGCTCAGCGCGCTCGGCGGGAGTGAGATCGGGGACGCGGTACCTTTCGAAAGGAGTCGCCATGGGCCAGTCCTAAACCGCGACCGCCTCCGAGAGCAAGCGGAACTGTGTTAGAATCCCTGCATGCTGATCGATCACGTCAATCTCAACCAGCTCCGCGTTTTCGAATGCGTCTACCGGACCCGGAGCATGACGGCGGCCGCGCAGGAGCTGCACCTCACGCAGTCCGGAGTGAGCCAGCATATCAAGGCGCTCGAGGACATGCTCGGGACGCGGCTGCTGGACCGTATCCAGCAGAAGCTCATCCCCACCACGGCCGCGACCCAGCTCTTCAAGCGCTGCAGCTCGGGCCTGGCGGAGCTCGAAAAGGCGCTCACCGAGCTCAAGGACTCGGACAAGCGGCTTTCGGGAACCGTGGCGATCGGGATGCCGATCGAGTTCGGAAACAACGTGGTCATTCCCCTGCTTTCGAAGCTCTGCCGGGATTACCCGCTCGTGCGGTTCAAGGTACGCCTGGGCTTCGCCTCCGCGATGAACGAGCAGCTGCTGCGCGGAGAGCTGGACTTCGCGTTCACCGATGATTTCCCCATGGATCGCCGGATCAAGACGGAACGGATTTACGATGAGGTCCTCGAGCTTTGCGCCAGCGCGCGCTACCTGGCCACGAAAGGGGCGCCGAAGAACACGCGAAAGTACTTCGAGACACTCGACTACGTCGAATATCAAGAGGGCGAACCCATCCTCAGGATGTGGTTCGCCCATCACTTGAACGCGGAGCACCTCAGCCTGAACGTCCGGACCACGATCATGGACGTTCAAGGGATCGCCCGCCTGATTCTCACGGACGCCGGCGTGGGCGTCCTTCCTACTCACCTGGTTGCGAAGCTCCAACGAGAGGGGCATCGCATCCATCTCTTCAAGGGCTGCGGCAAACCCATGAAGAACAGCATCAGCGTCGCCTACCTCGCCGAGCGCAGCCACTCACCGGCCACGCTCGGCGTGCTGGACACGCTGCGCGAGCAGCTCTCGCGTGATCAGAGCTGCCTGAAGGCGCCGTCGCCACGGACATAGAAGTTGTCCGTGTTTTCCATGTGCTTGAGGACGGTGTCGACGCTCCAGTGAATCTGAAGCTCGGTGGCCGCCATCGGGTTCAGGTGCGAGCCGGCGTTGGTGATGTTCGGGATCGAGACATTGGCGTTGAACGTGAAGCCCCAGGTCACATTGAGCTTGGCCGGGACGATCGTGACGTTGGAGAGATACGCGCCCTTGCCATTGACGTTGCCGCCGTAGGTGTACAGGATGCGATAGTCGAACTCGACGACATCCATGCCATAGAGGTTTTCGAAGACGAGGCGGAAGGTCCGGGACTGCGGAGCGCTCCAGCCCTGCAGCTCGCGCCAGTCGCTCACGCCTTTCGGGACGATCGTGGCGGTGTTCTGCTCGTAAGCCCAAACCGGCTTGTTATTGACGACGATCTGCCAGGCCTGCTTGCCGATGTTGACGAACTCCTCGAACATCTCGATGTAGCTGGGGTCAACCGCGATATTCGCCTGCGGAAGGATCGTGCTGCGCTCGCCGATCGGAAGCCCCAGGCCGTCATCGCTGATTTCCTGAACGTGAACCGCGCCGATCGTGAAATAGCGATCCTGATGGCTGAGCTCAGCCGCTGCCGCATTGAACGCCATCATCCCCGCCAAAAGAAACAGAACACCTGCGAATCTCATGAAAAACCCCCTCGAGATCTCAATAGTTATTTGTTACGGAATCGCTGGCCGTTATATACGCCGCGTCACTGATTTGCAACACTCTGCGTAAATATAGTTAAACACTCGAAACTGTGTCGCTATTTTACACAGCTTTCCTTTCGATCCTATTTATGGAGAAATGCGCGTGGGAGACCCCTTGCGCTGTGCGGACGCTACACGCTCACCACCGACCTGCTGAGAATCAAAGCCGAGTTCGGCGGTGAAGCGGAGCCCGTCTCCGGAATCACTCCGCCTTAGGAGAAGCCCAGAGCGCGTCGAGCTTGAGCGTCGGGCACTGAACCACGAGAAAGGCCGCCAGCTCGGCATCTGTTTCGAATTTGACCGTGACCAGCTCGCCGTAGTTGAAGATATCGGTGTTCTTCACCACGCAGTAGTTGTTCTCGGAGTCACGGAAAAGCGATTCGCGCTCCTGCTTGGAGTACGCCGTCGAGCCGATATGCCAGCCCGTATCGAGCAGCAGCCCGTCAAAGCTGATGAACTCGAAGCCGCCGTAGTTGCGCAGGCTGATTTCCGGGTCCTCGACGTATCGCGCGCCGGAGAAGCCGGTGACCCGCGCATTGGCGGACGAGAAGCTCACGATCGAGCTGCTCGGCAGCTTCACGCGGAGCGTGGCTTTGACGTTGGTTTCGACTTTGAGTCGGCCCAGCCCGCGCGGAAAGAGAAAGTAGCCGCGCGTTCCAGTCGAGGTCTCCTCGGGGCCTTCCGTCGAAACGAAAACCGAGAACAACCCGTCGCTGCGGAACATGAACTGCCGGAAGGTCATCCGCGAGAGCACCGGACTCACGCTCACCATGCAGGAGACCTCGTCCATCGGCATGGAGTAGGCCTTCACATTTCCGGAGGTCAACACCCGCTCTTCGCAGGAGGCATCGTCCGCCGCGGCCTGCTCGCCGAGGAACGCCCCAACGACCACCGTCAGAAGCAAGGTAGAAACAAGTAAGTTGAAATTCGACCTCATTGCATCACCTGAACACCGGTTGCGGAATCCACACTGGTGTAATGAAACGATGCAGTACTGTCAAACAGCTTATGCGGAAAACCCCTGGGTTTAGCGGCACTTTCGCCGCCTCAGCCCGTCAGATGAACAGTCCCAGCTTCTGCGCGAGCTGCACCCACTGATGGTTCGGATCCACGAGCTTCGCCGGCGCCATGAGATCCATGAGCGGGGCCCGACAGAGATTGCCCTGCCGATAGACCACAGCATGTCCCCAGAGGCCTTCCTCAATCATCGCCGCCACCTCCACCCCCATCTTGAGGGTCAGGAAGCGGTCCGAGGTCGTCGGATGCTCCGCCCTCTGAAGGTGACCCAGGACCACGTGCCGGGACTCCCAGCCGGTTTCCTTTTCAATCCACCGAGCGAGCGTCTGGGCGACCCCGCCATAACGCTCTTTCTGGGGACTGCCAGCCACCTCGAACGCGACTTGGGCTCTCTCGTCTTTCGCGGCGGCGCCCTCGGCGGCCACGACGATCATCCCGCGCTGACCTTGGGCCCGGCGGTTGCGAATGAACTCGATAAGGGCGGGACGGGAGAACGGGCGTTCCGGGATCAGGATGGCATCCGCATACGAAGCGAGACCTCCCCCCAGCGCGATCCAGCCCGCGGTCCGGCCCATGGTTTCGACGACAATCAGGCGCCGATGAGCATCCGCCGTCGCGCGAAGCGCGTCCGCGGCCTCCGCGACCACGGAGCAAGCCGTATCGTAGCCGAAGGTCACCTCGGTGCCCGAGAGATCGTTGTCGATGGTCTTGGGCACGCCGATGATGGGTACTGACTTTTCAAAGGCCTTGAGGCCCGCGAAAGTGCCGTCGCCTCCGGCGACCACCATCCCGTCGAGGCCGAGTTCCGCATATTTTTCGAGAAACTCGTTTTCGCGACCTTTCGTAGCAGTCTTGTTGGAGGTGCCCAGAAACGTTCCCGCGTTACAGTGAATGCCTTGCACGTCCCTGAGAGAAATCGGCCGCGTCTTGCCGTCGAAGATCCCCTCGAACCCATCCAGGATGCCCAAAACAGAGTGCCCACGCAGCAGCAGCGCCCTGCACGTGCTTTCCAAAACGCCGTTCAAACCCGGCGCGTCCCCGCCGCCCGTCAGAAGTCCAATTTTCATATAAAGCCAGTGTAACTGATCCCGCGGGAAAATGACCAGAAGGCGCAACTAACGCAACGCATTATAATCATTAGGCGTAGACCTACCTTGTTGACGACCAATTTGACAAACCGTGCAATCTGACGCATCTAATGCCCAGCGAAAACCAAGCAGCATCCCGTGGGGGGATTTATGACGAAAAACCTGGTACTTCTGCTGACGGCTTCCCTTCTGATCGGCCTCGGCGCCTGTTCACGAAAAGCGCCGACCGTCACCATCGACGAACCGTCGCATATCAGCCAGGCCTACGGCCCGGCCATCGAGGCGAACAGCCCCCCCGAGGCGGTGCAGGTCAGCACTCCCGACGGTTCTACCGCCGAGGTCGCTTTGCACGTCGTGGGTAGCAAACCTTACTTCGCGGTAGAGGGGACCTTCCGCGACACCACTTTCAATTCACTCGTTTCCGCGACTGGCGTGAACCCGGCTACCGACCGCGCAGCGGTGCTCCGCGCGGAGCTCACCCGAATCCTGACGCGGCTCAGGAAGGTGGGCGCGATCTCCCTCGATCAGTACGACGACATCGGCTACTTCACCTTTCTGCTGCCCTACCAATCGGATCTCATGGCTCCGCTCAAGGGACTGGACCTCAAAGGCCTCACGCTGAGCCCGGTGGCGATTGACCGCGAATCCCTCCGGCAGATCAAGAGCCTCACTCCGCAAAGCGAAGGGCTCGTGCCCCAGGCCGGTGGTGCCCGTCGCGACACCGAGCTCTTCAGCGGCCTGAGGCGCATGAACGCGGTCGAGTTCGTCCGTATCGCCGAGGGCGACATCGGCGGCGGCATCAAGATCAACGGCGACAGCGTCAGGTTGGGCGTGACCGATACCGGCATCACCTACAATCACCGCACCTTCCTCTCCTCGGATCGCAAGCGCAACCGCATCGTGTACATGCGCGACTTCACGCGCGAGGGCCGCGTGTACTTCAACCTGGCTTCGGGCACGCGTTTTCAAACCGCACCGGGCGCCAGCGAAGAGGAGCTCCTCATCACGGCTGACGTGATCGTGACTCCGAAGCTCCCGAGCCTCCCCGCCGCCGACGAGTTCGCGAAGGTCGAGAGCGCGAAGTTCCTCGTTTCGCCGGAGCTCAAGGCTGCCCTCGCGGCCGCGGGCGACACCGCACGCCTCGGCGTGCTGCTCGAGGACGTCCTGAGCAACGAGTCGGAAAAAGCCGACATCAACAATAACGGCAAGGCGGATGACAAGATGTTCATCTTGCTGATCCCCGGCCAGACCCCCGCCGAGGACCGTCTGTGGGTCGACCTCAGCGCCACGCGCGACTTCCGCGCGGTGAAGCCCATCTCCGACTGGAACACGAGCCGCGCGATGCTCACTGCCTTCGCCGAGAAGATCGGCTTCGACCTGCGCGACGACAAGCTGCCCAAATCGGATGGCAGCGGCGAGCTGACCGTGCGTAGCGCCTCGCTCGTCGGCTACGACCCGGGCAATCACGGCTCGCACGTGGCGGGGATCGCCGCGGGTTCGCGGACGATCTTCAACGATCGCGAGGACACGCTGGCTCGCGGCGTGGCGCCAGATGCCTCGATCCTGATGAACCGCGTCTGCGCCAACAATACCGGGTGCAACGCCACTCAGGCCGTGATTGACCTCGCCATCAACGGCGGTGCGCAGGTGGTGAACATGTCTCTCGGCGGCCTCAGCCCGTTCAACGACGGCTATGGTCCGCAGGAAACCGTCCTCAATCGCCTCACCCACGTCAAGAACGTGCTGATGATCATCTCGGCCGGCAACTCCGGCCCGGGCGCGCAGACGATCGGCAGCCCTTCGGTGGCGCGCCTCTCGCTCAGCGTCGGCGCGGCGACGTCGGTCGGCATGATCCAGCGCCAGTACCAGTGGCCGGCCTCCTATCCGGTCCGTTCGCCTGAAGAGGATTCGGACTTCATGTTCTTCTTCAGCAGCCGCGGTCCTTCGGCCGCCGGCGGCTTCAAGCCGAACATCGCGGCTCCGGGCACGGAGCTGAGTTCGGTGCAGCTCAACACAATGCCGGGCGCGCGCGGTGGCCTCGATGTCTACTGGGGCACGTCGATGGCGGCGCCCGCCGCCACTGGCGCTTACGCGCTGCTCGTCGACGCGATTCAGAAGTACAATGCCGCTCACCCCGAGCGGAAACTCCCCACTTCAGCGGCGATCCTGCGCAACGTTCTCATGGAAAGCGCCCGCGCCTTCGACGTGAACAGCTTTGATCCGGCCACGGGCCAGCGCCGGATGGGGCAGTACAGCTGGACCGATCAGGGCACCGGAATGGTGGATCTCGTCGCCGCGTGGAAGAAGCTCCAGCAGCTCGCGAGCGAGAACGTCCCCGCGGCGGTCACGCGCAACGAGCAGCCGGTCGAGCTCGACTACCTCGTCCTCACCGCCCTCAAGAACCCCCGTGGCCAGGCCTATGATGGCACCACGCTCGGTCGCGGCGAGCCGATCTTCGGTACCGGCCTGTACCTCGATTACGCCAGCCCCGAGACGCTCTATCAGGTCCATATCCGCCGCCAACTCCCGGCGGATCTCGCCTCGGCACCCGACGCTGGCGACCTCACGGGCCAACTTCTCACCACCATGGACGAGTTCGTGCTCAAGACGACGATCTACGGCTCGGACCGCGTCTGGGTCCGCGCCGGCGCGCTCGATAACGCCGACTGCGACGGGGCGGAACTCGCGAACCCGGTGATCATCGGCCGTGGCGTCGAGATCAGCTCCGACGAGACCGGCAAAGGCGAGCTCAATCCGAGCGTCGCAAGCCAGATTCATGTTTGCATCGACCGCGACGCGGTTCGCAACCATCTTCCGCCGGGCGATCACGGCGCGCTCATCGCGGCTTACCGCACCGCTGACGGCAAGGTTTCGTCCGTTCCGTCGTTCTGGATCCCCGTTTCGTTGCGGGTGCCGCACCAGCAGCTCGTGGGCGCCCACGGCTACGATGTCCAGGGCAAGGTCCGCAGCTTCGATGTGACGCGCAACTATGTGGCCATTCCCCAGGGAACGAGCCTCGTGCGAATCACGCTTGAGGTGCCGGCCTACAAGGAGCACTGCTCGGGGGTCGAGCTCATGGCGCTCCAGGGTACGAACCTCGCGAACGCCTATGCGAGCCGCCGCGATGCGCGCATCTCGAACTGCGACAAGCAAGGCGCGCCCATCACCGATCCCGCCAAAAGGACCCTCACCTTCACCGCCTCGAATCCGCAGGCGGGAATGTGGGACATCCACATCTTCGGCCAATACAAATATGCGGAGTCGCTCTACCGGCTGCGCGTGGATTACGTGACCGCGGACTCCAGCGTGAAGAAGATCCAGGGAGGCCTGGAGGCGCTCATCGGCTCGGTCGACTGGACGCTCAACGACAGCTCGATCAACCTGGTTCCGGACAGCGGCAAGAGCCGGTTCAAGCTCCACGGCCTGCTGGCCTCGAAGGTAGCGCAGGTCAGCAAAGGTCAGAGCGTAATCGTGCCGGGCCCCAGCGGCGAATTCCGCTCCTATCCGCCGGGCGCCCGGCGAGTCAAGGTCACGACCGGTGGCTCTCCCGGCAACGACATCGATCTGGCGATCCTCGAATGCGCCCTGAAGAACGGGTCGGTGGATCCCGCCACCTGCAACGCGGTAGCGACGAGCGGTGGCTCAAGCGACGAGGAGTCAGCGGCCTTCGTGCCGAAGCCCGAGGCGGTCTACGCGATCCGCGTGGATGGCTACGAGGTCAGTGGCACGGGCGAGTTCACCTGCACGGAAGAGCTGCGCTTCTCGATCGAGTCGGGCACGGTCCAGGTGACGGGCGGACCTCAGACGTTCACCGTGAGCTACGCCTTCAGCCCCGAGCAGCAGGGCACGAGCCGGCTCGTCAACAGCTCGTACTTCGCTCCGGGCAAGTATGATCTCACCGGAGAGCTGGAGCTCCGCGCGGCCGATGAGACCGTGCTGTACCAGGTGCCGGTTCAGATCACGAAGAAGTGAGGCGATTGATCACCAGCTGATAGGGTGACGCTCGCGGAAGAATCCGCCCGAAGGCGCGGGATCCGCATGCGTCGCGAGCCAGACGATCGTGTCGGCGCCCTCTTCGACGGAAAGCTCGGCGCCCGGGCCGCCCATCTCGGTCTTGACCCAGCCGGGGCAGACGGAGTTGACGGCGATGCCCTTGCCGCGAAACTCATCGGCGAAGATGCGGGTCACGGCGTTGATCGCGGTCTTGGAGAGGCGGTAGGCGGGAAAGCCCCCGTTCATCTCAGAGAGCTGTCCCATTCCGCTCGAAAGATTGACGATCCGGCCATAGCCGTTCTTGGCCATCAAGGGAGCAAAGAGTTGGCAGAGACGAAAGGGTCCGAGCGTGTTGGTTTCGAGCGTCTCGCGCACGGTTTCGAGCTTTGCGTTCACGGCTGAGGTCGCGGGCCCCTCTTCGCGCGAAGGATCGAGAAAGACGCCGGCGTTATTGACGAGCACATCGAGCCTTCCGAACTGCTCAGAGACGAAACGGTGGGCGCGCTCGACGCTGGCCTCATCCGTGGTGTCGAGCTGGCAGTAGCGCACCTTCAAGCCCTGATCCCGGAGCTTTTTTGCCGCGGCCTCGCCTTTGGCCGGATCGCGGCTCGTCAGGATCACGTCGAGCCCTTGGTGAGCGAGCTGGCGGCAGACTTCAAAGCCGATTCCCCGGTTGGCGCCCGTGACGAGGGCGATACGTTGTGTTGCTGGCATCTTCTTTCCTCCTGAACTTTCCAACCGCAAAAGCTGGGCCCCGTGGGCCTTGCCAAATGTCGGATGGTGTATTCTCCGGTTTGCTACGGCGGTGCGCGTCGCCTTTCCAATTGTAAGATCACGTCGGGCATCGTGCTTAGCCAGGCTATCCTTTCGAGCCCGTACCCGCCTGTTTCAGCAGGTATGCGACCCGCAGCCGCCTGTATTTCACCGGGTGTAGGCCGTGGCCGCCTCATGTCTCGCCACGTGTTCCGGGACGTGGTCGCCATCCCTGTCGCTGGTACCTCGCATCGCGACTCTTGTCTCGCGCCATTATTAGGCTTTAGCCTTGTCACAAAGCCGGCTGCCGACCATACTAGCACCCCGCTGCCCGTCAGCACACCTATGTTGAATCTGATCCGCCTCGCCATCCCTGTCGCTCTCACCTACCTCGGCATCATGCTGATGGGCGTCGTCGACCTCATTGCCGTGGGGCGCCTCGGCGCGGCGCCGATGGGCGCGGTCGGGATCAGCCATTCGTTTTTCACCTGGTTCATGGTTTTCGGGCTCGGGCTGCTCGCGGGGATGGACTATCCCGTCGCGCATGCGTTTGGCGCGCGAAAGTTCACCCAAGCGAAAAGCTACCTCTGGCAAGGAATCTACCTCTCACTCGCGGTCGGCGTGCCGATGACCGGGCTCTTGCTCCTGCTGGGCCATTACCTGGATCGCTTCGGCTTCGATGCGGAAGTCGTGCGCGAGACCGGGCCGTATTTCGCGATCCTGGCGTGGAGCCTGCTGCCGACCTTCCTCTTCGCGGCGTGCCGCAACTACCTTCAGGCCATCAGCCGGCCGCGTGCGGCACTGGTCGCGCTCATCATCACGAACGTGGTGAACGCGTTTCTCAACTACACGCTGGTGCTCGGCAACCTCGGATTCCCGGCGCTCGGAACCCCGGGCTCGGCGATCGCAACGCTGGTTTCGCGGTACCTCATGGCGGCGATTGTCCTCGGCTACGCGGTTCTGGCAACCCGGGCGAGGCCGGCGCGACCGGACGGCGCGCGGACGCGCGAGATCATCCGCCTCGGGCTCCCGGCTTCGGGTCAGATGGTGCTCGAGGTCGGGGTTTTCGCGCTGTCGACGCTTTTCGCGGGAAGACTCAGCGCCGACGACCTTGCCGCGCACCAGGTCGTCCTGAACCTGGCGAGCCTCACCTTCATGGTCCCGCTCGGCATCGGCTCGGCGACCGCGGTGCTCGTAGGCCAGGCGCTCGGCGAAGACGCTCCCGCCAGGGCCGCCCGCACGGGGTGGAATGGCTTCGGGCTCGGGGTGGGCTTCATGGCCTGCGCGGCCGTAACCTTCCTTCTCGTGCCGCAGCTCGTGCTCGGGATCTACTCCAACTCGCCTTCGGTCATCGCGGTGGCCCGGCAGATCCTCGTCGTGGCCGCGCTCTTTCAAATTTCCGACGGAACGCAAGTCGTACTGACCGGCGCGCTTCGCGGTTTTGCCGACACGCGAAGCCCGATGCTGGTGAATCTCTTCGGGCACTGGGTCGTAGGCCTGCCGCTCGGCCTCTGGCTCTGCTTCAAGGCGCATCAGGGACTCTGGGGCCTGTGGATGGGCCTTGCGATCGGGCTCACCGTGGTGGCTGTGGCGTTGCTTGCGGTCTGGATCCGGCGCAGCCGTCAGCTTACGAGTGACTCGCTCACGGCCAGATTTTCGAGATAACTTCGTTCCCCCACGATCCAAAGCGTGTCGCCCGGGAGAAGCGCCATATCCGAATCCGGGTTGATTGTCCGGTGATTTCCCCGTTCGAGGCCGATGATCATGGAGTGGAACTTTTCGCGGATGCCTGACTGGCGGATCGTCTGGCCAGCAAGCGGAGAGCGTTCGTCGAGCCGATAGTTGCGGAGCTCATAGTCGGCCGTCCCCTGGCCGGCCTCGGCGGCTCCGGCCGGCGCCTCGAGCTCCTGGCGGAGCTTCTCGAGCTGCAAGTCCGTGCCGAGCAGAATCAGCTCGTCACCCGGCAAAAGAACCGAGTCCGGCTCGGGAGCCACGAGCGTCCGCAGACCGCGCTGAACGGCGACGACGTTGACGCCGAGCCGGGTCCGCAAGGCGGCTTCTGAAATCCGCCTCAGCACGAGCGGAGAGTTCGGGTGCACACGAAGCTGCACGAAGTGGGCATCCCAGGGCGCAAGCTGGCTGAGCGGAAGCGTCCCGGCGGCGGCGCCCTCGATTCCCTGGAGGAAGTTCCGCTCGTACCAGCGATAATACGTCTCGAGTCGCCTGCGAAAGACGACGAAGAAGAGCAGCAGGACAAGGGAAAGCAGCAGCACCAGATAGCGGCCGGGAAAAAATTCCGCCGTCAGGGCGATAACGAGAGTCAGCGTGAGCGCGCGCGACCCGGCCACCGGAATCATGCGCGACGCGCGGTCCGTGGGATGACTCTCGTAATGCCTCCGGTACATCGAGAACATCGCCCAGACGAAGGGCGCCGACAGCGTCGCGCAGACCGCCCAGGCCAGCACCGCCGGAACAATCGGCCCCCGGCCGACCTCTCTCAGAAGAAAGGGTAACAGAACCCGCGCACCCGCGATGAAGACAATCGAGACGATGAGCCCGTTGAGCGACCAGCGGTACAGAAGTCGCCGGAGTTCACGGCCTCCGACGCCGCTCGTTCGACGCTCCTCGGTCAGGACCGCATAGCGATTGAGCGCGTTGCGGATTCCGGGCGGGAGGCGGCGTTCCAGGAGTTCCGCCGCGGGCCCGGAAACACGGATCAGATAGGGCGTCGTGAAGGTCGTCACGGCCGAAACCGCGACGATGATCGGGTAGACGAAGTGGCTCGTGACCTCCAGGGTCATACCGAGTGTCGCGATGATGAACGAGAATTCCCCGATCTGCGCCAAGCCGAAGCCGACCCGAACGGAATTGCGGAAGCTCTGGCCCGACGCGATCGCTCCGAAGGCGGTGCTCACGATCTTGCCGACGATGGTGAAAAGGCAAAGCAGGGCCACCGTGCCCCGGTACTCCCAAAGAACCCTTGGG
>JAMPXZ010000071.1 GCA_023700925.1 Oligoflexia bacterium | reverse complement strand
TCCGGCGAAGGCAGCGGGTGAACTCCCGGATCGACGACTCGCTCGTGGCCTCGGAGTACTGCGGGTAAAGCGGAAAGAAGACGACTTCCTCGAGATTCTCCCCGCGCAGGGACTCCAGGGCAGCCGAAATCGAGGGATTGCCGTAGCGCATGACGGGCTTGACGATCCAGTCGTTCGAGAGCGCCACCTGGACCTCGGAGGCCAGCCCGCGCGTATGCACCAGAAGCGGCGAGCCCTCGTCCGTCCAGATCTTCCGATAGGCCTCGGCCGAGGCCTCGGACCGGCGCGGCACGATCGCGCCATGAACGAGCGCGAAGCGCACCGGCCACGCCAGATCCACGACGAACGGGTCCATGAGAAATTCACGAAGATAGGCGCCTACCTTGGCGGGCGTCGGCTCGTCGGGTGTTCCCATGTTGCAAAGGAGCAGAGCGCGTTTACCCATAGCGGATGGAAAGCACCTCGAGCTCCTCCTCGCCCTTGGGCGTGCGAAGCGTGACCGCGTCCCCGACGCGCGAATTGAGCAAAGCCTTCGCAATGGGGGAAATCCAGCTCACCTGGCCGTTTTTCACATCGGCCTCATCGATACCGACGATCCGGTACGTCCGCGGCCCGCCCTCCTCGCCCTGCACCGTGACGGTCGCGCCGAAGAGGACCCGGTCCGCCGCTTGAGCGGCCGGATCGACGATCTGCGCGCTTTCGAGGCGCTTGGTCAGAAAGCGGATCCGGCGGTCGATCTCGCGAAGCCGGCGCTTGCCGTAGATGTAATCGCCGTTTTCGGAGCGATCGCCGTTGGAGGCCGCCCAGGACACGGTTTTCACCAGCTCGGGCCGCTCGGTATGGAGAAGCCGCTTGAGCTCGGCCTTGAGCCCCTCGGCGCCCGCCGGGGTCATGTAGTTCTTGAACCCCTGCGGAAGCGCGTCCTCTTCCCTTTCGTCTTCGGGTTCGCCCGCCGGGCCATCTTCCCGGGTAAACGCCTTGCTCATTTAGGTCGTCTCCTGGCCGACGTCCAGATACAGCTCCTTGGCGTCGTCGTTGTAACCGAAATACTCGGCGAAACGGCCCCACGACACGAGCGCTTCGACGATCTGGTGCGGGTTTTCCGTCGGGAGCCACTCGCCTACGCGTTCGGCGAGCTCCTCGATCGGGATGCGCAGGTTCTCGCTCTTGCGCAGCAGGTTCGAGGCCATCTGGACGATGCGAAGCAAGCCGAAGAGCTCGTGCAGCATGCGCTTGCGGATGTTGATGTCGCCGGCGACGAAGTGGCCGCCCAGGTCGGTCAGGATGACGGTCTGCTTCGGCGTCTCGACGAGATCGAGCAGCTCGGCGGCCTTGACGAGATAAAGCGTCCGGCCGAACTCCTTGCCGGTCTCATGCGCCAGCTCGAAGATGTCCGCGCGGCCACCGCGGTCGCCGACCGCTTCGAGCAGGCCGATCATCTCGACCATCTGCACGTTCGGGAGGGTTTCGATGGGCGGCTCTTTCGGAGTGGCGCGTGCCAGCGCGGTCGACGCCTCGGCCGGCGCCGGCGCGTCGGGCATGAGGGCCTCGGTGATGGAAGCGTAGACCTGCTGGACCATGCGGCGGAAGCCCGTGGTCGACTCGTCCCGCGGATAAGGAAGATCGTTGATGATCTCACGGCGGATATGCCCGGGATTCGTCCCCATGATCAGGATCCTCCGCGCCATCGAGACGGTTTCCTCGATGTTATGGGTCACCAGGACCATGGACCGCGTCGCGGTTTTCTTGTCGAGAAAGATCTTCACCATTTCAGCGCGAAGCGTGTCGGCGGTCAGGATATCGAGCGACGAGAACGGCTCATCGAGGAAAAGCACGGGCCGCTCCATGACGAGCGCGCGCGCGACGCCCACGCGCTGCTTCATCCCGCCCGACAGCTCGCGCGGGTAAGCTTCCTCGTAACCCTCCAGGCCCACCAGATCGATGACCTTTTTCACCCGTGCCTTGGTGTCCGAAAGCGAGAGGCTGAGCGACGCGAGCGGGAGCGCGATATTGGTGTAAACGGTTTCCCAGGGAAACAGCGCGAAGGACTGAAACACCATCGCGACGTCGGGGTTCACGCCGTCCAGGGGCTGCTGCCGGCAGAGCACCTCACCGTCGGACGCCGGGATCAGACCGCTCATGATGCGAAGGCAGGTGGACTTTCCCGAGCCCGACGGCCCGAGGATCGCGACGATCTCGTCCTCGCCCACGCCGAGGCTCACCGAATGGAGCACGCGCAGATCGGTCCCTGATTCCAGCCGGAAGGACTTGGAGACGTTCTTGAGCTCAATCAGGGATTTCTTCATGCGTCCATCCTATACCGGGTCTGCGCCTCGCGGTAGATCGGCGCCCAAACGAAGCGGTTGAACGCGATCACGACCGCGACCATGATCGTGAGGCTGGCGGCCAGCATGCGGAAGTCGGCGTTCGAAGCGGCCACCGTCAGCGTCGCGCCCAGGCCGCCAGTCTGGTAGAGCTTGCCTTTGAAGACCATGTACTCCGCCACGATGCTCGTGTTCCAGGCGGCCCCGGTGGCCATCACCCAGCCGGTCACCAGCGAAGGGAACACGCAGGGCAGGTAGAGCGTACGCCAGCGCTCCCAGCGCGGAACCTCCATGAGGCGGAGCGCGAAGTCCAGCTCGGCCGGGATTCGCAGGGCGCCCGCCAACGAGTTGAACAGCACGTACCACTGCACGCCGAGCAGCATCATCGCCACCGAGGCCACATCAAAGTTGAAGCCCAGCCGCAGGATCGCGAACAGCGCGATCGGAAAGAGCATCGGAGCGGGGAACGAGGCCAGAACCTGAATCACCGGCTGCGCCACGCGGATCCTGCGTGAGGAGGTGCCGATCCAGATGCCGACCGGTACGGCCCAGACCGTGCTCAAGACCACGGCGAGCATCACCCGCACCCAGGTCCAGAACGCATTGCGCCCGAGGATCACCCACTCGCTCGCGCTCAAGGTCGAGAGAAGCTCGAAAAGACGCACCCCACCCCAGCCGAGAACGACGCCAAGCGCCGTCAGTGCGAAGAACACCGCCACGCGCCCAAGCCATTTGGAACGATAGAACTGCCTCGCCTGAGGACTGGCGAAGACCTCCAAGGGCTTGTTCAGAAAGCCGATACCCTCGGCCTTTTCGCGCTCGAGGATCCTCTGGCGCTTCCGGGCCTGCCGATCGCGCAGCTGCAGCTTGAGAAAGCGGACGATCCGGGAATCCCGGATCACGATCTGCACGAGCGGCTCCGTGGGCACCGCGCCCGGGACATCCTCGACCCGGTAGCGCTGGGCCCAGGCCAGGATTGGGCGCCAGATCACGAAATCCATGGTCACGATCAGCAGGGTCATCGCGACCACGCCCATGGCCATGGCCGAGCGGTTTCCCTCGGCGATCGCCACGGCCATGTAAGAGCCGATCCCGGGCAAACGGAACTCGCGGCTCCCCAGGGTGAAGGCCTCGCAGACCGTGAGGAAGAACCAGCCTCCCGCCATCGAGAGCAGGCTGTTCCACGCGAGGTTCACCGCCGAGAACGGAAGCTCCAGCCGCAGCAGGCGCTGGAACCAGCCGAGCCCCATCATCGTCGCGGCCTCGTTGATTTCCTCCGGGATCGATTTGATCGAGGAATAGAAGCTGAAAGTCATGTTCCAGACCTGACTCGTCACCATCATCAGGATGGCGGCAAGCTCGAGGCCGGCGTTGGTGTTGGGAAAGAGCGAGATCAGCCCGAGCACCAGGCCCGGAAGAAAACCGAGCACCGGGATGGTCTGCAGGATGTCGAGCGCCGGCAGGATGAGGCGCTCACCGAGGCGGGACTTCGCGCCGACGTAACCCACCACCAGCGTGAAGCTGAGGGAGAAGAAGTAAGCGATGAAGCCGCGGGCCGCCGAGAGCAGCGTGTACTTGGGGAGCGCCGAGATCGAAAGATCGATCTCGGTCGCGGGATGAAAGGCGGCGCTCCACTGGTGACCGGTGGACACGACCCCGAAGATGGTGGTCGCGATCACCAGCAGAACCAGGGCATCACCCAGCGAGAAGAACCGCTGGGGATAAAACCTTCCGGAAAACTGCGTCTTGATCGGCATGAGCTCGGGGCGATTCTGCTGCGTTCGCCGCCATTAGACAACTGAAATCACGACCTCCAGATTGCTCACTTCGCCGACCCTTCCGAGCTCGCCGACCGTGATCGAATCCCCGCGGCCCGCGGACCCGAAACATGCGATCAGGGCTCGCGCGTGCGCGGCCTCGAGTGCCACGGTCGCGACCCAGACCTCGGCCTCCGGGTGAGCCAGGAGAAGCCGGCTCTCCTCCTCCCGGCGCTTCCAGAACAGCAGCCACTCACGCGGCAGCTCCAGCCGCACTTCCCTCTCCTCCTCGGAAAGCACCTCTTGGATCTCCGTGGCCAGGCGCCCCAGTCGCTCAGCCGGCACGCGCAGATGGAGCACGGTCCGCTGGCCGCGCTCGGAGGTGCGGGGGTTTTCCAGGGAAGCCACGGTATCGGATTTCCAGTTCAGCGTCGGGGGCATGGCGTCGTGCCTACCACACCGAGGGGCCGCCCGCACGGCGGGGCCCGTCGTGCCGATGGTCGCTTGGAAAGCCGACCGCGAAGGATTATGATTTCAGACCGTGGCCCTACCCCAGACCTACCGTGCGCTCCGCAACCGCAACTACCGCATCTTCCTCTCCGGCCAGGCGATCTCCCTCGTGGGCACCTGGATGCAATCGGTCGTGCAGGCCTGGCTCGTCTACCGCCTGACCCACTCGGCCCAGTGGCTCGGCCTGATCACCTTCGCCAATCAGGTACCGGCTTTCCTCTTCAGCCCGCTCGCGGGAATCGTCGCCGATCGGATGGAGCGCCGGAAGCTCCTGCTCTGGGTCCAGCTCGTTCAGATGACGCAGGCCTTCGCGCTTTCGGCCCTCGTCTTCACCGGCCGGATCGAGCCTTGGCATATCGCGGTCCTCGGGGCCGTCCTGGGCGCGGCAAACGCCTTCGAGCTGACCGCCCGTCATGCCCTGGCCTACGACCTCGTCGGCAAAGACGACCTCCCGAGCGCGATCTCCCTCAATGCCATCGTGGTCAACGGCAGCCGGGTCGCGGGCCCGGCCTTGGGCGGCGTCCTGCTCGCCGTCATCGGTGAGAGCGGCTGCTTCTTTCTCAACGGCGTGAGCTATCTCGCCGTGATCTACGGCCTGACCGTGATCGGCTTGTCCGCGGCGCCCGCGCCCGCACTCTCGCACGGGCCGCTCCTTCGGGAACTGGGCGAGGCCTTTGGCTACCTGTGGAAAACGCCGCGGATCCTGCGCCTCATGATCCTGGCGAGCTTCGCAAGCCTCGTGGCTTTTCCCTTCATGGTCCTGCTGCCCGTTATCGCCAAGACGGTGCTCGGCGGCGGCCCAGGGAGCCTGGCCTGGCTGACCTCGATGGCGGGGCTCGGGGCGATCCTGGGCCTGCTCGGTCCGGGCGTCCGATTCAGCGGGCTCAGCGGCCGCTTCTGCCGCGGCATGGGCCAGACGCTACTGCTTCAGACGCTGCTCGCCGGGTTGGCGCTGATGCTGCTCGGGACGGCGCGGACCCTGCCGCTTTCGCTCGTGGCGACGTTCTTTCTCGGCTATTTCCTCATGACCCTTTTCCCCCGGATCAACACGACCATCCAGCAGGAGGTCAAGAATTCCCTGCGCGGGCGGGTCCTGAGTATCTACAACATGACCTTCCTCGGAGCCGTGCCGCTCGGCAGCCTCCTGCAAGGCACGCTCGCCGATCGGTACGGCGCTCCTGCCGTGGTGCTCGGGGCGGGGGCGCTTTGCGCCCTGACCGCGGGGAGCTTTTTCGCAGGGCGCGGCTTCCGTTGCTTTTCAAAGCCCCAACCGCTAGAAATTGAGAAATGAGCCAGACTTCACTTCCCCTTCTCGTCACGGGCGCGGCCGGCTTCATCGGGTCCCGCTTCGTGGTCTCCTGCCAGGCGCGCGGCATCCCCGTGATCTCCGTTGACCGCGAAAGCCACTTCGCCGACCGGACCGAGCACCGCGGGATCGCCTACGGTACAATCGTCGACCGTGGAAACCTTTTCGAGTGGCTCGAACGCGAGAAACCCGCCCTCCGCGGCATCGTGCACCTCGGCGCCTGCGCCAACACGATGGAAACGGACGAGGCCTTTTTCCGGAAATGGAACGTCGAGTACTCCCAAAAGCTCTGGCAGCTCGCCACGCGCGAACGCCTGCCCCTGGTCTACGCCAGCAGCGCGGCGACCTATGGCGAAGGCGAACAAGGCTATGACGACGACGAGTCGGCCCTGGGCCGCCTGCGGCCCCTGAATCCCTACGGGCGCTCCAAGCACGCGTTTGACCTCTGGGCGCTCGAGCAGGAACGCGCGGGCCATGCCCCGCCGGCCTGGTCAGGCTTCAAGTTCTTCAACGTCTACGGTCCGGGCGAACGCCACAAGAACAAGATGGCCAGCGTGGTCCTCCATGCGTTCGACCAGATCCAGGCCAAGGGGGAAGTCCGCCTCTTCCGCAGCCACCGCGCGGGAATCGCCGACGGGCATCAGGCGCGCGACTTCGTGTTCGTCGACGACGTGGTTTCGGTGCTCGAGTTCGCGCTCGCGCGGCCGCTGCGCCGCGGGATCTTCAACCTCGGCTCCGGGCAGGCGCGGACGTACCTGGATCTCACCCGCGCCGTGTTCCGCTCGCTCGACAAACCCGAGAAGATCACCTTCGTCGATACTCCCATCGAGATCCGCGACAAGTACCAGTACTTCACCCAGGCCCGCATGGCCCGCCTCCGCGCCGAGGGTTACGCCCCGCCCTTCACCGCGCTCGAGACCGGCGTCGAGGCCTATGTCCACGAACTGCTGAGCCGGCAATGATCCGAACGCGGGGGCTGGGACGCAGCTTCGGCGCTCTCCACGTTCTGCGCGGGATCGAGCTTGCGATCGCCCCCGGCGAGCGCGTCGCGCTCCTGGGTCGCAACGGCTCCGGCAAGACCACGCTCCTGCGCGTGCTGTCCGGGCTCCTGGCACCCACGGCGGGAGACGCGTGGATCGAGGGTTGCTCGGTCATCCGCGCCCCGCTTCGCGCCAAGGCGCGCCTCGGCTTTCTCCCCGCCGTCGAAGGCGGCTTCTTTCCGCGTTTCACCGGAAGGGAGAACCTCGAGTTCTTCGCCGCGCTCCGCGGCCTGGCCGCCGTCGCCGTCGATGCCGCGCTCGAACGCGTGTCGCCCCTGGCTTCTTTACGGCCCGCGCTCGAAACGCCCTTTCATCACGCCTCGAGCGGAATGAAGCAGGCCCTCGGCCTCGCGCGCGCGCTGCTCGGGGATCCCGCCGTGCTGCTGCTCGATGAGCCCACGCGGAGCCTCGACCCCGAGGCGGCGGCGGCGTTTCGGAGCTTCCTTGCTGCCGGATTGCCGGGGAAAACCATTCTTTTCGTCACCCACGCCGAGGAGGAGGCCGCGCTCTGCGCGACGCGGACGCTGAGACTTGAGGAGCTGAGCCAGAGCGAGCCCACCGGCGAAGCGGAAATAACGAGGGAGGCGCCATGAGCCAGCTGCTGGGGGCCCTGAGCTTCCTGCTCCGCCGCGAGGTGCGCGAGCGCTATCCCACGCCGTATGCGTCGATCGGCGAGCTCATCGGGCTCGTGGCGAGCCTTGCGGTGTACTGGTACACCGCGCGCGCGTTCGCCCCGGGCTTTTCGGAAAAAGGCGCGGGCTACTTTCACTATCTTCTCATCGGCGAGCTGACGCTCTTCGCGCCGCTCGCGCTTCTCCAGGGACTGCCGCGCATGATCCGCCAGTGCGCCGGCAACGGAACACTCGAAGCCATGCTGGCCCAGCCGGTGAGCCCCGTGCGGGTGCTCGCGATCTCGGGAGGAGCGCAGCTTCCACTCGAGCTTCTCCGCGTGCTGCTTACCGTGGCGCTCGCGGCTCTTTTTTTCGGCTTTGTAATCCCCTGGCGGGCAGTCGGGCCGCTGCTCCTGCTTCAGCTCCTCTCGATGCCGGTATTCCTGGCCCTGGGCTCGATCGCGGTGGCGGCGCTGCTGAGGTTCGGGCGCGGCGAAGCGCTCCTCGGTTATCTCGCCGCCGCCGGAGCGATCCTCGGCGGCGCGTACTTTCCGACAAAGGTCCTGCCGCCCGCGCTGCAAGCGCTGTCGGGCTGGGTTTCGCCGTTTTCACTGTTGCTCGAAGGGTCCCGCGCCGCGATCGCCGGGACGCCCGAATGGCTTCAGTCCTTGTGGGGACTCTCCGCCTGGAGTCTGCTCACGCTGCCGCTGGCCGCCCTGCTCGTTCGCGCGGCGTTCGCAAGTGTGAACCGCGCCGGGCGAAGCGCGGTGGGATAAATCTAAACCGGGCTCTTTTGAGGCCCTGCGCGCTGCGTGACCAGCATCGCTCCCTCTTCAGAAATCTCCAGGACGCGGTAACCGCGTGCGAGGTATTTCCTCACCGGAACGCCCAGGCCTTCCCAAAGGTTCGTGCAGACGTACCTCGCGACGCCCGCGAAATCGCGCCCGTAGCCCACGATACGGGTGAAAACAAGATGGTCCCAGAACCCGCGTTGCGCGCTTTCGGCGACGCCTTTTTTGCCCCGCAGGCTCCCCTTTTCGCGCGACAGCCCTGCCATTTCACGCGGCAGTCCGTGGCCCTTTCGTGCGCCCGTGACGAGCATCGCGATTCCGCCGGAGAGCTCGCGGATAAAGCCCTGCCAGGCGGGCCGCGTGCGCGCGCGGACGAGCAGGTGCAGGTGATTCCCCGCGTTCGCGTAGCGATAGACCGTGACGCCCCAGCGTTCCTCTAGTCGCTTCGTCAGCGCGCGAACGTGATTGCAGTGACGGGGATGGAGGAGTGAGCGCTCGCCGCGGGCTTTGCTCGAGCGCAGCACCACGTGAAGCGCCTGCTTGCGGTCAAAAGGGCGCGCGGTTTTGCGCTTGCCCTGAGTGAGGTCGCCCCCGTGCGCGAGGATACGCGTTCGTTTTGTCAGTCCGGGAAGCGTGAGTTGATGTTCTTGTCTTTTTCGTCTCACTTGCGATTGAATATCATCGGGGCAATGGTATTGCAAGCATTCTCTGTAGGGCGGATTTAGATGACAAGTGCAACGCTGAGATATTGGAGATCTTGGGAGGCTTCTTAAAATGAACCTCCCAAGGAGTCAAATATCCGAGACATTTTCTTGGGCGATGATTGAGCAGATCTTCGATCGTGTTCAGGCGTGACTGAGAGAGACTGGAGAAGCTGGTTTTCTTGGGGAGGAAGTGGCGAACCAGGGCGTTGGAGTTTTCGTTAGCACCCGGCTCGGAGAAGGTGTGGGGATGCGCAAAGTGAACCGACACTTGCGTCGCGCGAGCCAATTCCTTGTGATCACAGCCTCGGAGCCGTTATCGAGCGTGCCGAAGAAACGGTCCCCTTGGATCACGTCTCCTTCGATATCCTCCAAACCGCTCCGCCACGGGCATAACGAGCCGGTGCGCTAGACTTCCCGTAGCATCCGACTTACACTTTGAACTCGAGACGTCGTTTATATTTCGAACGCTGAGAGGAGACCTTTCCGATGAAATTCCAGGCTATCTTCCTGATGTGGTGCCTCGCGATCTCTGTTTCAGCTCACGCGGAGACACTGAAGATCCAAAGCGGCACCTACGAGGTCGAAAAAGGCTGCGAAATATCCGTGCGGAAGCAGCATTCCTTGAGTCGGCTCGGCGAGGTCTTCGAGCTAAGGGCGGATACGCGCAAGCCCAATGAAGACCGGGATTATACCAGTCTTTTGATAAACGTTACGGACGGCACCTGGATCGGTGGAATCGGTATCTGCGGGGAGCCCATGGGAGGCCATAAAGCCGAGGCCGTCAAATTCACAAAGGAGAAGTACGGAAACTATACTCTTTTTGCCGCCAACTGCGGAAAGTGGTCCACCTCCACTCAAGGCTCCGCGCTGGTCGTACTCGACGAGAAGAGTGGCCAAGTGGTTTACCTGAAAAACTCGCTGAAGTTGGCCAAATTTTCCCTGCCGAATGGGATCCACTCCGGCCCATTGAAAAATAAGGCGGAAGTGTTCACCTGCCAAAGCCCGGAATTTGATCCCTCTGCGATCGAGCTCCTGAAAAAATTCGACGACCTGGCCTCAATCCTAAAGGCGCGCGGATCCGACGCAATGTCAATTCACGAGGCCTATGAAAAGGTCCACGAAGCCGAGGCCAGCGCACAAAGCTCCTCTTCGCGCGAGGCACCTGCCGGCTCTGCCCAGTAGTCCTCACAACCAGAAGAGGAATTTTTTCATTGCGCGGCGCGTCACATTTTACGATATGTACCCCGCTATGAAAAATAGAAATCTGATTTCGCTCGCCCTCGCTTCCCTCCTTCTGCTCGCGACCTCCAGCTGGGGCGGCCTTACCGTACGAACCACGGATTGCGCTCGCCAATGGGGCCCGACGGAACAAAATCTTGCGATCGAGTTCGACAGCTCAGAAGACCTGGTCCTGGTCGGATTTTCCCAGCTGGGAGTCTTCTTTGACCTCAAAATGGAGAATTGCAAAGTGATGAGCCTCAAAAACCGCGCCTTGGCTTGCGATGGCGTCACGATGGGCGGGATCGGCGCCTTTTACCCCGGCGAAGGAGGCATCCCCACCGCAAAGCTCACTTTGGATCCACGAATGGAATTTTCGATCAACGGAAGCTGTCGGTCCGAGAAGCGCCGTCCGCTCTCCTTGCATGTAGACCGTTTTCATTCCTGAGCGAAGACAGGCCTTGCTGGAATGCCATCCGGCTACCCGCTAGGCGGACTGGGCCGACCTTCCCAATCTCCCGCCAGTCTAGAAATAGTACCGAACGCCCAGGCCGCCGTGGAAAAAGCCGAACATGCCGGGAATGATGCCGAGGCCCGGGACCATCTCGACGAAGACGCCGAGGGGCGGATTCGCGGGACGCCACTCGATACCGAGCGGGATACGCATTCCAATCCCGGCCGACGAGCTTTCCTGAACCACCCACTTGCGATCCCAGTGGTAGCGATCGCCGAACATGATCTCGCCGCCGACGCCGAGGTAGGGCGAGAGCGACGCGACGAACGGCGTGGAGGCCCCGAACGCGCCCGGGAAGTGCCACAGGTAATCGCCGTAAATCATCATGAAGCTGTCAAAGGAGTAAGCAAAACCCGCATCGATGGCGTTGCGCGATCCCTGCCAGAATTTGCCGGTGATGCCCGTGGGCTCGCCGAAGATCACGCCCACAGCGGTCCCGCCCGGACGGACATACGAGGCCGGAGCGCCTTTACCGAGGGCCGGCTGAGCAAGCGACAAGGTGAAAAGCGCGCAAAGAGCTGCGAGAAGTGTTCTATTCATGAAAGGAATCTTAACGCTCCTGAGCGAAGATGCAATCCCCTATTGCGACCTCGCGCCGGATCCGCGCGAGCTCCATGAGAAATGGCACGGCGGCGCGCGGATCGCCCACCTCGCTCGCCGCCATTCCGGGACAATGGTCGCAGAAGGCGCCGTCGCCCCCACTGGGATCGAAGCGAAGATCCTCATTGCGAAGGCCGCGAAGTCGCTCGGCGCGCGGGGAGTTCCAGAGCTCCTCGAAGGATGCTTCGCGCAGATTCCCCAGCGATTCGCGCACATCGAGACAAGCCAGCAGCTCCCCCGTGACGCTCACCGCGCACTTGCCCCGGCCCGCGTTACATACCGGATCCCCCATCGCGACCGGAGCCGGCGCGATCGCGCGCCCCCGGCGCCGTGCCTCGCGGTAAT
This sequence comes from Oligoflexia bacterium, assembly GCA_023700925.1. GTDB lineage: Bacteria > Bdellovibrionota > UBA1018 > UBA1018 > UBA1018 > JAMPXJ01. Next base: position 4,589 of record JAMPXZ010000071.1, on the reverse strand, counting down.
ACCCGCGGAGCTGCTCGGGCGTGGCCCGAAGCAGGGTCGGATCGAGCGCGGAATCGCTTCTTGGCGTCACCATCGGATCAAACTGCACCGAAGCGCCGCGTGCGCCCGCCCAGTCCTCGAGCTCAAAGCAGCGCTCGATATTCGCGGAGGTCAGCAGGCAGTTGACGCTTACCGGGATCCCCCGCGCACGAAGCCGCTCCACCGCGGCCATCGCACGCTGGAGCGACCCCTTGCGCCGGGTCATCCGGTCATGGATCTCCGCCTCCATCGAGTAAAGGCTTAAGCTGACCTGGTAAAAGCCGAGCCCGGCCAGCCGCTCCGCCGCAGTCTCGTCGATCGCCAGCCCGTTAGAGATGAGGCTCAGCGCGAAGTTCTTCGTCGCCGCATATTCCGCGAGTTGCCAGAAGCGCGGATGCAAAAGCGCCTCGCCTCCCATGAAGATCAGGACAAGCGTGCCCGCGGCCGCCAGCTCGTCAAAAACCCGCTTCCACTCGTCCACTGACAGCGGGATCCCGCCCGCCACCCGATCGTCGTGGCTCGCCAGATAGCAGTGCCCGCAGCGCGCATTGCACTCGGTGGTCAGCTCGATCGTGGCCTGAAAAGGCACCAGCAGCTCAGCCGAACGGTTTCTCATCCGGTCCAGGATGGACATCTCAGGGGCCTTCTATGAAAAACGGACCAGGCCGAGGCGTTCCAGCTCGGCGTAAAATTCAGCGGCATCCCGCCCTGCCTGCTCCTCACTCACCTCAAACTCGCGCGCAAGCTCGTGGGCGATCTCAGTGAGGGCCCGCTGGCCATCGGCCGCTTCCCAAAGCTGGGCGCCCACCGGGTTCAGCTCATGCACCTGACCCGAGCGAGGATGAATCACGACGACGCGCCCATCGATCCGCCGCCAGGGAAGATCAGGGGTCCTGCACGGTCTGCCACCACAGTTGGACGAGTCCATAGGGCGAATTAAACCAAGAGCCCAAAGCCCGAAGCAAGAGAAATTCGCGGAAATTCTTGACGAAATCCGGCCTTGCTTCAAGAATAGCCTCCAGTGGGGAGGGTCTCTTGAGCCACAAGCACGAAGATCAGTCGACCGCTCGCGGCAGACGCCTCGAGCGCGAGCTTTCGCGGCTGGCTTTCGAAAATCAGCTCCCTCGTGTCCCGCTCCGGATAGCCGGGGTCCGCGTCGATCTACTCAGCGCCTCAGCGGCGTTTCGCACGCGGGTCGAGAGCTACTTTCGCGACTTTCGCGGGGAGGGCCCAGCCGAAGGCGAGCTTCGGATGGAGCCCCTCAGTGACGCCGAAGCCTCGCTGTGGGACGACCCCAATCCGGAATTCGAGATCCAGAACCGCCAGGTCGTGCAGCGCGATTTTGCCGCGCGCCGTCTTGCCCCTTCACCCGGAGCCGCAATGGAACGCGCGGTTGCCTGGGCTGCGCCGGAGCTCGACGATGCCTTTCACAACCTTCTGCGCTGGTTCACTCCGCCGCTACTGCTTCGAAACAACGCGTTTCTCCTTCATGGTGCGGCGGTAATCCGGGACGGCCGGGGCTATGTCTTTTTCGGGCACAGCGAGGCCGGCAAGTCGACCAGTATCGCGCTGATCACCCAGGCCGACTCGGCTGCGCTGCCCCTGGGCGATGATGGTGTCATCATTCAGATGAAAGGCGACGTCCCCTGGGTGCACGCGGCTCCGCTCGGCTGCGGCTACTCTCGCGAAGCCCCTCCTGCCGCGAGCGCCCCGATCGCCGGGCTGTATGCGCTTCGGCAGTCTGACCATGATTCTCTGGAGCCGCTTGCGCCCGCCACGGCCGCTGCGGCGCTTTTTGCCAGCGCGATGAGCGTCGACTTTGAAGAAAGCAACGAGGCCAAGCTCGAGCTTGCGCTGCGTTTCGCCTCCACCCAGCCCGGCATCCAACGCCTCCATTTCCGGAAGAACCCCGCCTTCTGGTCCCTGATTCTCGATAAAACAGCCCGCTGTGCCCCAAAAGGAGCCACTCATGTCAAAAGCTGAAGCCTCAAAGCCCGCCGGCGAAACGAAGAAACCTGAGAAAGCGGCGAAAAAACCTTACGAAAAACCAGCGATCGCGAGCGAGGCGCTCACCGCGGTGGCGGCCCTGTGCAACGGCACCACCGGCGGCGGGCGCAAAGCGACCACTCCGGCCTGCACCGCCTCGCGACTGAAATCCTGAGATGACCTGGATCACGGTCGAGGGCGCCAGCATGCAGCCGTTCCTTGACCCGGGCGATGAGGTCGCCGTGGACTGGAGCGCCGGCGCGCCGTTCAGGGCCGGTGAGCTGATCCTCGGCAGGGATCCTCAGGCTCCCTCGCAACCCTGGGTCGTCCACCGCGTGCTGGCCCACACGCCTTCAGGTATCCTCTCCAAAGGCGACTCCGCCTTTGCGGGCGAAACCCTGCCAGAGACGCAGCTTTGGGGCAGGATCATCGGCGTGCGCCGACGGGCACGGCACCGGCGTGCGCGACGTTTCCTGACCTGGCGCAGCCCAACACAACGCCGTCCGCACGAGGCTTTCCGCGCCGGAGCGCTTGACCGGATTATCGCGCGGCTCTCGCTGCTGACCTTGCCCCCGGAGTCGCCTCGCGCCCGCCTCGCGCGCGGACTGGTACGTGCGCTCGGATGGGCGCGGAGGCTCTCGCCGTGATCGCCAGCACGAGCTTGGACATCAGCGACCGTGTCATCAGCGATTTTGTCCTCGCCGCTTTACACCCGGAGACGCTTTGCAAGGTTTCTTCTGGCGAGCTGACGCTGAATCGGCCTTCCTTTTTTCAGCAAAACGAAGCCTGGGACGCGCTGCTCGGCTACGCTGAGCGCATCCACGCCACACTGCCCCTGCTCTCGGTCATCTCCCGGAACGCCTGGTTCGCTGAGGTTGCCCCACCCATTCGCGCGAAGATCGAGACAGCGCTCCGGCGCGAGCGCGCGATCCTGGCGCTCCTCGAGTGCGAACTCGAGGCTGCGCTCTCGGTGCTCCAGCGAGCCGGTCTTCCCTGCATCGTGCTGAAGGGCATGGATCTGGGCCCGCGCTATTATCCCGAATGCATCTTTCGTCCGATGCGGGACGTGGACCTGCTCGTGCCTTCGGCGCGTTTTGAGGAGGCCCTGTCACTGCTCGCGCAAAACGGGTACGCGCAGGTGGGACCACTCCCCCCGGGCCGCGTCCGGGTGGAGCTGGGGCGTTCCCCTGATCTTCCCACCGTCGAACTTCATCGACACCTGCAGGAGGGCGATACCGAGGAGCAGACCGCCGCCATCTGGTCCCGCTCACGCGAGATGGCGCTCGGGATCGAAGATCAGCTCGCCTTTCTGATCCGGCACTCGCTGGTCCAGCACCTGCTCGAATCCCCCGTCTGGCTCAACGATCTTCATTTCGTGATTGAAAGCCCCGAGTTCCAGCAGCGCGCCAGCTGGAAGCGGCTGCTCACCCTCATCGAAGCCCGCTCCAGCACCTGCGCGGCCTGGTTCGCCCTGAGCCTGTTGCGCAGCCGCGTTGGTACGCGGATACCTCAGGAGCTGATCACGGAGCTGCGCGGTCGTGCCGGGCGATTACGAACGGGGCTTCTAGAGCAACGCAAAAAGAATCTCGACGCCTGGTTTACTGTGGCTCATCGTAGCCCGGGCTGGGTCATCAGCTCCCGCTTCCTGCTCCGGGACAACGCCTGGGACGCGGTGAGTTACGCGATCCGGCGAAGCGCCTTATATCAAAGGCTTAGCCAGCGTCCCGGTAGATCGTCACCGACTCGGCCGCAGGACGGCCCGACAGCAAGAACTGCTGTTGGCGGTACTCCCGTCCCATCCATCGACGAGCCAAAATCTTCGTAAGAGGCAGATGCCGTCGGGAGACCAGTCTACTCGGCACTCGAATAGGACGCAGCCAATCCAGAGGCAGGTCAAAGGGCAGATTCAATGCTCCGTCTAACTTACTGGCGTGTGCGCGCTCCATGACAGCCTCTCATTGCAAAGCTGAAGCCCCGCCGCAATGCCTTTAAACCGAGGGAACAGCCCAATCTTGCGGAACGCCAGCGCGGCGGGCTGCGAAACGCAACAAAGCAGGCTTGAAAAATTCCTTCAATTCCAGTAACCAGCCAGATGAACCGGCGCAGCAGGAGTACCCCACGGGCTCTCCCCTCCGCGATCCGGTGTATCCAATAGACCGAAAGGACAGCCATCATGGCTAACACACGCAAATCCACCAAGCGCGCCAAGCAGGCCGTACGTCGCCAAGACCGTAACACGATGATTCGCACTTCCGCCCGCAGGGCGCTGAAGGCCGCGCTTGAAGCCATCAAGACCAAAGACACCACGAAGGTTCAGGAAGCCTACAAGGCCGCCGTCAAGGCGCTCTCAAAGGCCGCGAGCAAAGGCGCGATCCCGCAGGGCCGCGCGGCCCGCAAGGTCAGCCGTCTCACGCTGTTCGTGAAAAAGACGATTCCGAACGTTCTTTCGTCCACCTGATTTTCAGGACCGATCGATCGTGAAATTCGAAGAGGCCCGGCTTGCGCCGGGCCTTTTTTTTGGTGCTGCCCGGCCAGCGAACCCCAAAAATGTTAATACGGCTTAATCCTAGGCCTCCTGCATCGGA
>JAMPXZ010000070.1 GCA_023700925.1 Oligoflexia bacterium | reverse complement strand
TCGCACCGTACTCATGGGAAAGCTCGACTGCGCGGATCTCGACCGCGCGAAGATCAACCTGGAAACGGTGTGGTACCTCGGAGAATCCGAGAACGCCGCGCGTGACCGCGAGCTCTTCGCCCGCGAGAGCCAATGCCAGGTGCCGAAGGGTTGCTATCTGTACTCGAATATAGCGCTGCAGCAGTGCGAGTGACGAACCCTCAAGCTTCGGGCTTGAGCAAGGCCCTCACGAAGTCCGACTCGGTGATGATGCCGACGAGACGCGAATCCTGAACGACCGGAAGGCAGCCGAATCTGTATTTCAGCATGACCTCCGCGGCCTCCGAGAGCTTCGCGTCCGGCCCGATCGTGGTGACCTTCTTGCCCATGACATCGCCGATGCGGACGCCGCTGTAGAGACCAAAAGTCTCCTCTTTGCGGACCTTGGCGAGCTTGGAGATCGCAAGCGTCAGAAAATCCCGGTGCGTGACCAGGCCGACCAGCCGCCTCTCATCATCGATCACCGGTACGTGGCGGAACTTCTTCCAGGTCAGGACTTCATCGAGGTCCTTCAGGGTGTCGTCGGCGTGAAGACAAAACACGTCAGAGGTCATCAGGTCTTTTACGGTTCTTCCAGAGGTGCTCACCTTCCTAGGTTGCAGCAGGCTTCGCGGGCCAGCAAGACGCTAGATTCCATGCACTTAAAATGGGCTTTGCCGTTGTGGGCGTCATCGGTTACAACGCGGTGCATGAACTTTGGGAAATTTTGCCACTCCTCATTGTTTTTGCTCGGCTTTTTGACCGCAGGGTCGACCGCCTGGGCACTGCCGGCGCCACCCACCGCGCTCCTGCCGCTCGACCCCTCGTGGACCGAGATCACCCTACGCGTGGACCTGAGGAACCTGAGCGAGGCCCTGGAGAACGGTCAGGAGATCGGGAAAATCGCGGAATCCCAACTTCGCGAGCGGCTGAACGAGGTCAACCGCATCTGGTCGCAGTGCGGGCTGAGGTTCGCTCCGAGAGTCGTCGCCAACGTGCGCGCCTCCTCCCTCGGCGTGCCTTATCAACCGCAGAGCCAGGAAGACCTCAGCCGCCTGGCCGCCGCGCTGAATCCGTCGGGCTTCACGGCGCTTCCCGTCACCGTCGCCGGACCTTGGACCTTCCGCGAGGGGGGCTACTTCCTCACGGGACTCGGCTGGGCCTTCACCCGCGGTGACCGTATCGACCGGATCGGCGCCATGATCTCCGCGACAAAATTCTTCGATGTCTCGGCCGCTCCCATCATCGCCCATGAGCTGGCCCACGCGCTCTCGCTCCCGCACGTGCCGGAGGGGCGCAATCTCATGGGACCCGGCGGAACCAACGAGCTGACGTCCGAGCAATGCCGACAGGCGCGGCGCTTCGCCGACGCCGCGCTCGGCGAGCTTCGCGAACAGGGCTAGGACGCGCGCAGAACCGGCTTCGGCGCCGGCCCCGTATCTTCCTCATGAGCGCTCCGATGACGATCCCACAGCTCCTTGAGCTGGGCCTCGTCGATCGTCTCCTTTTCCAGGAGCAGCCGCGCCCCCTCCTCGATCAGCTCGCGATTGCGCCAGATCACCTCGGTCGCGTTCTGGAACGCGTGGTTCAGCAGTCCCGCGACCTCCTGGTCGATGAGTCGCGCCGTCCTCTCGCTGTAGGCCGTGCGCATCGTGCTCTGTCCGCCAAGGAACGGAGCCGCGTCACGCTCGAAGGTAGCGAGCCCCAGCTCGGGGCTCATTCCGTAGCGCGTGACCATGGCATGGGCGACCTCAGTGGCCTTCTCCAGGTCATCGGCGGCACCGGTGGTGACCTCACGGAAGAAGATCGCCTCCGAGGCGCGGCCCCCCAGCGCGATGGCGAGCTTGCTCTCGAGCTCCGCCTTGCTCATCATGTAACGGTCCTCGGTGGGCCTCCGGAGCGTATACCCGAGCGCACCAATGCCGCGCGGAATGACACTGACCTTGTGGACCGCCTCATCCTCGCCGAGCGCGAGCGCGACCACCGCGTGCCCCATCTCGTGATAAGCCACGCGCTTTTTGTCGCTGGGATTGAGAATGCGGCTCTTGCGCTCGAGGCCCGCGACGATCCGTTCGATGCCTTGCGTGAAATCGGGAAGCTGGACCTCCTCGGCGCCCCGCCGGGTCGCGATGAGCGCGGCCTCGTTGACCAGATTGGCCAGATCCGCGCCGGAGAACCCCGCGGTCAGCGAGGCGATGGTCGGCACGCTCACCCCTTTTGCCATCTTGATGCTCTTGAGGTGGACCTCAAGAATCTTCTCGCGGCCGCGACGATCCGGCTTGTCGAGCACGATCTGGCGGTCGAAGCGACCGGAGCGCAGGAGGGCCTGGTCGAGCACCTCCGGGCGATTCGTGGCGCCGATGATGATGATGCCGACGGAAGGATCGAACCCATCGAGCTCGGCCAGCAGCTGGTTGAGCGTCTGTTCCTTTTCGTCGTTGGAGGCGCCGGTGACGGCGGTCAGGCCTCGGGCTTTACCGAGCGCATCCAGCTCATCGATGAAGATGATGCAGGGAGCCTGGGCGCGCGCCTGCTCGAAGAGATCGCGCACCCGCGCGGCCCCGAGGCCCACGAACAGCTCCACGAACTCCGAGCCGTTGATCGAGAAGAAGGGGACGCCGGCCTCGCCCGCGACCGCGCGGGCCAGCAAGGTCTTGCCCGTGCCGGGTGGCCCGACCAGCATGACCCCTTTGGGCATGCGTCCGCCGAGCTTTGAGTATTTTTTCGGGTCGCGCAGGTAGTTCACCACCTCCTGCAGCTCGTCCTTCGCCTCATCCACGCCCGCAACGTTCTCGAAGCGGTGCTTGACGCCTTTTTCGACGTAGATCTTGGCCTTCGATTTTCCGAGGGGAAGCATTCCGCCGCCGCGACCCGAGGCCTGGCCCATCCGATTCATCAAGAAGAGCCACACCATCGCGAGGATCACCGCGGGCACGACCCACGAGAGCACGTCCCGCCAGAAGGTGCTCTCCTGGACACCCGTGAAGCTCGCCTTGGCGGCGGTCAACCGGTCGGGCAACGCCGGGTCTTCCACCCGGATCGTCATGAACTGCTTGCGCTGCCCTTTCGGCGCGGTCTTGAAGGTGCCCTCTATCTTCTCCCTGCCGACGGAGACGCTCGCGACCTTCTCCTGGTCCAGGTAGGTGATGAACTGACTGTAAGGAATGATCTCGACGTTGCGACTGTAGCGGACGAAGTCAAAGAAGAAGAGTGCCAGCCAGACCGCCAGAAGGAAGTACAGGATGCTGAACCGCGGCGGCCGTCCGAGATTGGGCTTCATGTCCATTGAGCGTCATGAATGCAATCCCGCTGCCAGACCGGCGGCCGATTCAATCATCCCTCGAAGGCTGACCTGCCCCGTAAAATTGCCGAACAGAACGTGTCCAGGGCGAAGGCACCAAGTCGCTTCGGCCGTCCGCCAGGCCTGCTGCAGAACGGAGTCGTACCGCGGCACCCCTTTTTCGCGCTTGCGGATCACCACGCGCGCGACCTCGCTGACTCCCATCACGGAGCGCAGCTCCCGGCTCACGATGGTCGCAAGCTCGGACTCGCTTTTCTCGACAAGGTGGGGAGCGGGCGTCCCACCGAGAATAAGCGTGAACGAGGCCCATTTCGCCTCATCCGTCACGCGTTCGGGAAAGCTGCTGGAGTTGAAGAGCACGCCCAGCGCTTCGCGGCCTTCACCCTCCGGAAAAAGCACCCCAACACCGCGGGGCAGGGTTGCCTCGCGGGCGACGAAAGCCGTGGCGGCCACCAGCGGAGTGTAACGGACCGCCGACAGGGCCGCGCTCAGCTCGGGCGATTCCTCGCTCAGCAGGGAGGCGGCGGCGTAAGCCGGGACCGCCAGGACGATGTTACCCGCGCTCGGAAGGCGCGACAGAGGTTCGCCTTTGCGAAAACGCGCCCCGAGCCGCTCGGAAAGCCTTCGCTCGAGAGCATCCACGAGCGCCTGCATTCCCCCGCGCGGGGCGACCATGCCGCGCAGCTTGCCTTTTTCGCGCGGCAAACGAGGCTTGCGATCCCCGGCGCGGCCCAAGGCGCGCTTGAGCATCCAGCTCACGAGCGAGTGCCCGCGTGGGACGACGAGCGCGGGATAAACGGCCGCGACCGTGAGATCCGAGGGATTGGCGCCGTAGACGCCGCGGAGGAACGGGGTCATCAGGTAGCGCGCGACCGCGCTCCCCAGGTAACGTTCCGCCCAGTCCTGAAAAGTCATCCGCTCGGGCGCGGGCTCCTTGGGCGACAGCACGAAATAGGCGCGGAGGAAGGCCACCACCGCCTCGCGGATCCGCAGCGGAAACTTTCGCAGCCGTCCGTCGCGCAGGATGTAGCGGGCCTTGGATTCCTTCCGGATCGGAAAGAGCTCCACGCCGAGCTCACCGCAGAACCGCTCCACCTCCGGCGTCACCAGGAGCGAATGGGCCGCGGCCTCGGCGATGCCGAGCTCCGTACGCTCGGTCCGGATCAGGCCGCCCGCGCGCTCCTGCGCCTCGATGAGCGTCACCTCGTAGCCTTCGCGATCGAGGCGGTAGGCCGCGATAAGGCCCGCGATTCCCGCTCCCACGACCGTGACCTGCCTGCACCGCGGATCGATCCGTCCCAACATCGCGCGTCTCCCTTAGATGGTCTTGCTGAAGAGTTGGGTGGTCGGCGCCTGCCGCACCAGCCGCGCGTCGAGCGCCATGCAGATGTTGCGCAGGAATGGCCTTCCCTTTTCGGTCACCCGACAGCTCTGGCCCGAAAGCTCGAGCAGACCGTCCTTTTCCAGCTCAGCCAGGCGCTCGGGCAGTCCGTCGAGATACGGGGTGTGAAGCTCCGCGCGGCCCCAATCCGTCGCGAAGCGGGTCATGATGTTCAGGACGTGCCGGCGAAGGATCCGATCCTCGGCATCCAGGACGTGTCCGCGCAGGAGGGGCAGCTCGCCCGCGGCAACCCTGCGTTGGTAGCTCTCAAGCGTCTTCTCGTTCTGGGCGAACACGGTCCAGGAGTCGCCGATGGAAGAGACACCGAGCCCGATCTGCGGAGCGACCTGACGGGTGGTATAGCCCATGAAGTTGCGATGAAGCGTTCCCTCGAGCGAGGCGCGCCACAGGGAGTCGCTTTCGAGGGCGAAATGGTCCATGCCGATCTCGCGGTAGCCCACCTCGGCGAGCATCTCCCGGCCACGCTCGTAGAGCAGACGCTTGTCGTCGCCCGAAGGCAGATCCGCCTCGGTGAACCGGCGCTGTCCCGGCTTGATCCACGGCACGTGGGCGTACGCATAGAAGGCGATGCGATCGGGCCGCAGCCGTCTCACCGCGTCGATCGTATCCTCGACGCTCCGGCGCGTCTGAAGCGGCAGGCCGTAGATGAGATCGTAGTTCACGCCCGTGAACCCGGCCTCCCGCGCCGCCTCGGTGACCACTCGGACCTGCTCCTCGCTCTGCACCCGGTGAACGATCTCCTGGACCTTGGGATCGAAGTCCTGGATCCCGAGGCTCAAGCGCCTGAACCCGAACTTCGCGAGCGACACGAGATGCTCACGCGTGGTGACGCGCGGGTCGGCCTCGATCGAAAACTCCGCGCCCGCGGGGACGGAGACCCGTTCGAGCAGACCGCCGATGAGCTGCTCCAGCTCGGCGGGCGTGAAATAGGTCGGCGTCCCGCCACCGAAGTGGAGTTCCTCAAGCCGGATCTTCCTGCCCAGACGGCTGAGGTAGAGGTCCCACTCCTTGAGGAGCGTTTCGATGTAGGGCTGCACCACCGCGCGGTTGCGGGTGATCCGGGTATTGCAGCCGCAGTAGGTGCACAAGCTTTGGCAGAACGGGACGTGAACATAGAGCGCGGCGCCGATGCCGTCACGCTCGCCGTCCTCCAGCGCCGCGGCAACGCTCTGAAGCCACTGCTCCGCGGTCGGAGAGACCGACCAGTACGGCACCGTGGGATAGCTCGTGTAGCGCGGGCCCGGGACGTTGTATTTCTTGAAAAGGCTCATGCGGCGCCTCCGAAAATCTCCCGCTGCAGGCGCAAAAAGAGCCGGATGCTCTTCTCCGGGGTTTTTGGCAGCACCCCGTGACCGAGCCCGCAGACCCAGCCACGCCGCGCGTCGCGCGGAACCGCGAGCGCGTCCGCGAAAAAGGCCCGGATCCGCGTCTCGAGCTCCGCCGGCTCCAGGAACAGCAGATGCGGATCGAAGTTGCCCTGGACCGCGGCTCTTTTGCCCCAGCTCGTGAGAAGACTGTGAATCGGCTCCACCCAGTCAAAACCCACGCAGGCGAGCGGCAGCCCCTCGAGCGCCTTCCAGTGAACGGGGCCCGTGCCCTTGGAATAGTAAGAAACGGGAACACCGGGACAGCGCACCTGGAACCTCGCGATCACGTCCTTGAGGGCGCGGACCTCGATCTCGGCGTAAGTCACCGGGTCGAACTCCCCGGCACTCGTGTCGATGATCATGATCGTATCGGCGCCGGCCCGCGCCTGGATCGCCATGTTTTCGGCGAGCAGGTCGGCGAGCTTTTCGTAGAACGCGTCGAAGCGCCCATCGCGCATCCCGCGAAGCGCCGATTTCAACTCCCCTGAGTGACTACCTTCGGTCGCGTAGCAGAAAAGCGTGGCCGGTCCCCCGACGAAGCCGAGCAGCCCCTTGCTCGCGGGCAGCTCCTTGCGAATCAGCTCCATGGCGCGCCCTTGAAAGGCGAGCTTCTCAGCCATGGCGGCGCCACCCTGCAGGCGCCGGACGTCATCAAGAGTGTCGAGCCGGCGATCGAGCTTGGGGCCCGGATCATAGGTCAGGCCCAGGCCCATCGCCTCGAGCGGAAAAAGAAGATCCGAGAACAGGATAGCCGCGTCGAAATCGAAGTCCCGGATCGGCCCCATCGTCGCCTCGCACGCGACCTCGGGCTTGCGGCACAGCTCGATGAAGGAATAACGCTCCTTGAGCTTCTGATAATGGGAATGGTAGCGCCCGGCCTGGCGCATGAACCAGACGGGAGGCCGGGAGTCGTTCTGACGGGCAAGCGTTTTTTGAAACAGATTCATAACAGCTGATACCCCACTCCCCGGATGCTCTTGATGACCTGCGGGTTCTCCGGATCGACCTCGACCAGCCGCCGGAGCCGCATGATGAAGTTGTCGATCGTCCGGGACGTCGGGTACTCGTCCTCGGACCAGACCTGATTGAGAATCTCGTCGCGGCTTACGACCTTTCCCCGGCGCTCCGCAAGCAGCCGCAGCAGCGCGATCTCCTTGTGGGTCAGCGAATGGCTCTTGCCGTCGACCTGGGCCTCGAAGCGCGAAAAGTTCACGACCGCCTTGCCGATCGTGAGCTGTTCGCCCTCGGTCCCGAACGCGCCCGAGAGGTAGCGCGCGCGCTTGAGGCCGTTGTTCACCCGCAGGAGCAGCTCCTTGAGGTGGAACGGCTTGACGACGTAATCCTCGGCGCCCAGCTCCAGACCGCGCACGCGGTCCTCGGGACTTCCATAGGCGGTCAAAAAGATGATCGAGGTCGAGGGCGCGAGCCGGCGAAGCGCCTCGGCGACCTGGAAACCCGAGCCGTCAGGCAGGCCCACATCCAAGAGCGCCAGATCGAACTTGCGCTGCTGGATCTCCAGACGCGCCTCTTCGACGCTCATCGACCAGGCGACCTCATAGCCTTCCTTGCGCAAGCGTTCCACGAGGGTGGCGCCCACGTTGCGCTCATCTTCCAGCACCAGAAGGCGCGAGACTCTTGTGTCAGCCATCGATGCTTCTCCTGTTCTGGCCTCCGCTTTCGCGGAAGAGCAGCCGCACCGCGAAGCCATCGCCCGCGCCCGGCCTGAACTCGGCCCGGCCGCCCATCTGCCGCATCAGGACCTTCATCAGGTAAAGCCCGATGCCGCTGCCGCTGGAACCCGGCCCACGGTAGAACGCGTTGCCCAGCTCCTTGGGATTACCCTGGAAGCCTTTGCCATCGTCCCGATAGCTGAGCTCCACGCCTTCGGGGCCGGACACCGCGGAGAGCTCGACGCGGACCCGGTCCTTTCGCGCGTGCCGAAGCGCGTTCTCCAGCAGGTTCTTGAGGATCACCTCGATCGCCGCGGGATCGCCACTCACCGTGACGTCATCGATCGCGCTGTTCACTTCGATGCGATCGCCGTAATTCTGGCGCCACCGCGTAAGCAGGCGACCCACGATCGGCTGGAGCTGCACCGGTTGCGCCGTGACCGCGCCACCGCCTTCGAGACGCGCCAGCTCCAGGGTCCGCTCGACCTGCCCTTCGAGCCGCTGCGTGTCCTCGAGCAGTCGCCGCAGGAGGCTGCTCTCCGCGGCGTTCGCCGCGAGGCTTTCGGCCACCGATTCGGCCTGCAGGCGGATACTCGTCAGCGGCGTCCGAAGCTCGTGGGTGACGGAGGCGAAAAAAGCCTGAAGCACCCGATTGCGCCGCAGATCCCGCCAGTAGAGCAGAAAGAGCAGCGCGCCGCTCGCGATCAGAAGCGTGAAGAACGCGGAGGACTCCCAGAAGATCATCCGGTAAGTCCGCTCCCAGTCACTCTGGGCGAGGCTCGCGGCCTTGCCAAGCGCGCGTTCGAGCTCCGCGATCCTGCTCGCCTGTCGAAGCGCGAGAAGCACCCACCAGCCGAGCAGGACGCACAGGAAGAGGATCCAGCTCGCATGCGCCAGAAGCATGAGGCGAAAGCGGGCGTTCGAGCCCGCGATCAGGGTAGCGGTATGCGCGTCGCTCTGGGAGGGTTTGCGAGAAGCCAAGCTCAGCGCCCCTTCTCCGCGGCCAGCGTGTCGCCGATCGCCGCCGTCACCCGGCTCAGCTGCTCCTCCGTATGCGCCGTCGAGAGGAATGAAACCTCGTAACCGCTCGGAGCGAAATAGATGCCCTGATCGAGCAGCGAATGGAAGGCGCGCGCATAACGCTCCTTCTGGCTCGCGGGAGTCTCGCCGGGCGCGCGAACCACGCCATCCCGGCTCGTGACCTTGCCGAAGACGAACCAGAACATCGAGGCGAACCGCTGGACCGAGACATCGTGCCCGATCGCGAGCTTCTCGATCTCGCGCGACAGCGTCTCAACGCGCGCTTCGAGCTGTGCGTAGGGATTCTCTCGCCGGAGCTTCTTGAGCATCGCGATCCCCGCCGCCATGGCGACCGGATTGGCACTGAGGGTTCCCGCCTGATAGACGGGCCCGCTGGGTGCGACGAGATCGAGCAGCTCGGCACGCCCGCCGTAGGCACCGACCGGAAAGCCGCCGCCGATGATCTTGCCGTAAGTCACGAGGTCAGGCCGAAGTCCCGTCCGTTCGGCCATCCCGCCGAAGGCAACGCGGAAACCCGTGATCACCTCATCGAAGATCACGAGCGCGCCGTGCCTGCGCGCGATCTCGCACATCCGGGCGAGGAAACCCTCGGCGTGCGGAAGAAGGCCGTTATTGGCGGGAACCGGCTCGACGATCACGGCAGCGACGTCGCGTCCATGAAGCTCGAAAGCCTGCTCCAGCGCCGCGAGGTCATTCAGCGGCACGACGATCGTCTCGTTCGCCACCGCCTTGGAGACGCCCGCGCTGTCCGGCGACGCCATCTCGGCGAGACCCGAGCCGGCGCGGACGAGCATGGAGTCGACATGACCATGGTAGCATCCGTCGAACTTCACGATCTTGCTCCGACCCGTCGCGCCGCGCGCGAGCCGCAGCGCGGCCATCACCGCCTCGGTGCCGGAGTTCACGAAACGGACCTTCTCCACCCACGGCAACGCGCCCGTCAGAAGCTCGGCTAGCTCGAGCGAATACGGCTCGGCGGCACCGAAGGACCAGCCGCGCGCGAGGGCTGCGCGAACCGCCTCGGCCACCTCCTCGTCCTGATGCCCGAAGATGAGCGGGCCCCAGGACATGCAGAAGTCGATGTACCGCTTGCCGTCGACATCCTCGAGCTCGGCGCCGCACGCGGACCGGATGAAGCGCGGCGTGCCGCCGACACCCTTGAACGCGCGGACGGGCGAATGGACGCCGCCCGGGGAGACGCGCTTGGCCCTTTCGAAAAGAAGCTCGGACTGGGACTTCGAGGTACTCATGCGTTCAGCCATTTCTGCGCGTACCGCGCGCCATAGGTGATGATCATCGAGGCGCCCGCGCGCACGAACGCGGTCCAGCTCTCCGCGTGGGCCGCCGGCCCGTTGACGAGGCCTTTTTCGGCCATCAGCTCAAGGGCCGCGTACTCGCCGCTGACCTCGTACACTGCCCAGGGCTTCGTAGGTATCGCGCGAGACAGGCTCGCGAGAACATCGAGGTAAGGCAGACCCGGCTTCACCATCAGGATGTCGGCGCCTTCCTCGGCATCCCGCAGCGAGCTCGCGAGCGCGTCCCGCGGCGAGCCGGGATCGATCTGATAGGTGGCGCGGTCCTTGAGCGCGACCGCGCCCTTGGGCGCCGAGTCCGCGGCCGCACGGAACGGACCATAAAACTTGGAGTGGAACTTCGCCGAGTAGCTCATCAACAGCGTGCGGTCGAGGTCCGCACCGTCGAGCGCCGCGCGAATGGCGGCGATCCGCCCGTCCATCATATCGCTCGGGGCGACGCAGTCGGCGCCCGCCTGGGCGAAGCCGAGCGCCGCTTTGGCGAGCTCGGTCACCGTCGCGGAATTTTCCACATGATCGCCTTCGGCCGTGAGGATGCCGCACTGGCCATGGGTCGTATAGGAACAGAGGCAAACATCCACCGCGACAAAAAGATCCGCGCCGAAGCGCCTCTTGATCGCGGCAAGCTGCCGCGCGGTGAAGTCTGAGGTGAAGGCGCGATCTTTCTTCTCGGCGGGCACGCCAAAAAGCAGCATCTTGCGGACGCCGGCCTCCATATCGCGATCGATCTGCGCGAGGAGCGTATCAGGCGTGTCGCGATAGGTGCCCGTCATGCCCGGCACCGCTTCGCGGTCCTTGAGACCGTCCACCACGAAGTACGGCTGGATGAGCTGCTCAACGCAAACGCGATGCTCGCGGACGAGCTCGCGGACATGGGAATTCTGGCGAAGCCTTCTCAACGATAACCGGCCAATGTCGTTTTTCATGAGAGCCATTTCCTCCATTCTTCAGCCGACGGAAAGAGCGTGGGCTCGATGCCCGCCCCCTGAAGTCTTGCCGCGGTCTTGCCCGGCCCGCACGCATGGTGCGCGCCCGACGGCACGAGCGCGCGGAGCTGCTCATACTGCGAGCCGCTGCTCCAGAACACGTGAGTGGCCCGGGTGAGCGCCGCGCGCGCCTCATCCGAGTAGCCGACCGGCACGCGATAAGTCGCGAGCGGGTGGGCGGACTTCCAGTCAGCCGCGGCCGTCTCGTGGGTCAGGACATTCCATTCGCCGAAGGCCGGAAGCTGAAGCACGCGCTCGCCCAGGATCGGCGACAAGTGTTCAAAGCCCAGGCTTTCGGCGCAACCCTCGACCCACAGGCCGCGCTTGGCGAGCTGACGCCAGCTCGCTACTCCCGACGTCCAAAGCCTCGCTTCGCCCAGACGATCCGTCCACTCCTCGGGCACCGCGCGCCAGTGAGATACGAACGCGGGCCGGGAAAGATCCGCCGCCCCGAGCTCGATCCGAGTCGTCTCCTGCGCGCTTCTCCAGGTGGTCCCATCCCAAGGCACGATCGGGTGCGTCTCGGGCGCCTCGGGTTTGCCGTGCCACTCGACCTTTTCGACGAAGCCTCCCTCGGGCTTCACGCCGCGGATGTAAAACAGATCCCCGATTCCCGCTGCCGGCATCGAGGAGGCGCCGAACTTCTGGTGGCAGCCTCCGCCCCACTCGGCGAGCAGGCCGCGCTCGACGGTGACATGTCTTTCCGTCTCGACGTCATGGAGCCGGCCCAGGCGCTCACGCACCCGATGATCGCTCGCGCGGCATTCCACCGCGAGCGCGCCTTGCGCGGGCGCGGTCGGATTTTCGCGCAGAGGCAGCACCATCCAGCGCACGCCCCGAAGCAGCGCCGCAAGCTCCTGCCGCCCCGCCTCATCGGCCCAGAGGCGGATCAGGCCCGCGAACGCGAGCACCACCGCATCGAGCTGGCGAGCGGACCCATCGGGCTCGTGCACGCGCGCGAGGCGGCTGTTCACGTTGCCGCGGATCTCAACGAACTTCAGCCGGGGCACGCCGCCCTCGGGCGCGACCTGCGGGAGCGCTCTTTCCAAAAAAGAAGGGATATTCTCGAGACGGCGCGGCGAGGAGGTGCCGATCTGCAGCACCCGCCCTTCGCGGATCTTTTCGAGGGCGCGAGGACCGAACAGTACGACATCGCGCTGATTCTCCCGACGGGGGATCGCGGCGAGAACGAACTTCGCGGGACGCTCGAGGCTCAGATCCTTCATCGAATGAACGGTGAAGTCGACCCGTCCCTCGCCGAGCGCGTAGTCCAGCTCGGCGACGAAGAACTCCTTGCCTTCCATCTTCTGCAGCGACACGTCGAGAATGCGGTCCCCTTGCGTTTCGATGCCGACGAGCTCGACGCGCACTCCCGGGTTCAGGCGTTCCACCTCGCGGGCGACCCAGCCGCTTTGGGCCCAGGCCAGGAGAGATTTTCTCGTGCCCAACTTCAAAACGGACGGGCTTTGCGCGCCGTCACCACCACTTGACTTCGACATAATCCCCACTTATCCGCCGTTCAGGCGAAGACTGCAAGGTCTTCCCATCCGTGGGGTATGGCAAGTGAAGCCCCGAGCGAGCGGAGCTTCGCGCGATCTTCACAAGCCTTGATCGCGTGAGCACAACGAAGCGAACGAACCGAGTTTTGCGATTTCTGGAGCCCGAAAACATCATCCAGGCATCGGAACCCGGGGACCTCCGTCCATTCGCCGGCCTGGTGGCGCATGCCACCCAGATGAATCACCAGCGCATCGCCACGAAGGCGCGAAATCCGTTCGGAATCCTCCGTCGAGTCCATCGGAATACAGACCACGACGACCGCGGCCTGCTGCCAGGCGAGCGCTTCCATCTCGCCCGGCGAAACAATGCTCACCCCCGCACCGCTGGCATGGCTGAGCTCCTGCTTCAGCGTCTCCAGCTTGTCCTGGCTTCGGTTCGTGAGATGCGTTTCATAATCCGAAAGGTACGGAGCCACCGCCGCGGCGAGCGCGCCCGCTCCTACGAGCAGAACCGGCCCCGCCTCGGGCGCCTCGGCCCGCTCGAGATGGTCGCGGATCATCCGGCGAACCAGGCTGCCGTAGGTGGCGCCGCCCTGGCTCTGGAGATGCGCGGAGCGGATCTCCTTGGTGTCCTCGAAGGCCCGCTGGATCCAGCTCTTGAGCGGAGTGGCGGGCGTCGCGGCTTCGAACTTTTTCCAGGCTTCCTTGAGCTGGCCGAAGATATCGGTCTCGCCGACGAGCTGACTCTCGAGCCCGGTTGCCACCCGCAGGAGGAACTGATACGCGCTCGTTCCGGCAAAGACCTCGACGAACGAAGGAACCGCGCGGCCGCACAGGGCCGCCTTCAGCGACTCCTCGGTGCACAGCCACAGCACGCGCTGACAGGAGTCGAGCCGGAACTCGCCCGGCAGAAAACTCTCCGCATGGAACGCGGCGAGGTCAGCCTGATGAGCGGCTTTGACTTTGGCTTTGGTAATGTTGAGCAAGCGGAGGGAAGCCAGCTGCATATGCCCACCCTACGAGATGACCGCCGCTTGATTGTCATCGAACTGTCATAAAGACCAGCCTGAAATTAAGATCCCGTAATCTTTGGGATTTCTTGCCATTCGGGCCATTCTCCCGAACGCCTATTTGCGCGCTTGCAAGCGTCGGCGGGGCGCGCTAGCCCAGAGAGATGCCGCAGAAATTTCCCATCGTGATCTTCGCCGACGGCGCCAGCTCCGGAAATCCCGGACCCGGCGGCTGGGGCGCCATCGTCGCCTGGCCGGACGGACGCGTCCAGGAGCTCGGCGGCGGGGACCCCTCAACGACCAACAACCGCATGGAGCTCACCGCGGTGATCCGCGCCCTGCTCGTCGTGGAAAAGGACCCGCACCCCGTCGCGGTTTACACAGACTCCGTTTATGTCATCCGCGGCATCACCCAGTGGGTCTGGGCCTGGCGCAAACGCGGGTGGAAAACCGCCGAAGGCGCCGAGGTCGCCAATCCCGATCTCTGGAAACAGCTCATGGGCGCGCTCGCGCGCCGGGACAAAGCGTTCCCGGTCGAATGGCATTTTGTGCGCGGTCACAGCGGCATCCCAGGCAACGAACGAGTGGACCAGATCGCGGTTTCCTTTTCCAAGGGGCCACCGACGCGCCTTTACTCCGGCCCGCTGCTGTCCTACCCCGTCGCCATCCACGACATTCCGGAGAACACTGAGCTCCCCGCGATGCGGCCGAAAGAAGCGCCCAAGCCCGCGGCGCACTCGTACCTGAGCCTCGTCGGCGGCACGCCGATGCGCCACAAGAGCTGGGCCGAGTGCGAGAAGCGCGTGAAGGGCGTCTCCGCCGCAAAGTTCAAGAAGGCGATGTCGCCCGAGGACGAAGCGGCGATTCTCGCGAGCTGGGGTGTTTCGCGGGAGAAGCTGAAGGAATAGCAGCGTCAACGAGCGGTAAAAACCGCATCAATCACGATATCCTGAAAGTCCTCGCCCCGGCTCACGCCGCGCGCCTGCGCCCCGATGAGCGCGGCCTTGACGTCGGGATCCTCCAGAATCTGAACATGCGACTTGCCTTCGAACTTGGGCCAGAGCTTTCGACCGCTCTTGAGCGCCAGCCCCGCGCGGCTCACCAGTCCACTATCCATATGAATGAGAATGGACTCCGGCAGGGGTGCTTTAGGATCCGGATACATGATGCCGATCACGAGATCCTGAAGCGCTTCGCCCCTGGTGACGCCACGCTGCTGCGCCGCAAGAAGCGCGGTCTTCACCTCCGGATCTTCCAAAGCTTGGGGAATAGGCTTGCCAACGAACTTGGGTCGGAGCTTGCGTCCGCCCTCGAGCGCCAGCTGCGCCCGGCTCACCAGTCCACTATCCATATGGACCAGGATGGACTCCGGCAGGGGTGCTTTAGGATCCGGATACATGATGCCGATCACGAGATCCTGAAGCGCTTCGCCCTTCGTGACACCGCGCTTTTGGGCCTCAAGAAGAGCGGTCTTCACCTCTGGCTCTTCCAAGGCTTGAGTAAAGGACTTGCCCGCGAACTTGGGTTGCAGCTTGCGGCCGCTCCTCAGCGCCAGCTGCGCCCGGTTCACCAGTCCACTGTCCATCTGAAGGAGAATGGACTGAAAGAGCCGCTCGCAATTCGGCTGATCACTGGCCAGCGCCGCGGCTGAGAGCAGAATCGCGATCAACGCAAAGAGGGCATGCATGCACCGGCTTCCCATATCTGACTTATCGTCCAGGGCCGGAAAGTCTGGAGCGGGTCAGAGCGGACACACCCCTGGCCTTACTTTTTCCGCGAAGTCTTTTTTCCAGCGGGCTTCTTCGCGGCCTTGACGGGTTTTTTCGCGCCCGCGGCCTTCTTCGGGGCGGCTTTCGCCCCGCCCACCTGCTTCTGGCAGGTTTCGAGCGCGGCGATGTAACCGTACATCTGCAGCGCCTGCTCGTAGTATTCGCTCGAGCCGCCCTTGGCGTACTCCTCGTCGTCGAGCCGGCAAAGTTCGTTGTAGTGCACCTTCGCGGCAGCGAGGTGTTCGGCGAGCCATTCCGGATAGGTCATGTTCTTTTTCATTTCGATCTCCCTTTTTAATAATAGTTGGATGAATCAGTCAAAGCCACGGACTCGGCCCCGCAAGTTCTTCTTACGGGAAAGGTTTTCCTTAAGCTCGCGCTTCTTGCGCTTGCTCGAGCGCGTGGGGCGCGTTTTGCGGCGATTCTTCGGGACCGTCGCGGCCACGGCGAGAAGCTCCCGCAGCTTCTCCAGACAGTCCTCGCGGTTGCGGGGCTGGTCACGGAAGCGATCGCTCGCCAGCACCAGCTCGCCCTCCTCGCTCAGGCGCGAGGTCAGCTTCATGAGAAGCCGCGCCCGCAGCTCCTCCCGGACGCTCGGGCTCTCACGCAGGTTCCAACGCAAGATCGCCTTGCTGTTCACCTTGTTCACGTTCTGACCGCCCGGGCCGGAGCTGCGGGCGTAGGAGAACGCGATTTCAGAAAGCGGGATCTGAAGCTCAGGCGTCACTGACAGCATGGTCCTCCCGAAGGGCTGCGCGCATTTCTACTATGACCAAAGCCAGGCGGCTTGTCCATGAAAGGCGCTGGGAAAGCCTCCGCGAACGGCCGCGGGCCGCCGCTCAAAACCTTGGCCCGCCCCGGGCGGGGCGGGCCGGAGCCGCGGGGCACCAGCCCGGGCGCGGCCCGATCCGGGGAAAGCGCCGGCACACCTCGG
>JAMPXZ010000069.1 GCA_023700925.1 Oligoflexia bacterium | reverse complement strand
TGAAGTCGGCAACGCTCGCTGGATTCTCTTTGCTCATAGATTCCGGAACTTAACATGAAAATTCAGAGATAAGCAAATCCGGCGGCTTGTCGGCGGGCGGAACGGCCGCTTTGAATCGCGGTTTGGTTTCGGAGCAGGGCGACCGGAATTCGAACGCCTGAACTCGTCGTTGGGCTCTACAGCTCCTTTTCGCCGGCTCGCCGGTTGCTCAGACGGAAGGGCAAAGCGGCGGTGTGTCGCGCAAGAGCGAGAGAGTACCGGAGCCATCCGGGCTTCCGGCGAGAAGGAGAGATGAGAATGAGAAATTGGGAAAAGCAGGTGATGTTAATCGGAGCGGTTTTTCTGGTGACGGGCTGTCTCCAAGGCGGGGCGCCTCGGCCCAAACCCTCGCTGGAGGAGGAGCCGGTACTGACGCAATCGCCGGAGGCCTCTCACCTGCAACTCAGGCTGATCGGGCCGGAGAGCTCTGATCCGGAAGTCCCGGCTCGCGCCGAACTCCCGCCGTACCCCGGTAAGAACGAAGAGGTGACCGCGAGCGCGCAGGAAATCGTGTTCAAAAGTGCGCTCCAGCTCCCCGAACCTGCGAAGGGCCCGCTGTTTCTGGCCTGGGATGAGCGCGCCCTCGGGCCGGCCATCCAGAACGCCTACTACTCGCACCGGATCGTAGACTCGCTGAATCGCCCCCGGGGAGAGCTTAGTCGCGACAGCGCTCTTCATGACCGCGCCTCGCGGCGCTGGTTCCTCTCCTTGTCCCGGCTCTTCGCGGACAGGCCTTCGGACGCCGATCCTTCCGACACCCAGATACTTACGCTCGATCTGCAGCTCGAAGACGGCAGCCGGGTCGAATACGAGATCCGTTTCAAGGCGGTGGGGCCGCTTCCTCCCGTCCAGAATCGGCTGGTCACCTCCGCCGCCCCTGGCGATGCGCTTGCGTGGTCCCGCGCCGCGTCCAAGCAGGGCTGGCCCTTGGTCAGGGAAGAGTTTGCCAATCCGTCCGCCCGGCCCGTTGCCCTTTGGGTGCGCAAGGCCGGCGATGACTCCCTGGAGCTCACATCCAACCTTCGGGCCTCGACCTTCGAGCAAAACGGGAATCTCCCACCCGTAGGCCCGGTGGTCAGGGATTACTGGACGACGGCGCGGGTTCACGTGGGGCTGCTACGGGTCGTTCGAACCGATGGGGCGGAGGACCTTGCTCTTCGCCCGGACGATGACCGGTGGGTTCGCCTCGTGCTTCGTCCCGGGGAGACGTTGACCCTGGAATGGAAACTCGTGCCCGGCTCTGGAGTTGCGCCGTGTCCGCTGCCGGCGACTCAGCCCAGGGTGTTCCGATGGACGGAATCGGTGGTGACCCATCGGTGTCAGCGGATGAACCGGGAAGCCGAATGCTTGGATACCTACAAGACAGTCCAGCGGGAGCAAACCGCCATGGAAGAGTGGCAACTGGACGGTGCGGAACTCAGTGGAGTCTTTCACCGGGAGGCGATGGTGACCGATCCTTCTGAAGTCTTCAGTGCTCCTCAGGATCAGCCGAGAATGCTGACGCTGCAGAAGGGGATCGGGCAGGTCTCGCTCAAGACCGGACGCGGCCGGGTGGCGAAAAACGCGTGGGCCTGCATGGGGTTGTTCTAATTCGGCTTCCATGCGAGAAGGGAGACCATGGAATCGACCTTCAGCGTACGTCCCGCGGTTCACGAGGATCTCCCGAAGATCGTTGAGATCGAGCGCCAGGCGCACATTGCTCCGTGGACCGAAGAGCATTTCCGGGCGGAGCTTGATAAGCCCTACAGCCACGTCCTGGTCATGACTGACGATGAAACCGATTCGGTGGTCGCCGGCTACATCGTCTTTTGGGTCATGTCGGACGACTCGCACATCCTCAATGTCGCCGTGGCCGATCCTTATCGCGGCAAGGGAATGGCCACGGGCATGATGCGAAAAGTGGTTTCCCTGGCGGCGGCCAAGGGAAGTAAGAAGGTCGTTCTCGAGGTCCGCAAGTCCAACATGCCGGCCATCCAGCTCTATCAGAGCCTGAACTTCACCATTATTCATGTCCGTAAAGGGGTCTACTCGAACGGTGAAGATGCCTATGAGATGGCGCTCGTCTTGGATGACGCTGCCGAGAATATTCATTTCTAATCAATGACTTGTCTTTGTGACTCGGTGAGTCTAGTTGTGGCGAATTGTGCCTTTACAGGTTTAGGTCGGCTGGGTAAGGTCGCCCCCTGCCTATGAAGTTCTTTAGTAGGACCCTAAAGAGAGCCGGCTTCCTCGGATGTTTTGCCATCAGCCTCGCGGCGGGCATGCTCCGCACCGATCCGTCCGACGATTTCAGCTTTTCGCTCCATGCCGAGGAGCACAAGACTTATTCGACCATCTCAGAGCAGCGCGTTGGGGTGATTCTTTCCGACCGGCTGGATCTCTTTCCTCAGTCCCAGGTGCCCAAGCTGGCCCGTCACCTCATCACCCTGTGTGAGGAGTTCCGGTTTGACCCGGCCTTCGTCCTCTCTCTGATCGAGGTGGAGAGTCGCTTCCGCCTCAAGGTGGTTTCGCCCATGGGCGCGGTGGGTCTGATGCAGCTCATGCCGGCCACCGCGGTTGTGATCTCCCAGGATCGTCGGCCGGATCTGACCCGCCGGCTGGCCACCCCTGGCCGGGCTGAGATCATGCTCAGGGATCCGTACCTGAACACCGAGCTTGGGATCGCATACCTTGCCTGGCTCCGGGACCGATACCGGGACCTTTCGCCGTTCTACCTGGTGGCCGCTTACAACGTCGGCCCCGCCAAAATGGATCAGCTGCTCTCGCGAAAGGACTTCAAACCTGTTAATACCAAGCGATATTACGAAGCAATCCGCAAGGGGCTGCCTGGTTTCCGTTTTTACCGATCCTCGGCGTCTTCCAACCGGGTTTAAGATCGATAGCCTCGCACCTACTTGTCGCAAAGGGTGAGCCTTCATGCCTGGTATTTATGAGCTGAGAGTGAAACTCGAATTTCCCGCCGCCCATCACCTGGTGGGCTATCCCGGCGACTGCGCGCGGTTGCACGGCCATAACTGGGGTCTGGAGGTCTTCGCCCGTTCGCGAAAGCTCGATTCGATCGGGATGGCCTTTGATTTTCGCGAGCTCAAAAAGGAAGTGCGCGAGCTGATCGCCGCCTGGGATCACCAGGACCTGAATGCGTTGCCGGACTTCAAGGACGTGAACCCTTCGGCTGAAGCGATCGCGCGGATCGCCTTTGAACGGCTTTCGGCGCGACTCGATACCGCGGACACCTGGATCTCCCGCGTGACGGTCTGGGAGAACGAGCGGGCCTGGGCGAGCTACTTCGACGAGGACAAGTCGGGTGCGTGAGGCCTCGGTCGTACTTCTTTCGGGGGGTCTGGATTCCGCCGCCAATCTCGCGCTTTGCGTGGAACGGGACGAGCCGCTCCTCGCGCTGACGGCGCGCTACGGGCAACGGGCGGCCGAGTCCGAGGCGAGGGCCGCGCGGGCGCTGTGCGCCTACTACGGAGTCCGCCACGAGCTCATCGAGTTGCCGTGGCTCGGAAGTCTGGGCGGGAGCGCCCTGACCGACGGCGCTCAAGGGGTACCCGTACTGGTCCGGGCCGAGCTCGATGAGCCGCAGGTCACGCGGGCGAGCGCCAAGGCCGTCTGGGTTCCCAATCGCAATGGAGTGCTGGTGAACGCGGCCGCGGCCTTTGCCGAGCGGCACGGCGCCAGGCGGGTCGTCGTGGGCTTCAACCGCGAAGAGGCCGTGACGTTTCCGGATAACTCCGAGGAGTTCCTGGCGCGGGCCTCGGAGGCTTTCCGGCTTTCGACTGCGACCCGGGTGGAGCTTTTTTCGTACACAGTCCGGATGGACAAGCGGGAGATCGTCGAGACGCTGAAGCGGCTCTCGCGGCCATTTCCGTTCGGGGAGCTGTGGAGCTGTTATTTTGGCGGCGAAAAGCCCTGCGGACGTTGTGAGTCCTGCCAGCGGCTCGAACGCGCGCTAGCGAGGTGAGGCGCAAATGATGATGACGACGGTGTTTTCGAAGGCGGAGCGGGCGTATACGGGCGTGGAGCTGCGGCCGCATTTTCTGCTGAGCGAGCTGGGGCTGAAAGGCTCCGGGATCGGGGCGTTCATCGGCCCTTGTCGAGTCAGCACCGAACACCTGGTGGACTGGGAGGACCGGCTGGCCGCCGATCGGATCGAGGCGCGGTGGATGGTCCATTTCATCGGCGAGTTCTTCGGCACCCCGGCGCTTCGCGAGGGCGTGCTGCTTCAGCGCCTCCTGATGGCGATCCTGTGCGACGAGGTGAACGCGCGGCTCTTGACCGTCGGGGCCTCACGGTGCCGGCGGGAGGGCGATGACCTTTTCGTCGGCGATCGGAAGCTGTCGGTTTCCATCGTGACGGCTTCGCCGGTTTCCCTGCTGCTTCATATCGGGATCAATATCGATCCGGCCGGGGCACCGGTGCCGGCGCTCGGGCTCGGCGAGCTCGGCATCCTGCCTGACGAGTGGGTGCCCGCCGTGCTGGGGCGGATGGAGGAGGAGCTGCGGAGCGTGGAGTGGGCTTGCGCCAAAGTGAGGCCGGTGCTCTAGTGAGTGAAGGGGACTCGATGGGAGGAGATCTGGAAATCATGGCGATCCCGAAACGGGGCCCGGTCGTGGCGATCGATGGACCGGCGGGCACCGGAAAAAGCTCGGCTACGCGCCGGCTGGCCGATCAGCTGGGCTTCGTGCACGTGGACACGGGTGCGCTTTACCGCGCGGTCGGTCTGATGACGCTCGAAGCCTGCGAGGCCGATCGGGCCGCGGACTTTGAGGCGAAGGCCGCGGAGATTTCCCGGACGGTGAATCTGCAGTTCCGTCATGTCGCCCGGGAGAACCCGCGCAACCGGGTTCTGGCCAACGGACGGGATGTCACGGGCCTGATCCGCACGCCCGAGGTCAGTATGGCGGCGTCCCGCGTTTCGGCTCACCCGGAGGTCCGCGCGTCGCTCCTCGGCCTGCAGCGCCGGCTCGGCTGCGAGGGCCGGGCGATCCTCGAGGGGCGCGATATCGGAACCGTCGTTTTCCCGGATGCGGACGTGAAGTTCTTTCTCACGGCGACCGTCGAGGAGCGCGCCAAGCGTCGGCTCATCGAGCTCGAGGCCACGGGCGTGGATGCCCCGTCGTTCGAGGAGGTCCGCCGGCAGATCGCCGAGCGGGACCATAACGACTCGACCCGGGCGATCGCGCCGCTTCGCAGGGCCGAGGATGCCGTGGAAATCGACACGAGCCGGATGACGTTGGACGAGGTCGTCGCTAAAATGGAGGAAACGGTGCGATCCCGCCTTGGCTTGGCCGCCCGTAAGACCGCGGACCCCGCATGAGAAGAGAACTTCTTCATTCCAGCTCTGGAAAACCCGGAATCCTCGTCGTTCGCTGTGACCGGCTGGGGGACTTGGTGCTTTCGACGCCGGTTTTCGAGGTGATCAAGAGATATTACCGCGATGCCCGGTTGATCGCCATGGTTCGCGAGCCCATGGTACCGGTGATTCGGGGTCTGCCGGATCTGGATGACGTCCTCGTTTACGAGCCCGAGGGACGTCATGCGGGAGTGCGAGGGCTGCTGCGCCTGGTGGGGGATTTGCGGAGACTCGAGCTTCGGATCGTGATTGTCCTTCAGAGCCAGTGGAAAATCGCGCTCGCGGCGTTTCTCGCCAACGTACGCTACCGCGTGGGCCCCTTTTCCAAGCCTTACTCGTTCCTGTTTTACAACCGTGGGTTCCGGCAGCACCGCTCCCTGGTGGAGATGCATGAGGCCGATTACAATCTGCAGCTGCTGCGGCGAATCGGCATCCGGGTCGGTTCGCGCAACGTTCCCACGCGGGTTTCCGTTTCCGAAGGTACCGCGTCCCAGGCCAAGGCCTGGTTGAGCTCGAGGGGCTGGAACCCGGAGCGGCCCCTGATCGCGGTGCATCCGGGCATGGGCGGATCGGCCTTGAACTGGCCGGAAGCCCATTATGTTCAGCTCATCCATGGCCTGCTCAAGGACAACCATCAGGTGCTCGTGACCGGCGGTCAGACTGAGGCCGCGCTTCTGGCGCGAATCAGCGATGCGCTGGGGGCCCTGGCGCAGAAGGCGCTGTTCTACGGCGGCCGGGAGGCGGGCTCCATTGAGCTGCTGGGGGGCTTGTTTAGCTTGTCCGCGCTCGTGGTTGCCCCCAGTACGGGACCGGTACACCTGGCAGTCGCGCTCGGGCGCCCTGTGGTGACCTTTTATCCGCCCATTCGCGTGCAAAGCGCCTTGCGGTGGGGGCCGTACCTGGGCGATGAAAGCCGGGCCAGCGTGCTCGTTCCGGAGAATTACTGCGGAGAGGACTTCAAATGCAGGGGGAATTTGTGCAATCATTACCCCTGCATGAAGAGCATTACCGTTGTGCAGGCGCTGGAGCAGGTATCGCTGCAGCTGAAACGGCATAAGGCCTAGATCGGGAGCCCTTTCGAGTATGGCAAAATTCCGCACTGAAACGATCCAGCCGTCGGCATGGAATCAGCCGAGGCTCAAGCAGCTCCTGCATCGGAAACTCGACGGACGCATCCTCGTCATCGGCGACGTGGGCCTGGACCGCTACACCATCGGCACGGTGGAGCGGATCTCCCCGGAGGCACCGGTCCCCGTCGTGCTCGTGCAGGACGAAAAGCTCAAGCTCGGCCTCGCCGCCAACGTCGCTGACAACATTCAGACCCTGGGCGGGGAGCCGCTGCTTCTGGGTATCGTCGGCAAGGACAGCGCGGCCGAGGATTTCCGCAAGCTTCTGAAAGCGATGGCCATCGATCCGTCGCACCTGATCGAGGACGCTTCGCGCCGGACCGTGCTCAAGGATCGCGTGGTCAGCGAAAGGCAGCAGCTCCTCCGGATCGACTATGAGAACGGGCACCCGCTCGCGCGCGCGATCGAGGACAAGATCGCGGCTAAGGCCGAGGCGCTGGTGAAAAAGGCCGACGCCGTGATCATCGAGGACTATGCCAAGGGTCTGGTGACCGAGCGCCTGGCGCGCGCGATCTTTGCGTTGGCAAAACGGGAAGGCAAGATCGTCACGGTCGACCCCAATCTCAAGATCCCGGCCTCGCTTTACAAGGGCGCCTCGGTACTCACGCCGAACACCAAGGAGGCGGAGCATCTTTCGGGCGTCGCCATCCGCGACGAGGCTTCGCTGCTCCAGGCGGGTTCCGCGATCCTCAAGCTCACGCAGGCCAAGCATGTCGTCATCACGCGCGGCAAGGACGGGATGGCGATCTTCACCTCCGGCAGCACCATTGTCCGGCTCATCCCGACTTACGCGCGCGAGGTTTACGACGTATCGGGCGCGGGCGATACGGTGATCTCGGTGCTGACATTGGCGCTTTCAGGCGGCGCCTCGATCGAGGATGCCGCGGTACTGGGCAATCTCGCCGCGGGCGTCGAGGTGGGCAAGCGGGGAACGGCGACCGTGACGCCGGCCGAGATCGCGGCGGCGATGGAGTTCTTCGGCTCAGCCCTCACCGTGTGAGAGCAGGTCGCAGTCTTCCACCGTCACGCGCGCGAATGCCGTCTTGTCGATCGTTTCGCAGATTTTTTCGACGAGGCTCTTGGCGCTCGCGGTCTTCCAGTTCTCCGGGATGACGGCGGCAAAGCCGATCACGCAACGCTCGGGGTCTTCGAAGTCCGCCACCTCGAGTGCCGAGACGTTGAACTTCTTGCGTAGCGCCGCGCAAAGCTCCTCGAGCTCCCGGTGCTTCCGGGCCACCTTGTCGTTGTTGTAGAAATCCAGGACGATGCGTCCGACGCCGATGATCATTTCGTCCTCTGTGGCTCCGAATTCGGGGGCAGCAGGCGGCGCGACGCCATGAGCTTGATGATTTCCGACGCGGTTTCTTCAAGGGCTTTGCCCGTGACGTTGAAGATCGGCCAGCGCCGGTTGTGCCGGAAAACCTCGTCGGCGTACTCGATCTCCTCGTTCACCCTGTCAGGATCGGCGTACTCGCCGCCCTGGTCCTGGCCGAGTCGCTCCAGGCGCGCGCGTCGGATGGTCGCGAGGTTCTCCGGGTCGGTCGTGAGCCCGATGACCCGTCGCTGGTCGATCTCGAAGATCTCAGGCGGAAGCTCAAAGCCCTTGATGAGGGGGATGTTGGCCACGCGCCAGCCCTGGTGCGAGAGGTACATCGAGAGCGGGGTCTTCGAGGT
Source organism: Oligoflexia bacterium (assembly GCA_023700925.1). Lineage (GTDB taxonomy): Bacteria > Bdellovibrionota > UBA1018 > UBA1018 > UBA1018 > JAMPXJ01. Next base: position 8,196 of record JAMPXZ010000069.1, on the reverse strand, counting down.
CCGGGAGATCCCGAGAATAATGAGATCCGCTTTTTCGAGGGCCAGCAGGTTGCGGCCGTCGTCGTGGGAGAGGGTGTACTCCATGGCCTCGAGGCGATGGTGGTAGGCCTCGTTCACGTCGTGGAGCAGACCCGGAATGGTCTTCGCCTCGAGTCCGAAGTAGCTTGCGAGGCCCGCGAGCGCCGGACCGAGGAGGTCCACGCAGGGTACGCTCCGTTCGCGCGCCTGGGAGTGGAGATAGGCCCGCAAACCGGGCGAAACCAGCGTGAAAACCAGCAGGTCCCGGTTGACCGCCGCATCAGCGCAGATCGCCTCGATCTGCGCCTCGTTGCGGACGTGCTTGTAGCGGGTGAAAAAGACGTTGTGATTGCCGAACTGCACCATGGCGGCCTTGGTCATCTGGGCGGCGGTGTCCCCGGTGCCATCGGAGACGATGATGATTCGTCGATCGCTGCTTTTGCTCATGGTTTCTCAAGGGTTTACTTCGTTCCACGGGCGTTTGCCACCCAAAATAGCCAGCACCCCGCGGATCACGAGGCGAGCCATCGCTTCGCGCGCCTCGGCGGTGGCGCTGCCCAGATGCGGCAGCAGGACGACGTTGGGCAGCCGACGGAGCGCGGCCGGAATCCGCGGTTCGCGTTCGAAGACATCCAGGCCCGCGGCAAAGATGCGGTGCGACTTCAGAGCGGAAATCAGGGCCTTCTCGTCGATGACCGCTCCACGGGTGGTATTGAGGACGATGGCATCAGCAGGCAGGCACTGCAGGCGGCTATGGTTCAGCCAGTGCCGCGTGTCCGGGGTCAGCGGGCAGTGAAAGGACAGGATTTGCGCTCGCGCAAGCTTCGCGCGAATAGTGTTTTCGGAGTCTTTTCTCGTGATCCAGGTGATGGTCAGCCCGAGCGCTTGAAAGAGTCGGGCCGTTTCGGTTCCGATGCGGCCTTTGCCGACGAGCACGGCGCGGCGGCCCTGGAGCTGCTGACCCAGCAGCAGGTCGGGCTGCCAGCCCTTGAAACGCCCGCTCCGGCAGAGGGCTTCACCTTCCGGCACGCGTCGCGCCGCTGCGAGAAGGAGCGTTAGGGTCAGCTCCGCCGTGGCTCGCGTGAGCACGTCGGGCGTGTTGACCACGCGGATTCCGCGCCGTGCGCAGGCAGTCAGATCGATATTGTCGAGGCCGACGGCGAAGTTCCCCACCGCCTTGAGCCGGCTCGCCCGGCTCAGCAGCGCCTCGTCAACGGGATCAAAAACCCTCGTGATCAGGCCGTCGGCGTGCGCGATTTCCCGGCGGAGCGCCGCCGGCGATCGCGCGATCCGCACCCGCGCTCGGGGTGCGAGCTCCTTGCGGATGACCTCGGCATGGATGGGGTAGGTGAGAAGGATGGTGGGTTTGGTCATGAGACAACGCTCCTTCAGCCGAAATAGGTGCGGCTCATCAGCTCGAGCAGCGCCCCGGTTTGCCGATCGAGCTCGAAGCCCTGCCCGAGCTTCTGGCCGCGGAACCAGGTGCGCTGGCGCTTGACGAGCTGACGCGTGGCGAGCTCGATCTCGCTGGCGAGGCCGGCAATGCCAGCGGGGACTTGTCTGCCGGGTACGGGTGCGCCGTCGAGATGACGGCATACCTGCGCATATCCTACAGCCGCGAGCGCCCGGGTCTCGGGAAAGCGCGCGCGAAGGGAACGGACCTCTTCGATGAGTCCCTGCTCGAGCATCTGGCTCGTGCGCTGGTGAATGCGCGCGTGCAGCGCCGCATTCGGGCGATCGACGATCCAGAGCTCAAAACGCGGGTCGGGCGCGGCGGGGGTTTGCCGTTGGAGCTCCGTCGGCGTCTTGCCGCTGGAGCGGAGAAGTTCGACCGCGCGAAGAAGGCGGTAACGATCGTTCGGACCGATGCGCCCGGCGGAAGCGGGATCCCGGGCGCGAAGCTCCTCGAGAAGCGTGGCACTGTCGAGCTGCTCGAGCTCTCGCCGGAGCCCAGGGGGCGCGGGAGGCGCCTCCCACAGGCCGTAGAGGAGGGCCTTGAGATAGAACCCGGTGCCGCCGACGAAAAGCGGGCGCCGTCCTCGCGCCTGAATGTCATCGATCGTCGCGCGCGCCGCGCGATGGAAGTCTCCCGCGGTGAACGGCTCGTCGGGCTCGCGCACGTCGATAAGGTGGTGGCGGACTCGTGTCCGCTCCTCGGGCGACGGCTTGGCCGTGCCGATGTCCATCCCCCGATACACGAGCATGCTGTCGGCGTTGATGAGCTCGATCTCCGGATGGGCGGTGGCGAACTCGAGCGCGATCGCGGTCTTGCCGGTGGCCGTCGGGCCGGTCAGGATTCCGATCCTCATACGCGGCGCTGGAACCACTCCTCGAACCGGGCCCGCGGGATTCGCGTAACGGTAGGCCGGCCATGAGGACAGTTCCAGGGGTGCTCCACGGCGAAGAGCTGTTCGACGAGCGAGGTGGCCTCTTCGCGTTCCAGGCGGTCTCCCGCGCGCACCGAGGAGTGGCACGCTTCGCTGGCCAGCTTTTCGAAAAGGGTCTCATCCAGAAGCGCGCCGCTCGCTTTCGCGGATGACTCCTCATCCAGGTGGAGGAGCCGGTCGATGAGGTTTTTCAGGCGCACGCGCAGCTCCGCGGTTCCCCAGGCGACGGGCACGCCGCGGAAGAGCACCGTTTCGTCCCCGAAAAGCTCGACCTCGAAACCCAGGGCCGCGAGCCAGGGTAGTCGTCGTTCGAGCTTCTGCCGCTCTTCGGGCTCGAAGCGGGTCGCCTCGGGGATCAGAAGCGCCTGAGAGGGCGGCTGGCCCGAAGCGGGATGCAGAACCGCCTTTCGGAGTCGTTCGTAGCGGATGCGCTCGTGAGCGGCATGCTGGTCGATGAGGACGAGCTCCGAGCCCAGGTCGTAGAGCAGGTAGGTGTTGAACAAGGTGCCGACGTATTGCGCGGGATTCACGAACGCGCTGGCGCGTTCAGGCTCGGGCGAGGGCAGAGTCCCAGTCAAGGGCAGGGTCTCAGTGAAAGGGAGCTGAAAACGGGGCGCGGGTTCCGCGGCCGCCCACGCGCCCGCCGTATCAGGGGGTGAAGCGAAAGCCGGCGAGGCCGGAGTCTCCAAGGCGGGCGCGAGGCCCGCGGCGTAGGCGGGCGCGCCTTTTCGCGCAATCATCCCGTCGACGAGCTTGTGGACTTCGCGAAAAACCTTGCCGCTTTCCAGGAAGCGCACTTCGGTCTTCGTCGGATGGACGTTCACGTCGAGCTGCGCGGGATCGATCTCGATGTAAAGCGCCGCCGAAGGGAACTGGCCCGGCAGGAGCGCCTGCCGGAAGGGCCCGAGCAGCGCCTGCTGGAGCATCCGGTCTCGCAGCGCCCGGCCGTTGACCACCTGGACGACCCGGCGGGCCTGGGGCGAGCTCATGCCCTGCAGCCAATGCACGCGAACGTGAAGGGAGCCTTCGACGCGATCACGGAACCCGAGATCGTTCGCCGCGGTCACGACTGGATAATCCTCGCCGCCCGAGAGAATCGTGCGGACCCGTTCGGGCTCGGACTGCGGACGGAGCGAGAAGAGATTGCGCCCGTCGCTTACGAGACGAAACCCCACGCCCGGGTGAGCGAGCGCGAGTCTCTCGATCCATTCGCGAACCTGCGCCACCTCGGCGCTCTGGCTTTTGAGGAACTTCAGCCGGGCGGGAACCTGGGAGAAAAGCCCCCGCGCCTGGATCCTCGTGCCATGGGGGGAACCCAGGAAGTGGCCGAAGGTCGTGGCCTCGGGCTTGGGTACCTCGCCGAGTGAGGTGAGCCGAACCTCGTGCGCGGTCTCGGTGCCGGCGGCGCGCGAGAGCAGGCTCAGCTCGGTGACGGCCGCGATGCTCGGAAGCGCCTCTCCGCGGAAACCCAGCGTATGGATCCGCTCCAGATCCTCGAGCGAAGAGAGCTTGCTCGTGGCGTGGCGTTGCAGGCAAAGGGCCAGATCGCGTGGCGCCATGCCGTGGCCGTTGTCCAGGACCTCGATCAGACCCTTGCCGCCGTCCTCGAGAACGACCGCGATTTCGGTGGCGCCGGCGTCGATCGAGTTCTCGAGCAGCTCCTTGACGACGCTCGAAGGGCGTTCGATGACCTCACCGGCGGCGATGCGTTCGGCGACGGAGGGCGGAAGCACTTGAATGGCGCGAGCGGCGCGCAAGGCCGGATGGGACTCCATGGTGCCGCAGTCCACCACGACCAGGGGCTGAAGGCAAGGGGAGGCTGGGCCCTTCGCGGGGGGCGATCAGTTCGCTACGACGACCCGGTTGCGTCCGCCCTGCTTGGCCGCATAGAGGGCTTTATCGGCGGCTTTCAAAAGGGTTTGCGCGGATTCGATCCCCGAGGCGAGCTCGGCGACGCCCATGCTGATGTTCACCGGCAGTCGCTTGCCTTCGTAGATGAACGGGTGCATTTCGACGGCCGCCCGGATGCGTTCGGCGAGCTCCTGCGCGGCTTTCGCGTTCATATTGCTCAGGAGCACGACGAATTCCTCGCCGCCGTAGCGGGCGAAGACGTCCTTGGGGCGAAGGTACCCGCCGCGGATGAGCGAGGTGATCTCCTTGAGGACGAAGTCGCCGGCGTCGTGGCCGTAGGTGTCGTTGATCTTCTTGAAGTGGTCCAGGTCGAAGAACAGGACCGAGAAATCCGTGTGGAGCGCCTTGGCGCGCTTGAATTCCGCCTCGAGAGCCTCGAGCAGGTAGCCCTTGTTGTAGATCCGGGTCATCGGGTCCGTATGGGCGGCCGAGCCGAGGTTGCCGTAGAAGAGAATTTCGAGTTCGCCGGCGGGCAGGAATTTCAAGATGGAGTTACCCATCTTGAGCATGTCTTCTTTTGCCAGCTTGACCGGCTCGTTGGGCTTGAGCTTCTTGTCGTTGACGAAGGTGCCGTTGGAGGAACCCAGGTCCACGAGATGCACGTCATCGCCCGAGCGGGTGATTCGCGCGTGGCTGCGCGAAACCGCTTGGTCGGCAACCGTGATATCCGCCGAGGGATCGCGGCCGATCACCATCTCGGGCTGAGTGAGAAAGTAGCGGTGCCCTTGGGGCTTGCCGCGGATGACGATGAGGCAGGCTTCCTGCTCCTTGGCTTTCTGAAGCTCCTTGCGGAGCGTCTCGGCATCGCCTTGGATCACTGCTGTTTTGTCGCTGTCGGAGGCGCTGCCAGGAGGAGGAACCATAAGATCTCTAAAGCGTAAGGTAATCAACTTATTACGTCAAGCACGGGCAGGCTTTTGCTAGTCCTGCCGATTCCTCCGGAGGCGATCCACGGGCGTGTTGCCTTCGAGGTCTGAAGCATGGGCCCGGGCGGCTCCCTGGCCACTGAGCGACTCGCGGATGTAGACCTTGCCTTCTTCGACGCCGGGCTGATCGAACGGGTTGACGTTCCACAGTGTTCCGGTGAGGGCAGTGAGAACCGACATCCCGAAGTAAAGCGCTCCGAGAGTGCGCTCATCAAGACGGTCGAGCTGGATAGTCATGTTGGGTCGGCCCTGGCGGGCCAGGACCAGGGAGGTGGCCTGAAACTCCGTTCGGAGCAGCTCCTGAAGTGTATGGCCTTCGAGGAGCCGGAAAGCGGGCAGATTCTGGGAGCTGCCACGGCCGGAGCCGGTTGTCAGCTTGGGGATTCGCACCTCATCAGCGACGTGATCGAGCGTCACGAAGAGCGTGACCTTGTCATTGGGGCCATCCCGGAGAAGCTGAAGGATGCTGTGCTGGTCGGTCGCTCCCACGGCGGCCAGGGGGGTGAAGCCCTTGCCGTCCTTGCCGAGGCTCTCGCCCCAGAGCTGAACGAACCAGGTTCCAAGCAGGCGGAGCCGCGTCGAGTAAGGCATGCAGACATGGATCGAGCGTTGGGAGGAATGCCGGAGCAGCTCGTGCGAGAGGATGCAGATCGGGTTCTTGTCGAGAGGCTGTTTTTCACAGTAGTCGCGGACCTGCTTGGCTCCGAGCAGGAAATCCGGGACCGACAGGCCGGCGAGGGCGGCGGCGAACAAGCCCACCGGCGAGAAGATGCTGAAGCGTCCTCCGATGGACGGCGCGATCGAGAGGGTGGGAATGCGTTCTTCGGTCGCAAACGCGCGAAGGTCACCCTTGGCGGGATCCGTGATGGCCACGCAGTGGGACGAGATCCGCGCGCTTCCGATCCACTCGAGCGCGAGAAGGAACTGCGCGAGCGTCTCGAAGGTCGTGCCGGACTTCGCCACGACGCACACGAGAGTCGACTCGGGCTTGAGCGTGGAAAGGGTCGCCTTCCACTCGGTCGGATCCGGATTTTCCATGAAGTGGAAGCGAAGGCCTGACTGGCAACGTTCCTGGAGCGCGCTGAGGAGGCTGATGGGCCCGAGCGCGCTGCCGCCGATGCCGAGGAAGAGACAGTCCGTGAATTCGTTACGCGCCAGGAGCTTCTGGGCGAGGGCGATCGATTCCTGCGCCTGCGAGATCTCGTTGTTGACGGGAGCATCGTAGAAACCGACCTCACCCGAGTGGAAACGGCTACGCAGCTTCTCCCAGGCCTCTGCGAGCGCCTGCAGATCCACCCCCGTGCCTCGCGTGCCCGCGGAGCCCGGGCTGCCGGCGGGCATCGAGATGAGGTTGGACCAGTCAAAATTGATGGGAGCGCTTCCGAGGCGCGACGCTGTGACACTCATGGGATTCCGGATCTCCTGAAGAACTGCGGTTTCCACTGAGTGTAACCGTATCCGCCCAGTCTTTGTAAAGCGTCCGTCGCTGAGGAATTCAGGAAGTTGCGGCGCAATGCGCCAGGGATGGCCGCCTGCGTCGCGTTCCCCATCCGCTTACGCGGCGACCGCTGGTGAGGTGGCCGCCTCGCCGAGCATCTGGCGGGCGATCACGAGTCGAAGGATCTCGTTGGTGCCCGCGCCGATTTCCATCAGCTTGGCGTCGCGCAGATACCGTTCCACCGGGAACTCACGGGTGTAGCCGTAGCCTCCGAGAATCTGGATCGCCTCGAGCGCCACGTGGGTGGCCATCTGTGCGCTTTGGAGCTTCGCGCGGGCCGCCGCGAGCGAGGCCTCGCGCGCCGTCAGGCGACCTTCGTCCCAGGCTTTGGCGGTGGAGTAGGTCAGCGCGCGACAAGCCTCGAACCAGGAGGAGGTCTCGGCGAGCTTCGCCTGGATCTGCTGGAACGACCCGATGGGCCTGCCGAACTGACAGCGTTCCCGGGAATACCGTGTCGCCGTCTCGATCGCGGCGCGCGCGAGCCCCAGCGAGATTCCGGCGATGGTGATGCGCTCCAGATCGAGATTGCGCATCATCGCCGCTAGGCTCTGGTTCTCTTCGCCGACGCGGTTTTCCAGCGGCACCCGGCACTGGTCGAATACCAGCTCGCCGGTCGGCGAGGCGCGCATGCCGAGCTTTTCGAACTTTTTCCCGCTCGAAAAGCCGCTCAGCCCGCGCTCAATGATGAAGCTCGTGAGCTCTTTGCGGCCCTCGCTCGTCCGGGCGTAGCAGTAGAACACATCGCCGACCGGGCCATTGGTGATCCAGGTCTTGCTGCCGTTGAGGATGTAATGTCGCCCGCGAAGGATGGCCCGGGTCTTCATCCCGAGGGCGTCCGAGCCGGCTTCCGGTTCGGACATACCCATGCCGCCCAGCCACTCGCCCGAGATCAGCTTCGGAAGGTAGCGGGTCTTCTGGGCGGGGGAGCCGTTGCGGGCGATCTGGTTCACGCAAAGGATCAGATGCGCGAGATACGAGAGAGTCGTGGAAGCATCAACCGCGCTGAGCTCTTCCATCGCGAGAGTCGCCGCTACCGCGCCGAGTCCCGCGCCCCCGTCGACGGTGGGAACGACGAGTCCGAGAAGACCGGCGTCTCCCATTTTTCGGAAAGCCTCCCGGTTGAAGCCCTCCTCGCGGTCGATCCTCTGAATGCAGGGCGCTAATTCCTTTTGCGCGAGTTGCCGGGCGACCTGCTGCACGGCTCTTTCGTCGTCAGAAAAAAACCACATATAGATGACTCCTTTACTAGCCTGTGCAATACTTCTGAACATGGCAGGGAGCGAAATAAACCCATTTCCTATTCAGCTCTTAGTCAACTACTGGGAGATTCGCCCCGCCTTGATGGGAGCGCGTCTCGACGGACTGCTGCGGCGGGGGATAACGCACCTCGCGACCTTCGTGCCGTGGCAAGCGGTTGAATCGGATATCTCCCATTCGCTGACCCGGTTCCTTCTCG
>JAMPXZ010000249.1 GCA_023700925.1 Oligoflexia bacterium | reverse complement strand
TTGAGAGCGCTCACAGGCACCCTCGCGCGCACCGTAACGGGCGCAAAAAAGGGTGTGAAAAAAGGCAAGTTCTGGGACACCCTCGCGTACTCACGCGTGGTGACCTGGGGGCGGGAATTCAAGAACGTGGGCTTTTACGTCATCATGAACGAGCTCGAAGGGCTGGGGATCTGGTCGCGCAAGTTCGCGGTCAAAGCGCGCGCGCCAAGCGCCTCCTTGCGGAGCGGGCCAGTAATGGTAGACTCCGTCGCATCATGACAACCATTGAAGTCCGGGAGGTCACCGAAGGCCGAGGCGCGATCTGCGACGAGCTGTTCCGCGCGTTGCCCAAGTGGTTCGGGATCGAAGGGGCGATTCGCGAGTACGTGAGCGACGTGGAACGCATGCCGACGCTCGTGGCCTATGCGGGCGAGCGCGCGGTGGGCCTGGTGGCCTTGAACCGGCACAGCGAGTGGACGAGCGAGATCCATGTCATGGCGGTTCATCCCGAATTTCATCGTCTCGGGATCGGAAAACGGCTGGTGAGAGAGGCGGAAGCCTATCTGCGACGAGAGCGAACGGAGTTCCTGTCGGTGAAAACGCTTTCGCCGTCCCGGCCCAATCGGGAGTACGAGCTGACGCGCCGGTTTTATTTCGCGATGGGCTTCCGGACGGTGGAAGAATTCAAAACGCTTTGGGGCGAGGCGAATCCTTGCCTGTTACTGATCAAGTCACTGCGGGAATAAGGCGGCTTCCCGCTTTCACGCGTCCGTGCTCACTCTTCGCCGAAGCCGGCCGCCTCATCGAGCTGGGGCGCGGGCTTTTTGAGGAGCGCGGCCATCTCGAACTCGAGATGCCGGCGGTACGAGCGGGTGAGGAGCTTGAGCTCGTGGGTCTCCGCGTTCTGTTCCAAGGCTTTGAAGAGGATTTTGCCTCGAATCATCATCGGGAGGGTCAGCTCGCCGAGGCGGCTGCGTTCCTCCTGGAAGCGGACCATCTCTTCGAGAAGTTCCAGCTTGTCCATCACGATGATCCGGGCCTGATAGGCCAGATCCTCGTCCTGGGCTTTTCTGATCTCACGGGCTGCTTGCAACGATACTACGTTTGTCATACTCGCGGCCCCTTTGAGCAAGGGGAGTGCCAGGGCAGACGAGTGGAGGCAAAAAATGAAGAACGGGCTAACCAACTGGAAAGAGAAGGGAATGATAGTCATCCCCTTCGGACGGTGCCAGCTTGCGCCTGCATAATCTTTCTTCGCCCTGTCAGCCGGGGATACACCTTTTGCGCTGTAAAAGAGCGGCCCCCCCCTTGGGCCAAGGCCCAGGGATCTAGGACGAGCCACGGACCCACTCGCTCCAACCCCTGGCAGTTGTTGCCCATTGGCAGTGTCTTCCGGCGGGTTTACCCTTGAGACTGCGGTGAGAATCCCAAAGGAGAGCAGATGAAAACGTCCCTGCCGGTCCTGTTTCTGGTGAGTGTTTCGCTCGCGGCCTGCGCCAGCGTGAAGAATGAGAAAATTGACGGAAAACCCGCCGATGCGGTCAGCGAAGCGCGAACACCCGCCTCCTCGATGGACGAGGAGAATCTCGAAAAGACCTTCCAGGGGCTCTTGGGCGCCGAAGACGCGGATTTGAGGATCCAAGGGTATCTCAGTCGGCTCGTCAGTATCTATCTCGTTGCCGATGGCGCGGTGAAACAGTTTGACCGGGAGCTGGAGGCGACCCTCAGGAGCGATGCCCTGGGCTCGGTGCTTCAGTCGCCGGTCTATCCGAAGCTCTTGGCGCTTTATGCGCTGACGTTCCGCGAGCGCACGAAGATCGCGTACGTTTATCGGCGGCTGCTCGAGACCGAAAAAGACCGGAGCGCCTCGAGCCAGCAGCAGCAGAACGCCCGTCGGGCGAGGGTGAATTTCGAAGTGTATCTCTTCCGCCAGTCGGGCGTGGAGCGCCTGGCGCTGCATGACGTGCTGCTCACGGTCAATGACACGCGCGAGGCGATGGGCCTCAGGCCCCGCAAGGTCTGGGATCCCCGGACTCTGGTGAACCGGCTGCGTTCGTATCGTAAGGAGATCGCCCGCCGGTGGCGCGCTGAAACCGAGGTCAACTTCGCTCTTCAGAACGAGGTCGGGGCGCTCGCGAGCGAGATCGAGAAAAAGGCCTCGTCCGAAGGCCGTTCGCCTCAGTCGGATACCATTTATCCGAATCCGGGCAAGGCGGGCAATATCAGCGGCTACAACTTCCCGGCAAATACCTGGACCCTGACCTACGATGACGGTCCTTCGACGAAGTACACGCCCCAGGTCCTGGCGAACCTGAGAAAGCACGGCGTGAAAGCCACCTTCTTCTGGACCGCGCAAAACCTTTCGCTCGACGCCACCCAGGAGATCATCCGGACAGCGATGACCGATGGGAACGTGGGCGCCTGCCATTCCTACACCCACGCCAATCTCCCGAAGCTCTCGGACGAGGCGCTTCGACACGAGATCGTGGACGCGATGGACAAGAGCACGGAGATCTATGGCGTGCGGCCCAAGTTCTTCCGTTGCCCCTATGGCGCCGGGCTCAACGTCCCGCGGGTCCGCCAGCTGCTTGCCGATCAAAATCTGATCCACGTCTTCTGGAACGTGGACACGCTGGACTGGCAGGACAAGGACCCGGAAAGCATCCTCGCGCGCGCGCAAAAACAGATGGCGAAAGAGGGCAGGGGGGTCGTCCTTTTCCACGACATCCATCCCCAGTCGGTCATCGCGTCGGAGAAGCTCCTCGCGGTGACCGCGGGCAAGGTTCGCTGGGCGTCGCTCCCTGAGATCGTCGATGAGGTCAATGGCAAGGCTCCAGTTTCGCCGTAACGATTGATGCCGCCAAAAAGATGACGCCACGGGCGCGCGTTTTCGCCCCGCGGGCGCGGCGCAACCTGGTGTAAACTTTCAGACACAGGGGTCCGATCAGTTCTCTGAAGGAGCGTCATCCTATGGGTCAGGGACGTCACAAGAATCGGTTTTTCCTCGCGGTGCCACTCGTGGCGCTCTTCGCGCTTCCGTCGCTGGCCGGGACGGTTTTCATGGCGCCGGAGTTTCCGACGCGCCTGGAGCCGGGTGAGAGCTATCCGGAATCACGTTTCGGCAAGCTTCCGGAAAAGCCGGGAGACCGCACCTTCGCGCGTTCCGACGGCGACGATACCGGTGTAACGCGCCGTCCGGCCGGTTTGGAAATCGGCAGGGTAAAGCAGAGCGAAACCAGCGCGCCTTCGGGCGTGACCGCGCCGCCGCTGCCGATGACTCTGCCGCCCGAGCCCGAACGCGATCGGAACGCGGAGCTGCGCCTCCCGCCGGCTGAGACGTCCGTGGCGCGCCGGGGAGTGCAGGAGGTGGCGCTGATCGCGGGCGATCTGGGCTATTTTCCGAAAACCGTTTTCGTCAATCGCGATGTGCCGGTCCGGCTTTTCGTCACCGGCGCCTCG
>JAMPXZ010000068.1 GCA_023700925.1 Oligoflexia bacterium | reverse complement strand
TGATCCTGAGGTCCGAACGAGCCAAAGGCGACTGGTCACTCTTGAAATCGAAGCACGAAAAACGCGTGAAACACCTCACGTACGCACTCGCACGCAAGTTTCACGTGAAAATCTATCGCTTCGCCAACGCGGGAAATCACCTGCACCTGGTGATCAAGGCGAAGCATAAAGACGGCTTCAAGGCTTACTTGAGAGCGCTCACAGGCACCCTCGCGCGCACCGTAACGGGCGCAAAAAAGGGTGTGAAAAAAGGCAAGTTCTGGGACACCCTCGCGTACTCACGCGTGGTGACCTGGGGGCGGGAATTCAAGAACGTGAGCTTTTACGTCATCATGAACGAGCTCGAAGGGCTGGGGATCTGGTCGCGAGAGATCATCGCGAAGGCCAAGGCACCGGCACGCCTCTGCGCTCCGCCCGGGCGAACGCGCCTGACCTAGCACCGCAGGGGTCTTAAACGAGGGTCCCGCGAAAACGGCGGTCTGGCGCCCGCTCGGAGACCTGATACTATTGAAGCTGCGGCCCGTTCGTGTGGCCCGGAGGACCGATAGAGGATGCAGCCGAGCACCACCTACCTGAGAATAGCCAGCCTCCTGCTTCTCGTGAGCAGCGGCTCTCCTCTCGTCCTAGCCGCGCCACCTTGCCCGCCTTCGCCAGCAGAGAACTCGTCCCTCACGGAGCTCCATCAGGATGTCAGTGCGGCGGCCCGGAGCGCGGAATGGCCCGATCTCGCGCGACTCACGAGGCCGTCGCCATCAACAATTCGTCGGCGTTTTTCATTTTGTTTCCATGAATATGTCCTTGAGAACCGGAGAACGGCTCCTTGAAAACGGTCCGTCGATCGAGGCAATGCGCCGGGGTCTCAAGAAACTTCCCGTCTTCCGCGGTACCGTGCGTCGCGGCGTTTCAAAACTTCCGGCCGAAGTCCTTGCCGAACACCAGGAAGGCGCAACGGTCACCTATTCGGCGTTCACGAGCACGAGTAAAGGTCAGGGCTACTTCCTCGGAAAGATCGTCTTTAAGATCGACTCGAAATCCGGGCGTGACCTGGACGTCTCAAACTTCAACCGGCAGGAAAAAGAGGTGATCTTCCTCCCCGGTACACGGTTCAAGGTCCTCAAGCGCGAAAAGCTTTCAGAAGAGATCTACCAGTTCGAACTGGAAGAGGTCGACTGATCACAACGATATCGCGTCGAAGGCCCCCGCCCCTCACGCCGCACGATGCCCGCGCCGAGCGCCTCGGCCAGAAGCACGTTCGCGGCGCGCTCCGAAATTCCCAAGGCGCGCGCCACGTCCGCTCGGGAAAAGACCTGGCGTGAAGCCAGGCCTAGCCCGCCCTTCAAGCGCTCGATCAAGGCGCTCAGCCGAGTAGACGCCAGTGCGGCCGCAACGTTAGCAGCCTCGCCTTGCTCCTGAGCTCCACGCTGCGCCCGGTCCCCAACCGCGCGATGCACCCGAATCCCAACCGGACCGTGGAATTCCAAAGAGAAGCTGCCGCGGTTTTCCACAACCGCAACCGGCGCGGACACTTCGGCGAGCCACGCGCGGAGGCGTTTCATCGCCTGATGGACGACATCACGCGAGGAGACGGGATTGAAATAGCGATCCGGAAAGAGCTCGGCATGCAGAGCCGGCAAAATTTGCGGCTTGTAGAAATCCATCGCGAGAGCGGCGAGGAGGCGGTGGGGAACTTGCCCGGTTTTGAGCGCGGCCGCTGGACGGTGAGGCGCCTCTGCCCGCCCGCGCGGTGCGCCACCCGTCGCGGTTTCAGCCGCCGCGATTTCGGCTCTCCTGCCTCTTCCACCGTCTCCGGGACGGAACAGAAATTCTCCCGTCCGCGCATCGATGGCGCCCCAGGCGCGCTCGTTTCGCCGCCGAGGATGAGGCGCCCAAAGATAGCTCTCAGGAAGCCGCGCGCCCAGAGCCGTGCACAGCCGCGAGATCCGCGCCCGGTAGCTCGCAAAAGGCGTCCCAAAATAGAGATGGGTCAGCGCGCCCACATCCCCGAGCGCGGCGGCCCGATGAAAATCGCAGTCGCGCACCGTTTCCCAGTTCGCGCGCGTCGCGGCCTCGGCGCGCACGGCATTGAGTTCCTCAAGCGCGGGGGCGCGGACGGACGCGTCGCCGAGCGCGGCGATGGCTTTCCATTTTCGGATATAGAGCGCATCGAGCGTGCCGGCTTCACGGAGCTTTTGCTCCGCCTCGTCCAGCGCCTCGCGCGCGGCTCCGAAATTCCGCTGCGCGATCCGGAGCTGCGCGAGAAGGCCGAGCGTGTTTCCGTGCAGGAGGAGATTTTCTTCCTCACAGGTTTCGCGAAGCAGCTTTTCGGCGAGCGCCTCGGCTTTACGAAATCCTTCCTCGCCCGGCTTATCCACCGCGGCGAGCGCGGCGAGTAAGTTCACCTCGCCGATCCGGCGCTGATAAGGCGCGATCGCCGAATGAGCGAGATAGGCCTCAAGAAGCGGAATCGCCGCCGCGTATTCCCAGCGCGGAAAGCGTGCGAACGCTCCATAGAGAAGCGCCTCGGGAGTTTCGCGCGGATCGAGCCCCTCGAGCAACGCGCGGGCCTCGCGATCGGCGCCCAGCTGCGCGAGCGCGGCGGCGTACTCGGCTTTTTCGGCGCCGGTGGGAAGGGTCAAAACGCGCGGTTTGGGTCGAACCACCGGATTGAGGAGCCTAACAGCGGCCCCCGGGATACCCGAACGGCGGCAAAGCGCCGCGAGTTCAGCCAGAAAGGGGCGGTCGACGGAATCGCTGCCTGAACGGGCGCGAACCCAGTCTTCCAGACGCCGTCTCGCAAGTCGCGATTTGCCTTGGCGAATCAGGGAATCCAGCTCGCCGATCCAAGCCCTCATATCTCGCAAAATATATCAGTGTAGGTTTGACGCGACAAGTAGTATTAATTGACCAACTCAGTCGGGAATGGTAAGTCCTTAGCCCGACTGGACATCAACCCGGTGCCAGCCAGGCCCCCCTCGCCGGCACCCTAGACAGGAGATTGAAGATGTTTAAGTCAAAGAAAGTCATGAGCTTTGGTTTCGCCCTCTGCACGGCACTTCTCGCCGCGCCTATGCTTCCGGCCTTTGGCGCCGGCGGTGACGGGGGCCCCTTCAACGGCCCGAGCCTCGCTGGGACTTCTATCCCCGTTGAGCTGGAGCGCGGGATCACCCAGTATGCCGCTGCGAACGCAATCCAAGTCTGTTTGGCTGAAGGCGATTCTTCCCGTGGACTGATCTCTTTGATGGATCGGATCTACGAGCAGGCTCACGGGCAGCTCCCCAACAAAAACGCCGTGAAATTTGCCAGGGTTTTGGGCGGGACGCGGGCACTGGAGCCCACTGGGTATCTCCAGTCTGGGCCCGTCTCGATTGGTCTTTCCAGCTCTGATACTTCAACTAAAATTGGGTATGAGGAACGAGCTCTCGTGGAGGGGGTCGAGCTCTATTCGATCCCCTTGCCCACGGTAACCTTCGAGCGAATCCAACAGGACAGTGGCTTTGACGATTGGGGTCGCGAAGCGGAAGGCGAGAAAATCCTGCACGGGATTCGGATCGAGCTGCCCAAAGAATACGGCTCCGCCGTTCCCGTCTACAATCATAAGACCGGTAAAAAGACGAAGCTCACCCTCAACCACGTGGAATACGCGGAGTGCCTCAGCAATGAGCTCCAGCGCAATGCGATCCAATAAATCCCCCCAGAGAGAAACGAGTGCTTCGGCCGGGGCCTGCTTGACCTTCGCCGGAGCGCTCCTCTTTTTCGGGCTCGCGCAGGCTCAGGCTTCAAGCAGCGTTTCCGCCTCCTGCGAAGCGCTCGCCCCCTGGCTCGCCGCCAAAGCTCAATCCCTTTCAGCCCTGAGCATGAAAGAACGCAGCGAGGCCTCGCAGCGGGAGTTCGACCGCAGGAAAGACGCGGCCTCAACGCTCTTCGAGCGCTTCGAGGCAGGAAAGCTCGATCGCGAGGCGCTCGACTCGTGCCTGAGCGCGGTGCCGGATCGGCAGAATTTCTACAACACGCTTCAGGCCGTCTTTTTCGAGCGAAGCGTGGCCAAGCTCCGGAATGCCCATGGGCCCGCCCTTCGCGCTTTTGCCGCGCTGGTCGATGCGCGCACCCAAGGCGGCAGGACCATCCCTTTCCGCCTGACCGGCCACACGCAGGCCGAGGCGCCCGTCGAGCTCAAAGGCGGCTTTCATCGCGGGTCGGGGTCCATCTTCATGGATCTCGGGCGCGTTTCGCCGGATGAGTGGCTCGTGATTTTCATCCATGAGCTGGCGCACGGGCTCGACGACCGCCTGCCCGAAGCGGTGCGCGCCTATAACGCCCCAAAAGATGTCGAGGAATTCGCCGAGTGGGCCGTGTGCGCGACAGAGCCCGCGTTTCTCCCCGCCGAGAGCCGGGCGAAGCTCGATCGCTGGCTCGAGGCGGGCCTGGGCCGTGGGCTTTTCGCGGAGTATCGCGCCTGGCATGTGACGCTGGTTCTCTACGAAGAGGGCCTTCGCGAAGGGCTCTGGGACCGGATCGGCTGGATGGAAGCCCTCATCAGCCAAAGACCCGCGAGCCAAACCCTGGGGCGATTCATCTACCTGCAGCTCGACGCGCGCTTCGTGGATCCCGCGGACGGAATCTTTTCGCGCGAGCTGATTCAAAACGGGCTCAAAGCCGTGCGGGCGAGGTATCGGGAGGGCTCAGCCCTTCCCGCGCTGGGCACGCTGGGCGCGATCGTCAAAGCAGGAAATTGACCCTTAAATACCACCAATTCTATTCATTATCGGCATTAGAAATGGTAGTATTTTAAGAATATGGCCCACTTTCGCCCCCGTTATGCCGCCGGACTTCTCAAGAAACTCAGCCGACTCTGGCCTGTTGTCGGCGTCATAGGGCCCAGACAGGTGGGCAAAACCTCGCTGATCGAGCATCAGATCCCCTTGAATGAATCGGCCAGCCTCGACGATGAGGAAACCCGGGCCGACGCCCAAGCTTCCGCCAAGGCCTTTTTGGGCCGTCTGAGCGCCCCGGCGCTGATCGACGAGGTCCAGAAGGCCCCAAAGCTCTTTGACGCGCTCAAGCTCCACATCCATTCGCGAAAACGCCCGGGACAGTTTTTTCTGACCGGCTCAGTGTCGTTTTCCGAAGGCTCCGCGATTCGCGAGTCACTCACGGGAAGAATCGGGCTTTGCCGTCTTTACGGGCTCACCTTGGGCGAAGCGGAGGGACTCGAGGCTCCCTCCCGGGCTCCGGAGTTCACTTTCAAGACGGGACAAAAGCCGCGGGTCGAAATTGATGCTTTTTCTCGCGCCATGAAGGTGGGTGGCCTTCCGGTCCCGATGTTCCTGCGCGATCCCGCCCAGCGGGCACAGTACTGGAGCGGCTGGCTTTCGACGACGCTGATCCGCGACCTCGGGGCCCAGGTCCGAAAGGGATATGAGCCCGATTTCGCCCAATTCCTGCTGCAGGAATTCGGCCGGATCCTGGCCGCGGGCGAACTTCCACAGGCTCATCATTTTCAGGTCCGTTCGCGAGCGAAGCTCATGAGATACCTCGCGGCCATGGAATCCATTTTCCTGCTCCGAAAGCTGACTCCACATCCGCTCGCGGTCGGCAAGCCTGCCTGGCTCCTTCACGACTCGGGGCTCGCTTCTCATCTCATCGGAAGCTCCCTCGGCGAAGGCACCGCGCTCTCGCTGGCCCGTCACACGCTTTGGAACGAGCTTTCCGCCCTCTTCGAATACGCGGGCGACCCGCAGCCGGCGCTCTATTTCAAGAGCGCAAAAGGCTCTCCCGTCGACCTCGTCATCAAGGGCATTCCCATCCGGGTCGTCATGCTTTCCGAGATCGGCCACGGATCTTGGGGCTGGCAGGAGAAAGCGGTCCTGGGCGCGATCAAGCATCTTGGCGCCCCTTTCGGGATCCTGGCGGCGCCGGTTTCAAAGGTCTTCAAAAGCGGCAAGATCTGGATCGTGCCTTGGACGGCGTGGTCCTGAACTTCTTTAGACCATCAAAGCGGAAAACTGACCCCGACCCCGATCAGCTCATGACTGAGCTCGCCGCGAAGGTGAAAGACGTCGCTCACCTTCCAGAATGCGCCGGCCGCCATGCGAGGGAAGATCTCAAAGCTGTTGCCGAGCTCGGAGTCCGTGATGAAGCCCGCGAGGCCCGCCAAGGTGTAGAACTTCCACTGCGCGTCCTTGATAAAATCCCAGCGCAGATGCGTGCTGTAGAAAAAGGCGTTCGAGCCGCTGAGCAGAGTCGGCCCGAGCGTGAGCTCCATCCAGACCGCGTCGTTGATGTCCGGGATGAAGCCTTCGGGAATCGCCTGATGGCTCCCGGTCACCAGAATGCTGAAACCCGCGGTCGAATCCACGATGGCCAGGCCACTCAGGAGTCCGACGCCGAACTGCGCGTCCTCGCCCTTGCCCTTCCAGTCCTCAGCGGCAGGCTCGATGGAGGGATGCGCGACCTTGCCGGGCGCGGGAGTCGCGGGAGGTGCTGCGTGCGCGACGGGAGTGAGCTCGGCTACGACGCTGGCCACGGCCGCCCCTACGATCAAAAGCAACGACAGAACGACGAACTTCGCGAAGAGTCTTTTCATGCCGGGCAGGTTAACCCAGCTTGGCCAGCCGATCGAGCAAGTTTTTGATCATCGCGCCGGTGGCGCCCCAGATCCGGTAAACCCCGACCTGATAAACGTGGATCGGGTAACTCACCGCGCCGATCCTGCGAATCTCGCGCTGATAGATCTCAGGATCGGTAAGAACCGCGAACGGAACCCAAAGCGCTTCGGCGATCTCATGCTCACTATTGTGCAGGGTCACCTCGTGCAACGGCACCGTGAGTACACCCACGATCGGGACGACCCAGAATCCCGTCGGCGTCCAGAGCCCCGGCAGCCTGCCGAGGACCTTCACGCGCTCACGCGGGATGCCCACCTCTTCTTCGGTTTCCCGCAGCGCCGCGGTCACGAACCCCTCGGGCGTCTTCAGCTCATCGGCCTCGCAATGCCCGCCGGGAAAGGCCATCTGCCCCTTATGAGTCTCGACCTTGTCAGTGCGGCGCGTGACGAGGATCGCCTGGCGGCCATCGTGTTCGGCAAAAAGCATGAGCACTGCGGCGCGAGTCCCCTGCGGCGTCGGCGGGCGCTCCGCGTAAGGAACATCGAGCTGCAAGGCCTGGATCAGCCGTTCCTCAAAAGTGCTCATGGCTCATTTCCCCCTGAGCTCGATGCCATAGCGCTGCGCCTTGCGATAGAGGGTGGCGCGATCGATTCCCAGGATCTCCGAAGCCCTCGACTTGTTGAAGTTCACGTCCTGGAGGACTTTCAGGATATGGGCCTTTTCCATGTCCTCGAGCGAGCTCGTGGCGGCCGGCGAGCCTCCGGGACCGGGCGCCTCTGGCATGGCGACCGCACGCGCGGCTCGGAGGATCTCGGGCGGAAAGTCCTCGGCAAACAGAATCGACGTCCCCGTCAGCGCCACGGCACGCTCGATCGCATGCTCGAGCTCCCGGACGTTGCCCGGCCACGAGTAGGCCCGAAGCAGCGCCATCGCGTCGTCCGAGACGTGTGAAACCGCTTTGCGGTTCTTTGCGGCAAAAACCGCGAGAAAATGCCCGACCAGCTCGGGCACGTCCTCGACCCGCTCGCGCAGCGGCGGCAGCTCGATGAGGATCACCTTGAGGCGGTAATACAGATCCTCGCGGAAACGGCCGCTTCTGAGCAGCGCCTCCAGGTCGTCGTGGGTCGCGGAAATCACGCGCAGATCGACCTTGCGGGGCTCCGCCGCCCCGATCGGCTTGTAGCTCCCCTCCTGCAGGACGCGCAAAAGTTTGATCTGGATCGCCTGAGGGAGCGCCCCGGCCTCATCGAGAAAAAGCGTGCCCCCTTCGGCCTCCTCGAGAAGCCCGCCCGGACGGAACAGCTCGTTTTCAAGGCTCCCTTCGGCGCCCGCGCCGCAGTTCACGGTGACAAAAGCCTTGTCGCGCCGAGGGCTGTTGTCGTGGATCGCGCGAGCGACGAGCTCTTTTCCCGTCCCGGTCTCGCCCCTGACGAGAACCGGGCTCAGCGACATCGCCGCGCGCGCAAGCGTCTTGTAGACCTCGACGATCCGGGGTGAAGCGCCGATGAGCGCGCGATGCGGGACATCGAGCCGGCCCAGGGCGCCCGAACGGCTCGGATCGAAGGACCGGAGCGTCTCGCTGTGCTTGACCGCGCGCGCGACCACCGCCTTGAGATGATCGATCTTGAACGGCTTGCTGATGTAATCAAAGGCGCCCTCGCGGATCGCCGCGATCGCGCCTTCCATGCTTCCGAAACCCGTCATGAGCAGCACCACGGCCGAAGGATCCGCCTTGCGCGCCTCGCGAAGCACCGCCAGGCCGTCGACCTCGAGCATCCGGATGTCCGAGAGAACGACCCGGAAGGTCTCCCCGCGAAGCGTCTCCAGCGCGCGCTCGCCGCTCGAAGCGAGCGTCACGGAGTAGCCTTCTTTTTCGAGCACCTCCTTGAGGAGCCGCCGCGTGACTTCGTGGTCATCGACAACCAGGATCGAGATTTTTTCGGAGCTTTCGGTCATCACCTTCACCTATGCCTGATGAATATAGGGAATCCGGAGCGTCGCGCGCGTCCAGGCCCCTTCCTTCGAGTCGAGCTCCAGCGTGCCGCCATAACGCTCGGTCAGCTCCTGGGAGATCGTGAGCCCGAGCCCCGTCCCTTCGCCCGGACGCTTGGTCGTGAAAAACGGCTTGAGCACGTTTTCGATATCCGCCTTGGGAATCCCCTCGCCCGTATCGTAAACCGAAATCTCCGCCCAGTCCCGGCCCTGTTCGGACGCGATCCGGGTGGAAACCTCGAGCTGCCACCGCCCGCGCTGGAGCGCGCCCTCGGCAGCCTGCGCCTTCGCGCGCAGGCTGTCGAGCGAGTTGCTGATGAGATTGGTCAGCACCTGCTCGATATCGAGCGGAACGACCCGGACCGGGCCCATCTGCCGGTTGAGCGACCGCTTGGCCTCGACCCCGAGCGCCTGGATCCGCGGCCGGAGCATCTCAAACGCCTTGTCGACCAGACGATTGAGGTCCACGAGCTGGCGCTGCGAGGCGGGCTTGGCCGTGCTCTGAAGGAAGCCCTTGACGATCTCCTCGATCTTCTCGAGCTGCGCCCCCACGATCTGCAGGCGCTCGGCGGGCGCCGCGGGCAGCGACGCACCGAGATCCTCGCGCAGGAGCTGAAGATGGCCCCCGATCGCGTTGAGCGGCGTGCCGATCTCATGCGCGAAGCTCGCCGTGAGCTGGCCCATGACGGCGAGCTTCTCGGTGTTCATGAGCTGCCGCTGCGCCTCGTGGAGCTGCTCGGTGAGCTGCAGGTTCTGGCTCTCGGCCAGCCGCAGGAGGCGCTCGTTCATCACCGTTTTGCGGAGAAAGAAGCCCAGGACCAGGAGCAGCGTCACCACGCTGAAGGCCGCGGAGGTCGCGGTGGTTTTCCACAGTGTATCCAGAATACGTTCGACGAGCCGGAGGGAAAGCACCACGTGCACCGACCCAAGCACGCGCTTCTTGGACGCGATCGGCACGTGGATGTCCCAGGTCCGGCCAGCGTCACTTTCGCCCAGCGTGCTGACCACCGTCTCGACCAGCGGAAAAACAGCGGGCGGCGTGCCTGGCTCCTCTTCGATGTTCGAGGCGATATTGCGGACCTCGCCGGTGACGGGGTCCTTCACCATCACGTCGATGCGCTGCAGATGGGGCTGGGAATACAGAAGTTCCTGAATGCGCCCCTCGATCCGCGCGGTCGCGTCGGGGGCCTGAAGCCAGCGGGACTTCAGGATATCGTCCGCGAGATCCTTGGCGGCCGTGATCCCGACCTGGCGAAGCTCGCCTTCGAGAACCGGCTGGGTGAACTTGTTCTCCGCGATCGTCACGACGAGGGAGGTCGGAATGATCACCGCGACCAAGGTCAGAAGAATCTTGGCCTGCAGATCCAGGCGTTGAGTGCGGACGCGTTTCATAGAGGGGCCCGAGGCAATAGCGTGACTAAAGCACACGCATCCACGAACGCGCAAGCCGACTACTCAACGCAATGTGTCACTGACTCGGCGGACTCACGACCTGGGCCGGAGCTTCGACGGCAGCCGGCGCCGCGGGCTGAAGCGGCATGGAGAAGTCCAGCTCCTGATCCTCGCTCACCTGACGGCGGACCTTCTTCTTCTTGTTCTTGGCGACTTTGACTTTGCTCTTCTTGTTCTTATTCTTCGCCGACTTCTTTTTCTTGTCCTTGCCCTTGGTCTTCTTGGCGAGTTTGCGGCCCTGCTTGTCCTTTTTGCCCTTCTTCTTGGCGAGCTTCTCTTTTTTCGTCTTTTTGGCCTTCTTGGCTGTCTTGGCCTTCTTCGCCTTTTTCACGACCGGCGCCGCATTCATCTCGTCCGAAGGGGCCCCCACCGGTTCTGCCGCGGCCGGCACCACTTCCGCCGCCGCAGGAGGGGGCTCGGCCGCCGGCGGCACGGGCTCTTCCGCGAACGCGACCGAAACGGTGCTGAAAGCCAGCAGAGTCATAAGCGCCCAAGCCACGCGGGCGGCCTTGCTGAAAGTCTTCATCTGAGTCATTTTTCGAGTCTCCCCGGGAGTTTTCGGTAAAAAATCTGGTTTCTATAGTTATTTCACAGGATCGCCGGAGGGGACAACGGGAAGTTTGCCCTTGCCTCGGCCTGGCCTCCATGCAACGTCAAGGCGATGTCCATCGTAAGAGGCCGCTGCATCGAGCTCGCCCCGCCCCTCGTGATCCTTCGCAACCAGGAGGGGCTCATCCGCGCGCGCGCCGACAACCTCACACAGGCGGGAATCGCCGTGGGCGATGTCGTCGAAGTCACCGAAGGACAGGCGAAAATCCTGACCCCGAACCGGATACCGTCAAAAAGCTTTCGCTGGATGGAACGCACACTCGACCCAAGGCGCCTGCACGCGCAGCGGATCCGCGCGCAGGTCGAACAGGGAGTCCGGGATTTTTTCGTTTCCCGTGGGTTCCTTGAGACACACACCCCCCTGCTCGTACCCTGCCCCGGCATGGAACCCCACATTCGCCCCTTCCGCGTCCATTCGGCGAGCGATGCCACCGAGGTGCGCGACGCCTACCTGCCGACCTCTCCCGAGTTCGCGATGAAGCGCCTGCTCGTCGGTGGGCTTGAACGGATTTTCCAGCTCTGCCCCTCCTTTCGCGATGAGCCGAACTCCACCACCCACCATCCGGAGTTCACGATGCTCGAATGGTACCGCGCCTATGCGGGCTATGAGGACATCATGCGCGACACCGAGGAGCTGCTGGCGTTCATCGCCGTGCGGCTCTTCGGAAAGCCCTCGCTCGTCTTTCAGAATCGCGAGATCTCCGTGGCCCCGCCCTGGCCCCGGCTCCGCGTGCGCGATCTGTTCAGCGAGCTGGCCGGGATCGATCTCACGGCGAAAAGCACGCGCGAGGACCTCGCGGGCGAGTGCCGGCGCCTCGGCCTTCCCGCGAACCCGCTCGAAGAGGACTGGGACGACCTGTACTTCAAGATCTGGCTCAACGTGATCGAGCCGCGCCTGCCCGCGGACCGTGCCGTCTTCGTCACGCGCTATCCGGCCTCCCAGGCCGCGCTCTCGGTGATCGATACCGATGCCGACGGCTCGCGCTGGGCCCGGCGTTTTGAGGCCTATGCCGGCGGACTCGAGCTCGGAAACGCGTTCGAGGAACTCACCGACCCCGTCGAGCAACGCCGCCGTTTCGAAAAGGACATGGCGCTCCGCGAGCGCGTTTACGGGCCTTCTTTTCCGAAAAACCCGCTCGACGAGGGTTTCCTCGAGGCGCTGACCGAAGGCATGCCGCCCTCAGGCGGGATCGCCGTGGGCGTGGATCGGCTCGTGATGCTCTTTGCGGATGAGGCCGATATAGATCGGACGATCTGGATGCCCAGCCTGGGCTGAATCGTTTCTTTTTGCCCTGTCACTTTCTTCATGAGGGTGAGGGTTTGCGCGGGCCACGGATGGCCCAGAGGCGCGGAAGGCAGGATGCCTGGCCCGACACCACTCATGAAGAAAGAGACAAGGCAAAGAAAAACGATGGCGTTCAGGCCGGCGTCGTCTCGGCGGCAACCGCCTGATAACGGTAAAGCCGGGCATAAAGCCCGTCGCGCCGGAGCAGCTCTTCGTGACTGCCCTGCTCGACCGTGACGCCCTTGTGCAGGACGAGGATCACGTCGGCCTTGCGTACGGTGGCCAGACGGTGCGCGATCATGATCACGGTCTGGCCTGCGGAGGCCTTCTCCAGCTCAGCCTGCAGCCGGCTCTCCGTGCTCGAGTCCATGTTGGCCGTGGCTTCGTCGAGAATCCAGATCGCGGGCCTCGCCGCGAGGGCGCGCGAAAACGCGAGGAGCTGCCGCTCGCCCATCGAGAGGTTTGACCCCCGCTCCTGAAGTTCGCGCTTGTCGAGGCCGGCGTTCATCGTGCTCACCGGGAGAGTGCCTTGACCCCAGAAGGTGACGTTGTCTTCCCAGGAGCCCGAGAAAACGAACACATCCTGCTGCACGATTCCCACCGAAGCGCGCAGCTCCCGCTTGTCGTAGTCACGCAGGTCCTTGCCATCGAGGAGTATCCGGCCTTTCTGAGGTTCATAAAAGCGCATCAGGAGGCTGATCAGCGTCGTCTTGCCGGCCCCGGTATGGCCCACGATGCCGACTTTCATTCCCGAACGCAGCTCGAGGGAGAAGTCCTTCAGGACCCAGCGTTCCCCTTCGTAGGCGAACCAGACGTTCTCAAAAACGATGTGTCCGCGCAGGCCCGGCACCGGGCGCGCCGGCGGCAGCCCCTCTTCGACTTCGGTCGGCCAGTCGAGGATCGAGAAGATCCGCTCGGCCGAGGCCATGCCGGAAAGGAAGACGTTCCATTTGTCCGCCATTTCGCGGATCGGCTGAAAGAGCGAAAGCACGTACGAGAAATACGCGACGAGCACGCCGACCTTCATCGCCTCGCCGCGCGGGCCGGCACCGTCGGCGCCCGCGACCGCCGCGCCTCCGAACCAGATCACCAGCGCGATCGCGATCCCCGCGGCGATCGTGATCGTCGGCTGAAAGAATGCGAAAACCCGTGTCGTGCCCATCTGCGCGTCGGAGTACCAGCGGTTCAGCCGGTCGAACCGCTCCAGATGAAGACGGCCCCGGTTGAACAGGTGCACAACCTTCATCCCGAGGAGATTCTCGGCGAGAAAGGCATTGAGCGCCGACAGCTTGCTCCGCGCTTCGCGATACGAGATGCGCAGCTTGCCGCTGAAGTAAACCGCGGCCACCGTCATGAACGGGAAGACGCTGCCCGCGATGAGCCCAAGCTCGAGATCGAGAACGAGGAGCCAGACCAGGATCCCAAGCACCATGAGCGCATTGGAAGCCATGGAAACGAAGCCCGCCGAGAACATCTCGCCGAGTGCGGCCATGTCGTTGGTCACGCGGGTCATGAGGCGGCCCGCGGGGTTGCGATCATAGACCGCGATCGGCAGGCGCTGCAGGTGCGAGAAGAGCGCGCAGCGCAGCTCCTGGGTGACGCGGTTGCCGAGGATCTCAAACAGGTAGCTCTGGCCGATCAGCGCCGCGACCCGCACGCAGACGAGGAAGAAGAATACCGCCACGAGCTCGACGAGCCGGTCCCAGTTTTTGGGCACGATGGCATCATCGATCGCATAGCCGAAAAGCCGCGGCTCCAGCAGCGTCGCGAAGGTACCGACGAGCACCAGCCCCAGGCCCGCGAGCAGGGGGCCGGGATACCGGAAGATCCGCGCGAGGAGCCGCTTGAGATTGTCCGGGCGGATCTTGCGCGACTCGCGTTCCTCAACGTCGAGGTAGGCTTCCATCGCCGAAGCGGCAGGCTCCGCTTTTTTAACGGTCTTAGGTGAGCTCAGGGGCCACCTCCCGCGCGTCGGCGTCGAGCAGCTCGGAGTAGCTGTCGAGCTCGGTTTTCAGGCGCTGCTCCTCATGAAACCTGCGATAGGGGCCGCTCCGGTCGGCGATCAGCTCCTGGTGCCGGCCGAGCTGGCGGATCCTGCCATTCTCGAGCACGACGATCCGATCGGCGTCCTGGATCGTCGAGATCCGGTGCGCCGCGATGATCTCGGTATTGCGTCCCGGCCGGGCACGCAGCCCGCTCAGTATCCGCTCCTCGGTCTGCACGTCCACCGAGGACAAGGCGTCGTCGAGCACGAGGATCGCCGGCTTCTTCACGATCGCGCGCGCGATGGTGAGGCGCTGCTTCTGGCCCCCCGAGAGTGTCACGCCGCGCTCGCCCACCCGCGTCCCGTACGACTCGGTCAGCCCGATCACGTCCTCATGCACGCAGGCGAGCCGGGTCGCCTCCTCGATCCGCGGAGAGGCGCCGCCGACCGGGCTCTCGAGCCAGCCGTGGAGCCCGTAGGCCAGGTTCTCGACCACCGTTTCGCTGAAAAGAAAGAGATCCTGGCTGACGAAGCCCACCTGGCGCCGCAGCTCCTCCAAAGGCCAGTGATTGACGTCCACGCCGTCGACCAGCAGGGAGCCCAGCGCCACGGGATAGAGCCGCGGCAGGAGCGACAGCAGCGCGGACTTGCCCGCGCCCACGGCCCCGACGAACGCCACGCGCTCGCCCGGCTCGATGACGAGCGAAATCCCCTGAAGCACCTCCCGCTCCATCCCCGGAAACCGGAACGAAAGATCGCGAAACTCCACGCGGCCCTCGGTGCGCCAGCCGCTCGCGACCGCCTCGAGCCTGGGCTCGGCGGGCGTCGGCACATCGGTCTGGCGCGCAAGCACCTCCTTGATGCGGCGGGAGCTTGTCACCGATTTCTGATAAGCGCTCAGCGCGAGCCCCAGCGCGGCCATCGGCCAGACCATCTTCTGGATATACCGCTGAAAGGCGACGAAGGTTCCCAGGCTCACGGCGGCCGTCGCGCCCGGCCCGCCCTCGATCAGCACCTTGCCGCCGACGTAAAGCAGCGCCACCATCCCGAGACTCATCGTGAAGTCGAGCGTCGGCCCGAACGCGCTTTGAACCCGCGCGAGCCGGAGGCTCGAGCGCACATAATCCTCGCCCAGCTTGCGGAACCGCTCGGACTGCGCGTCCTCCTTGGCGAAAGCCTTGATCACGCGGATCCCGTTCAGCGCCTCCTGGGTCAGCGAGGAGATCCGCGCGAAGCATTCCTGGAGCTTCTCGAACCGGGAGTGGATCTCGCGCTGGTTGCGCATCACGAGCCAGGGGATCACCGGCAGCGGCAGAAACGCCAGCAGGGTGAGCTCGGGCGAAAGCAGGAACATGGCGACCGGAATGGTTAGAAAGTAAAAGAGCGCATCCGCGAGCGTCAGGAGCCCCGCGCCGATCATGAAGCGGACGGACTCGACGTCGTTCGTCGCGAGCGACATCAGGTCGCCGATGGGGCGCTTGTCGAAGAAGCTCGCCGAAAGCCCGAAAAGATGGTCCGCGAAGCGCGTGCGCAGGTCACGGCCCGCGAGCTGACTTGCGTTGATCAGGTAGATCCGCCAGCCGTACCGGCAAAGGGCCTGAAGCAGCGCCACGAACGCGTACGCGACGGCGAGCTGACCGAGCCGCGTGCGCGAGCCCCCGGCCACCGCGACGTCAACGGATTCCATCAGCAGCAGCGGCGGAATGATCTCGAGCAAATCCACGGCGATGAGCGCGACCAGGCCCCAGAAGACCGGCTTGCGATATTTCCAAAGATACTCACGAAGAAAGCTGCTGTCCTCTAGGAACGAAGCGACTCGAGACACTGAAGAAAATCCTCGGGCAAAGGACTTGAAATGGATAGTTCTTTTTTATGGATCGGGTGCACGAAAGTCAAGCTGGCCGCATGCAGCATCACGCGCGAAGCGCTCCCGCGGGGCGCGCCGTAGAAGTCATCGCCCAGGATCGGCAACCCCGCCCCGGCCAGGTGAACGCGGATCTGATGCGTGCGGCCGGTGAGGGGCCGCGCCTCGACGTGAAGGCCGCGCGCGAGCCGCCCGAGGACGCGGAACTCCGTGTGCGCGAAGTCGCCGCCCGAGCGGACCGCGGTGAAGCGCGCCTTCTTGCCGGGCCCGGGCGCCTTGCCGAGGTAGTTCTTGATCGTCCATTCGGCGAGCGGCCCGTCCGTTCCGCGCGGCAGCGACGTCAGCGCCTGATAGCTCTTGCGGGCCCCATGGCCCGCGAAAAGCTCCGCCACGCCCGCATTGGCATCCTTGGATTTGGTGAAAAGCACCACGCCCGAGGTATCGCGGTCGAGCCGGTGGTGCAGCCCGACGTACGCCTGCGGGTTATGGTCCCTTTCCATGAGGAACTTGCGGACCGCCGCGAAGAGATTTTCGCGCGCCTCATCGAGCGTCGGCTGCGTCGGCAGGCCGGCCGGCTTGTTGACGGCAATGAGCCATTCGTCCTCGAAGAGAATGCGCTCCGGGCTCATCTGAAAGGCCCGGTCCTTGGCGCGCCCGTCGGAGTGCAGCTTCGCCGAATCGATGAAGACCTCGATCTTCGCGCCGGGAATGACCTCCTTCGAAGCGATCCTCACCCTCTTGCCGTTGAGGTACACGGCGCCCGCCACGACGAGCTTTCGCACCTTGCCTTTGGAGACGGGCTCGGCCAAGGCCGCGGGCAGCCGCTCGGCCAGGAACTGGTCCAGGCGCTTGCGGGCATCCTCGGGTGCGGTCTTGAGGCTGAGCTTCCTGAGCGACATAGGGGGAACTTATCCC
>JAMPXZ010000248.1 GCA_023700925.1 Oligoflexia bacterium | reverse complement strand
CGGAAGTCGTGCAGGCCCCGGCTGCCGTCACCTACAGCGTCCTCGCCGATGCCACACCGCACATCGAGCCGTTCGCCGAGGGAGAGCCGCCACCCTTCCATATGACCGAGCGCAAGAATGGCAAGCGTCGCCACCAGCGCTATGACGTCGAGTTCCGTGTGATCCTGTTTTCCGGTGGCAAGAGCTTCCGCACCTTCAGCAGCAATGTCTCCGTCGGGGGCATGCTCCTGAAGCAGCAGGTACCGAAGACGATGCTCAATCAGATGTGCCGCATCTTCATCGGCAGCGTGAACTCCAAGGAAAGCATCGAGCTCACCTGCCGCGTGATCGGCGATTCGTCCAATCCCCGGCGCCTGAGCTTCGGCGATTGTGATACCGCGACCCTCAAGCTTCTGGAAAGCTGGATCGTCACCGCCTCGGCAGCCGCCAAGGTCGCCTGATCAGCGGAGCTTGCAGTTCGCGACCTGAAGCAGCGCGATCTGCTTCTTGCGTCGCTGGTATTCCGAAAGCGGTTCGATCCGGCTGGCCACGAACGCCTCGAGCTCGCGGCGGAGCCGACCGGCCTCGACGTTGCGGAAGACCATCCGGAGGAGCTCTTCGGGGTTGAAGGGCTTCTGGATGAAATCGCAGGCGCCCAGGCGTATTGCCGAAAGAAGCGCATCGTTCGAGTCGTAGCCGGTGATGAACGCCACCGGCACGTCCGAGCCGGACGACCGAAGCTGACAGAGCAGATCGATCCCGCTCTTGCCGGGCATCGAGATGTCCGAGAGGATGAGGTCCACCTGGTTTGCGGCCAGGGCCGCAAGGGCTTCGGCGGAGCTGCGCGCGGTGTGAACGCTCACGCCCTGGTCGCTGAGCGCGCTGGCGATCAGAGAAAGCATCACATCGTCGTCGTCGACGATCAGTACGTTACGGCAGTCCATGGCTGGCCCCCTCGGTTCCGTTTCAGACCGGTTCAACGCTGACTTCGACCCTGAATTCCCCGGCCTCCGTCTGGGCCGGGATCACGATGGTGACGCCTCGGCTGAGGTGGTGAACGTGCAACTGCTGGCCGCGCACGATCGTGGGGATTGCACGCTGGATCTCGTAGGCCTTGTTGTTGTTCAGCTCGGCCTTGGCCTGGCCGAAGATCATGTTGAGCAGCTCGCCGGCGGCGTCCTCGGTTTCGCGCGTGATCTCCAGGTGCTTTTCGCCCACCATGTTGGAGTAGATCTGAAGGAAAACCTTGGCCGGCAGGCAAAGCGCGATGGAGCCGTTGTATTTGGCGCTCGTCAGGCTGATCACGCCGGCAACGTCCATTTCGAAGCGCTCGTTGGACATCTTGAGGCGCGGCGCCCCCAGGGTCACGCGGGTGTTGGCCTGGATCTCGATCGTGTTCTTGATCGCCTGGGAAAACGGCGTCAGCAGCTCCAGGTCGAGTTCGGCCGAGGGGCGTTCGGCGCGGAGGCCAGCGCTTTCGAGAGCCTCATCGAGGCTTGCCTTGGGCGAGAGGACCGATTCGATTCCTCCGGCCTTGACCTGCGCGGCCAGTGCCGGGCTGAGGTTGATCGTCGCGGTGTACGCGCCATGTTTTTTCAGGGCCTGATGAAACAGGGTAAATGCGCGGTAGGCGACCAGATCGAGCTGGGTCACCTCGGTGAAGTCCAGGACGTAGAGCTTGACCGGGTGGCGAAGCCAGTCCTTCAGTCGCTCGAGGAGCTCGTGCGTGGCCGAGGCATCAAAATGGGCGGGGCACTTGAGAACCGTGAACGGCGGACCTTCCTGGATCTGAAATAGACTCATTTGGCACCAAATCTCTTCGCGAAGATAGCGCCCAGCTTCTCTTGGAAGGCCTGGGGCGTGAAGGGCTTGATCACGTAGTTGTCGACGCCGGCGAGGATCGCTTCCTTCACCTGGGTGGCCTCGGCCTCCGCCGTGACCAGCAGAAAAGCGACATCCTTGTAGTTGGTGCTCGCACGGCACTTCTTCAGCAGGTCGATGCCTTTCATCTCGGGCATGTTCCAGTCGCTCACGATGAAGTTCATCGGTGCGCCCGCGCTTGCGGACTTCTCCAGCGTATCCCAGGCGACGGTACCGTCATTGGCCTCCGTGATCAGCGTGACGCCGAGATTGCGAAGCTGCTGAGTGATGATCTTCCTCATCGTGAGCATGTCATCGACGACGAGGAAGCGTAGATCCGAATAGCCTGCCATGGTTTGAGTCCTCCACCTCGGTGCATTTGAGGCCTGGTGCAATGTCTGTCAATGATAGCGTCGGGGGAAGCAAAGTAAATGCGGAAATATCCGAGTATTATTTTTCAATAATGAATGTGACGGGGCCATCATTCACGAGCGAAACGCTCATATTCGCTTGGAATACTCCGCCGGCGGTCCGCACTCCGAGCGTGCGGCTTGCAGCCAATGCTGAGTCATAAAGTTGCCGTGCGACCTCCGGGCGTTCAGCCTGGGTGAAGGAGGGACGTCTCCCCGCGTTACAGTCGCCCACGAGCGTGAACTGCGACACCAGCAAATGCTGCCCGCCGATGTCCTGCAGGGATAGGTTCATCTTTCCGGCGTCGTCCTCAAAGATCCGCAGTTCGCAGATCTTGCGGATCATTTTGGTCACGTGCTCTTCGGTGTCCCCTTTTGCGATGCCGAGGAAGGTAAGAATCCCCTTGTCGATCCGGGAGACCTCCTGGCCCTCGACGGTCACGGCTGCCTCTTTCACCCTTTGAATGATCGCCTTCATAAGCTTAGAATACCGTTAGATGTTGACCGTGGTCAAAGAGCCGAAAGAAAATGCGCTGGCCGTAAGGTTGATCGGAACCATCGAGGAGGACGTCAACTTCGCTCAACTCATCGGCGAGGTCCCGGGCGAGCTGCACGTCAACACCAAGGAGGTCTCCCGGATCAGCTCGCATGGGGTTCGGCAGTGGGTCCGTTATTTCGATGACCTGGCCTCAAGAGGCGTCCGCATCAAGCATGTCGCCTGCTCGGTGGCGGTCGTTCAGCAGCTCAGCCTCATCGTGAACTTCATCTCGGACCCATCGGGGATTGAGTCGATCTGTGTCCCCTACCTTTGCGCTCAATGCAAAGGCCAGTTCGTGAGCGTGATCCGCGTCAAACACCTCCTTAAAATTCACGAGAAAATCCCCTCCGCCGCTTGTCCCAAGTGCGGCAAGGGCGAGGCGATCTTCGATGACCTGGAATCGGAGTATTTCAACTTTCTGCGACGACTGAAGCCGTAGTGACCGTCCTCTTGCGCTGGTGGCGGTACTCGAGGAAGAGGATATCCCGGTCCTTCTGCGCCACGGGGTAGGCCGACCGCGAGGTCGCGCGACGGGCCCGGTGCAGCGCCAGGGCCTCGTGCTTCCAGAACCGGATCAGCGCGTTGAGCTGCTCCTGTACCTCGCTTCTCGCCTTGCGGGCCGCGGCGTTCTCCACGAGCGATAGGATCAGCTCTTCGAGGGCGACCTTGGATTCGCCTTTCCAGAAGTCCGTCCAAAGAGGCG
>JAMPXZ010000067.1 GCA_023700925.1 Oligoflexia bacterium | reverse complement strand
TCGGCGGCCGCCTCCGCTGCGCCATCTGCGGCGGGGCCCCGTTGCCCAGGGAGATCGGCGAGTTCTTCCACATGGCGGGCGTCCCGATCCTCGAAGGCTACGGCCTCACCGAAACCTGCGCTCCCGTCGCGCTCAACACGCTGGATGACCCCCGCTACGGCACCG
The DNA here is from genome assembly GCA_023700925.1 of Oligoflexia bacterium. Classification (GTDB taxonomy): domain Bacteria; phylum Bdellovibrionota; class UBA1018; order UBA1018; family UBA1018; genus JAMPXJ01. The sequence continues at coordinate 16,655 of JAMPXZ010000067.1, read as the reverse complement.
TCGGCCGTCCCCTTCCCGAGGTGGGGCTGCGCATTGGCGAAGACGGCGAGATCCTCGTGAAATCGCGAAAGGTCTTTGCCGGCTATTTCAAAGCTCCGGAAGACACCGCCCAGGCGATCCGCAACGGCTGGCTCCATACGGGAGATATCGGCGTCATCGACAAGGACGGCTTTCTTCGCGTCACCGACCGCAAAAAAGATCTCATCGTGACCAGTAGCGGCAAGAACATCGCCCCACAGAAAATCGAGAAGCTCGCCATCACTTACAAGCTCATCAGCCACTTTGTCGTTCACGGCGATCGCCGCAACTTCCTCACCGCCCTGATCACGCTCAAGCAGGAGGAAGCCATCAAGTTTGCCAACGAAAATCAGATCCTCTTCAGCGAGTACTCGGAACTCATGAAGAATTCCAAAGTCTTATCAGCGGTTCAGCGAATCGTTTCCGAGGTGAACCAGAAGCTCGCCAGCTTTGAGACCATCAAGAGGTTCATCATTCTTCCCCACGATTTCTCCGTGGAGAGCGGTGAGCTCACCCCCTCGCTGAAGGTCCGCCGCAAGGTCATTGCCGAGCGATACCGCAGGGAGCTCGACAGCCTCTACAAGCAAACAGGTGCCACTTGACTCCAGTATCGGATTTCGGTAGTCACCTAAAAGATTAATCTTTTTGGGAGTATATTCATGGCTCGCGTAACGATCGAAGACTGCCTGAAGAACGTCAGCAACATGTACGAGCTGGTCCATCTGGCCACCAAACGCGCTCGGCAGCTTTACAAGGGCGATGAAATGCTTGTGAAAAGCAAGAACCGCGTGATCGTCACGGCGCTTCGTGAGATCGCTGCCCAGAAGGTCAAGTCCATCATGCAGGACACCAAGAAGCAGGAAGAAGACCTGCTTCCGATGTCCAACTGAGCTAGCGCTCCAGGTTCAAGCGACTGGCCGCCCGAAGAACTTTCGGAGCCGGTTTTGTATACCTCGGCGTCCCCTTTTCTTCCAAAGCGAGCTGCAGCACGTCTTCCAGGCGACTCACGTAGTGGATCTTCAGATCCTTGAGCGCGTATGCCGGGACCTCGATCACGTCTTTTTCATTGAGCTTCGGAAGGATCACGGTGGTGATCCCCGCCCTGCGGGCGGCTAGCAGCTTGTCCTTGATCCCGCCGACGGGAAGGACCTTGCCCTGCAGGGACAGCTCCCCCGTCATCGAGAGCCGCTGCCGCGTCTTGCGGCCGGAGAGCATCGAGTAAAGCGCCGTCGCCATCGTGATCCCCGCGGAGGGCCCGTCCTTGGGGATCGCGCCGGCCGGGATGTGCAGGTGCACGTCGTGCTCACGGAAATATCGCCGCTCAAAGCCGAGCTCGGAGAATGCCTTCTTCTTCACGTAGCTCCAGGCGATCGAGGCGCTCTCGGTCATCACCTCGCCCATCTGACCCGTGAGCTTCAGATTGCCCGAGCCCGGCAGATCCGTGGCCTCGATGAACAGGATGTCCCCGCCCATCGCCGTCCAGGCCATGCCCACCACGACGCCGGGATTGACGATCCGTTCGGCCACCTCGTTGTAGAACCGCTTCGGCCCGAGCCATTCGGCGAGCCCAGCCTCGGTGACGACCACCGGCGCCGCCGCCTTGCGGCCCTTGCGTTGCCTCACGAGCTGCGCGGCGGCCTTTCTCGCGATCCGTCCGACGAGCTGCTGGAGCGAGCGCAGCCCGGGCTCCCGGGCGTAATCCGTCAACATCCGGCGAAGCGCGGCCTTCTCGATCTTCAGGCGGGCGGGCCGGATCCCGGCGTTCTCCAACTCGCGAGGGATCACGTACTGCGCGGCGATCGCCTCCTTTTCCTCCATCGTGTAGCCGGAGAGCTCGATCACCTCCATCCGGTCGAGGAGCGGCGCGGGAATCGTGGCCGTCGTGTTCGCGGTCGTAATGAAAAGCACCTTCGACAGGTCAAAGGGCACGTCGAGGTAATGATCCATGAAAGCGACGTTCTGCTCGGGATCGAGCACCTCGAGGAGCGCGCTCGCCGGATCGCCCTGGAAGCTCTGCCCGAGCTTATCGATCTCATCGAGCAGGAGCACGCAGTTCTTGCTGCCGGCGCGGCGGATGCCTTGAATCAGCTTGCCGGGCATCGCGCCGACATAGGTGCGCCGATGACCCTTGATTTCGGCCTCGTCGCGCATTCCCCCGAGCGAGAAGCGGTAGAAGTTGCGCCCCAGCGCCTGGGCGACCGATTTGCCGATGGAGGTCTTGCCGACGCCCGGAGGCCCGACCAGGCAGATGATCGAGCCCTTGGCCTCGCGGCCGCGGGAGCCCCGTTCCGCCTGAAGCTGCCGGACGGCGAGGAACTCGATGATCCGCTCCTTGACCTTCTCCAGGCCATAATGCTCGCGATCGAGCACTTCCTGCGCGTGATCCAGGTCGAGATCATCCTCGGTCTGCTTGCTCCAGGGCAGCGAGACCATCGTCTCCAGATACGTGCGCGAAATATTGAACTCAGGCGAGCTTTCGGAAATCGTCTCGAACTTATCAAGCTCCTCGAGCGCGGTCCTCTTCACGTCCTCAGGCATCCCGGCCGTCTCGATGCGCTCGCGGAAGGTGCGGATGGCCTTTTCCTTTCCATCCTCCTCCACGCCCAGTTCGCGCTTGATCGTCTTGAGCTGCTCCTTGAGGAAGAACTCCCGCTGCATCTTGGTGATCTTGCCGTTCACCTCGTCATGGATCTTTCGCTGAAGGTCGGCGACATCCTGCTCGTGGCGAAGGTGCACGAGCAGCTTCTCGAAGCGCGACTTCACCGCGAGGGTCTCAAGGAAATCCTGGGCCTCGACACGCGGAAGCGTCAGCGCGAACGCCACGAGATCCGCGACCGTTCCCGGTCCGGGCGCATTGATCATCGCAAGACGCATCTCCTCGGTGAAGAACGGGTTCACCTCGGCGAGCTTCTTCACATGACTGATCACCGACCGGGTCAGCGCATCCATCTCCTTGGACTTCTCGATGACATCGTCGAGGTACTCGGTCTCCACGACGATATAGGGATTGTCCGAAAGCACCCGCTTCGCGCGGAAGCGCTTCATGCTGTGGACCAGCAGATTCACCGATCCGTCGGGCATCTTGAGGCGCTTGACCACCTTCACAGCCACGCCGACCTCGTAAAGGTCCCCGGGCCGGCTGTCCTCCTTGACCTCGCCGTCGCGAGTTTCCAAAAGCCCGATGATGCGTTGCCGGCTGATCGCCTCCTCGACCATCGCGATCTGGCGCCGCTGAGTGATCAGGAGCGGGGACAGGAGGCTCGGAAAAACGATCGGTCCGTTGACCGGCAGGATGAAAAGATTAGGCGGCAGAACCTGATCCGGGAGAATCAGGCCCGACGGCTTGCTCGGGAGGTCTTCAGTGCTCATCGGCAGCTAATATGGTGGCATCCTGCCTTTTGGCAAGACGAGCTGCCGCAAATCAACCTCTTAACCGGATTCCTTGCGTCAAGGCGCCGCGGAAAGGATCGAGAACTGGATCTTGTCGAGCAGTTCACTCGAACGGGAGCTATCGACCGAGGCGGAATCCGTTGTCTCGTAACCGTCCGAAGTCCCGTCTGCCTTCAGCCGTTCGATCTCCTCGAGAAGCTGGACCGCGACCTCCGTGCTTCCGATGCGACGCTCCGCCGTGACCTTGAATTTGAAACGGGTCTGCAGGTATTTCTTTCGCGGTGAGCCATTGACCCGGTATTCGTGATACTTGTCACGCGACTGGCCGATCATCCAGTCCGTCTCGATCTCGCGCTCAATGGCGCCTTCGGCATCCCGGGACTCAATTTTGTAGGACGACAGGGCCTTTTCGATCCCTTTCCAAACAACGGGAAGCTCGTACTCGTAGGATCGCCGACTGTTCAGTGCGGCGTACCCCTGCTTTTTGACGTCAGGACCGGAGGCACAGGAGGGCAACGCCATGCAGGCCAGCAAAAGGATGGTCAGAGCGGTTCTCATGATTGATTCCTGATATCGATGATGATGCGGACGGGCTCGGAGAGCTCAAAAACTTCCACGGGCTTTCCGGCCTTCAGATCCATCGAAAAGGTCCAGATGCCGTCCTCAACCACGGGCAAGAGCAGGAGATTCCCCACGCTCGCGCTCTTGCGGAACATCGAAGCCACCTTCTGCCCGTCAAAGCCCAGCTTGGGCCTGCCGTAGATGCTGAAAACGATCCGCTGCTCATCGGGATTCACGGCGACCTGATAATAAGGCGCCCGCGGAATCGCGACCGGGTCGCCGTTGCGGTTGCCTTCGAGATCGATCACGATCCGCTCGAAGCCGCCCGGGTTCGCGGCGCGGCGGATATCTTTCACGATGAACTCGTTGATTTCACTGTCGCCGCCGGTGATCAGGCCGTCGCGAACGTAGGCGTCCGTCTTGCGGCTGTCCGCGAGATGGACCTTCTCGGGTTTCACATCCGCCAACGCCTGCGGGCCCAGGCAAGCCAGGCCAAGCACCAGAAGAATCGCTTTAAGGTTCATAGCCCTATTCTCGCACATCCTCGCGAGCGCTCAAGAGGCTTCGCGAGGCCGCCTTCCCCAGCCGCGGGAGGCGCGCGCCAGAAGCATCATGGCGGCAAAAGGCAGGAACCAGCCCACGATGGCGGCCGTTCCCGGACCGCCGCCCGAGCTCGGACGCTGGAGAGTGCCGCAGAAGCCGACCTCGTCCTCGTTATCCGTGGCTCTGCGATAGGGGCCGCCCGATGGGCTCGAATAAGATCCGAATGCCTCATCGAGGCGGCACCGCGCATTGACCGGAAGGCTTCCGGCCAGAGCTGGTGGCTTCTCGTTGAGCGAGGCCGTGATCAGCAGAAAGGGAACCGAATCGAGCGAAACGGGCCCCCCCGGATAGTAGGTTGCGTCGACACGTTCGGCGCTCACCTCGAGGATGTAGTCGCCGGGTGGGAGGTTTTCGGCCCGGATGGCCGCGTCCATATTGACGAAGCCCGAAGCCCCCTCGTAGACCGCGTGCTGAACCGGCGCTTCCACCGGAAGTCCGTCCGCGGACACCAGCGAAACCACCGGCCGGACCGGCGAGTAAAGGCTGTAGCTCAGGACGTGCAGCTCGAGACGGCCCGAGATGCCCTGCAGGCGGTAATAGTTCGTACCCGAAAAGTTGAAGCGATCCGTGATCCCCGAACCTCCCTGACCTGAGAGGCCGTTGAGCAGCAGCGGCGCCGTCGTGAGCAGGGCGCTCCCGCGATCGCCGAGGACCGCGGCCCCGCCGCCGGAGTTGCAGCGCGCGGACAGCAGGGGCGCCGCGGCCGTTTCGCCTGCCTTCACCGCCACGGCGAGCAGGGTGAAGCCATCGGCCTCCGTCAGCACGGTCCGCGCAAAGGGTTTGCCCGAGCACTGGTCGAGCGCCATGGACGAATAGTAGGGAGGAAGCGTCTGTCCGCCGGCATAGAACGGCTCGACGACGAGAAAGTACTCACCCGCTTCGAGCGCCCCGATTCGAAAAGCGCCGCTCTTGTCCGTCAGCCCCGAGGCGAGGACCGTGCCTCGGCGCCGCGAAACCGCGAGCACGTGCGCTCCGAAAACCGGCGCGCCGGACCCCGTCACCACCCGGCCTCCGATTCCGCCCCGTTCCGCCGCATCCCGGCCCGGATAGAGGGCATGCACCGCCGTCAGATCATCACACCCGAGATGCGCCTGCTCCGGGGACTCCATGTACAGCATCGTCGACTGCATGCCCCCGCTGTGCGAGAGCCCCATTGCATGCCCGAGCTCATGAGTCAGCACGTTCTCGACAAAGACGTTGCTCCTTCCCGAAACAAAGCTGGTCGCTCCGGAACCGTAGCCAGACGTATCGCGCTCACTCGTCGTGAAGCGGAACGCGCGATCATTCAGCACGATGTCCGTCTCGAGGATCTCGCCGGTTTTCGTGTCGTACCAGACCTGCGTCAGGCCAAGCACGTTCTGCGAAAGGGTGCGGTCGGATTTCGAATTCGACGCGAAGTACAGCGCCGACAGGCCGTCATAGCTGCTCGCCGGAACGTAGACATCCGGTTGCGTTCCCTGCCAGTACTCGAAGCCGGCGACGCCGCCGGAGGCACTCTTCCAGCGCTGGAGGCTTCGCACGGCGGCATCGTAGAACTCGGCTTCGCCAAGCCCGCTTTGATTCGTCGGATTGCCGGCCACCCAGAGCATCGGCGCGCCTTTCCAGCGGACGGGCTTTCCTTCGGGTGTGTTGGTCGGAGTATAAGCGACAGAAACGGACGAAATGAAAAGGGCGAGAAGAGGAAGAAGCCGAAAACCCCTGTCCATGGGTACTCCTTGGAGGGCCAGCTCGCACGTCCTGCACGAGCAGCGTCGCCTTAACGACGACGACGGCGGGAGAGCTTCCAGGCCATCCCGATCCCTACTGCCAATGCTAGCCCCAACCAGGGCAGAAGACCAGCATCGGAGGTCTCTTCAGCTTGTGCGGCTTCGGCTTCGGAATTTTGCAAGCCGGGTGCCGGAGAGCCGCTTTCAGAGTGATTTGACGGGCTTCCAGGCGTAGACAGGGTGGGAGGTACGGCCGGGGTGTCCCCAGGAGTTCCGCTCGGCGCGGGCGCGACCTCATCCCCAGCTTGCCCCTGAGTCTTAATAACCTGGCGCAGGGATTCCAAGGTCCATTCCTGCTTCTCTGAATTGCCGCCCGCTGAGCCGTGGTTGTGGCCGTCCTCGCGAGAGAGACCCAGCGCAGGGCCGGAGAGGACCTCCTTGCCTGACTCGTTTTGTCTTATATTGAGTTTACCCATCATGAGCCCGCGGACGTCGTGGCTTCCCTCGGAGTTTTTCTCGCCAAGGAGCACCACCACGTCTTCGCCGCGCTCAAAGCGGGAGCTCCCGGAAACCTGCATGCCGATCCCGTCCTTTTCGCCGCCCAGCTCGCGAAAGACGAGCGTCCGGCCCACCGGCTTGCCCTTGAGCTGCTCCTCAACGGTGAGCTCATAAAACGTGTAGAGGCGCCGCACGCCGTCCTCGCCCTTGCTCCACTCGACGTAGGAGTTTCCGACCTTGCCCCGCGCGATGAGCGGGGCATCCGCAACGGTTTCAGGAAAAGGGCGATCCAGGAAGCTGGTAGCCCGGCCGGCAGACGGCAAGCCACAAAGCACCACCAACATGAGCGCAAGCGACGGCAAGAAGGTCTTCATGATTTCCCATTATAGCCATCCCGGGATCATTGAAGGAAGCTCTTGCGCCGAATTCGAGGTGATGCTAAATCCCGAAACTCGTGGATCGCTAGCTCAGTTGGTAGAGCAGCTGACTCTTAATCAGCGGGTCACAAGTTCGAGCCTTGTGCGATCCACCACTTTTAGAGGCCTGGCGCGTTTTCGCTGCCGGGCCTTTTTATTTCAACATTTTGCAGCCGTCCGCGCTTCCGAGATCGCACGCCTCGCGATTCAAGCCCCCGCGCAAACACGCTTCGATGCTTCCCCGCGCACAGGCCCGCTCCAACGGCTCCTGCGCCTCATGAGGCCGTGGCCCCGCGGCTAGCAACTCCGCCAGCGAGAGACAGGCCGGCACGACACCGTTCGAGCAAAACTCGCGGTAAGCCGCGCGCATCACGGCGGGGTCCTCGGGCGGCTCCTGACGCCATTCCATCGAGATCCGCGAGAGCCAGTAGCAGGCCAATGCGGACTTCCCTTCACACGACCGCTTGAGCAGGGCCCTCACCTCGCCGCGGTCCAGGCCGTCCTTCCGCGCCATCGCGAAGGCGTAACAGGAAGCCGGATGCTCGCGCTCGCAACCTTGATCGTACGTCCGCTCCGCCTCCTCCCGCCTGCGGGACAGTTCGAGTAACTGCCCCTTGCGCAGACAGCCCTGGTTTCGGCTCAGCTCGCAGGCACGCCCGAACAGCTCGAGCGCACGCGAATCCCGGCCCGCCGAGGCGGCCCGCTCCCCCAGCTCGATGCAACCCCACCCTTCACCCGCCTTGCACGCCTTCTCCAGCAGAGAGTCGCCTTCGGCGGAACGCTCCAGAAGCTCAGGATGAGCGCCGAGATGGTAACAGCCATAGAAGGCCCCTTTGACACAGGCCGAGCGCGCGAACTTCACGTACTTGCCGAGATCGTCTTCCGCATAAGCCTCAGAGGCCACCTCCCAGCAGGCGAACGCATGCCCCTTGCGGCAGGCCGCTTCGAAGTAGGCGCGACTTTTCGCCGGATTTCCCCCGGTCACCCTCTCGTTCCAGCCAGAGAGATGACAAGCCTCAGGCACGTTATCCGTTTTGCACTCCTCGCACGAGCGATCGCCGAGTTCAGGATCGCGCTCCCGCCGCTCCAAGAAGTCGACGAACCCGCACGCGCGCGGCAAGCCATTGCGACAATCCACGGCGAGAAGCCCCGCGATGGCCTGAGGTCGTGTCTGGGCTTTTCCCGCCGCCGCCTCGAGGCGGGCAAACTCCGTGCAGGCGCCTGGAACGTCCTTTTCACACGCCGACTCATAGAAGGCCGACGCCTTTTTGCGATCGCCCCCGCGCTCACTGACCTGCCCGAGCAGAAAGCAGCTCTCCCCATGCCAGCTCGAGCAGTTACGCTGCAGCGCCTGGAGAGCCGGGCCTCGCTCGGCCTCTGGCAATAAGGCCTTTGCCCAAAGGTAGCATCCCTCCTGATCCCCGCTCTCGCAGCTCGACTTCAGGAGCGTCTGCACCCGCGACCGGCGTCCCGCCCGAAGCTCGAGCTCGGCGAGCTCACGGCACGCGTGCGGATTGCCGAGCGTACAGGCCTTTTCAAAATACTCAACCGCACCGACAGGATCGCCCACGGCCCGGCGCAACCGTCCCAGCTCACGGCAGGCGGCTCCCCCGGCGAACGCGCAGCTCTCGTTCAGAAGCTTGGGGTCTTTCTTCTCCAGCGCGTGGACCAGGACTTCTCCGGACCGGCGAGGCGTCGTGGAGCACGAAACCAGGCAAAGGAGCGCAAATAGCGCCAGGCGTTTCATGATCAGTGTTCCCTTCGATCCTTCAGAAACAGAATCCTTCCGTCTCGGGCGTCGACCACGAGCTGTCGCCCGGCGATAAGGAATTCGAACGCGGGCTGGGCGGCTCCGGGTTCAGGGACCCAGAGGATCCGCTGCCCGCCCTCGATCTTTCGTTCACGTAGCTCCGGCGGAAGCGCGCTGCGCGCTCTCCGCACCGCCTCCTCCACCGCAAGCCCTCCAAGGGTGCTCGCGGTGAGCGCCGGAATGTAATCCGAGTCGATCCCGACCAGCTCCCCAGCGGGACCGAGATCCACGACGACCTTGCCGTAAGGCAGGACCGGCAAACCATCAAAGGTCTGCTGAAAATACACCTGCGCGGAACTCCCGTTGACCTTCGAAGCCGTGACTTCCACTGGCGAGCGCGACTCCAGACCCAGAAGCTCCGCCGCATCACCGAGGACCGCCTTCGTGCGCTGAATGACCTGACCCGGGTCGTCCGCGGAATAGCCCGGAGGTGCCGATCCGCCGGGAGCTCCCCGAACCGAGAGCAAACGTCCTTCGCGCGAGAACTCACCTTTGAGGGCTTTTCCATACCGCTCCTGGAACCTTTCCCACGAAGCGCGCTCCCGAAGGGGCGATCGGTCCGGGAGCGAGGCCGCCGGAGGCACCCCGACAGGCGCACCCACTTGCACGGCGACCGGGCTTCTGATGGGATCGACTTCCGCGGGTGCCCCTGGCAGCGACGGGCGCGGCCATGACAGGGCCATCCAGAGCGCGAGCCCGGCAGCGATAATCAAAAGGCCGAAGATCAGGCGTCCGCGATTCAGCTTCATCTCAGTTGATCGTCAGGGGAAACTCCACCACGCTCGCCTCGCCGTTGGCGGGCAAGGCTTCCACACGCAGCAGAACCTGTTTGCCGTGAGGGGCCGAGGAAGCCACCTTGACCCAGACCGGCGTGACCGGCGCATTGCGGTACTCGGGCACGGTCTTGAAGTAGGTGTTGGACGTCGCGATCGGATAGCGACCCGAGGACAGCGCCAGCGCCGCTGCCGTACCGTTGATCTTCGAGTACATCACCTGCGTTTCAGAGGGCGAGACGTAGCCGACATTGATGTCGTTGCCGAGGAAGGTGACCAACTCCGGTTCCAGCGAAACGACCTTGAGCAGCACGCCGCCCGCGGTGACCTCCGAAATATTCTTGAGGTCAAACCACAGCGCGATGACCTCGCCGGGATCAGCCTTGTTGTTGCGACCGGTTTCGATCGTCTGGGGAATCGCTTCGGGCATCCCGAGCCAGGCCTTGAGCGTTTGCGGCAGATCCTCGACCTTGAGACCCGGGGTCTCAACCGCTCCATCACCGATCTGCGCCCAGCCCGGCTCGAGCTGACGTCCACCGATCAAACCGCGTTCGGTGAAGACCCGCAGCGCCGCCTCGTGATCCGCCTCGCTGAAGCCGACAGTCGGAACCCGGTCCCAGGCCAGCAAAGTCGCGGCGAACCCCCGCAGGGTCACCGGGGAGCGGTTGCTCGCGTTCGGACGCGGCAGGTGGCGCAAGGCCTCAAGTACCGCCTTCATCGTCAGCCCTTGGGCCACGAGCGCATCGCCCCCATGTCCGGCCTTGAGCGCCTCATAAAGATCAAAGAGCGCGCCGGTCAGAAGGATGCCGTTGCCGTGGATTTCCTCCTTGCTCCGATAATTCAGGAACGCCTGGCGGAGCTTGTCCGAACCCGAATAATTATCCGCGTACGGCCAGCCGATTCCGTCGGGATACACGTAGCTCACCGTATTGGTGTCCGAAGAAAGCCCGGGAAAGCCCGAGCACCGCGCGCCGAACGCGGAGTCGTACTCGGGGCACCGGTGCGCCCCGCGGGTCGCGCGATAGTTCGGGAGGAACTTGTCGAGCGCCCAACGGCTGAACTGGCGCGGATCAAAGGCGTCGGACAGGGAAAGCGCGGTGTAGGCGAGCGCCATGAAGTCGGAGATCCCCTCGTTCAACGCCCCCGCCTCGTCATAGAAGAACTGAGTGAGCTGCTCCGCACGCGTCCCGCCCGTGTAGAGGTCGATCGTCGTGGCGTGCTGAAGCTCGTGGATCGTGACCACGGCATCGTCCGAGTAGTAGGCGCCCTCGTTCGTCGATGAGTCGGAGAGACAGACCTTTGGATAGGTCTGGCCCGCCGAATCGCGCGCGAACTGAAAGGAGGCGTTATCCCTTCGATCGCAGTGCGCGATGATCCGAACCGGCTCCGCCGGCGCCAGGTACTGAAGCTCATCCAGCCTTGAGCGATAGCCATCGCCGACATAATAGGAGGCCGCCTCCTGGAATCGCGCGTCCGCGTAGGGATAGGTGAAAAGGTTCTTTTCGTCATAGGCGCCGAACCAGCCGCCACAGCTCAGACCGTTGCGAACTTCGACGTACTGTCCCTCGAGCACACCACGACCACCGAGGTTACGCAGCGGAGCCGCCGAATCGAAAAGATCCAGGCGAAGCGACCCCGGCGAAAGCGCCGGGTCCCCGGAAGCCGCGACGGGGTCCGGGAAGAGCACGTTGGCCGAACCTTCCGATCCCGTAACCGTGCGCAAGGACTCGGGTGCGCACTGGGCAGTCGCCGCCTCCCGCGTTTCCAATTTCGCGCAGCCCGCGATGCCCGCGACCGCGAGGAACCACACCCCAACCACTTTCGAATTCATGCCTAGAATTGTAACCGTCGCCGAAATGCGCGCCCACGGGCATTTTCGGCCGAGCAAACTCTGCCTAGGCGGCGCTACGGGAAGGCAACTCGGCGGCGGCGCTCTTCACCGGCCTGAAGACCATCACGGGGGCTTCCGCGTGCCGCACCACCTGACGGGTGACGCTGCCGAGAAGCATCGCGGTCATCGGGCCACTTTCCGCCTCGATCGCAATGAGCTCGCAGCCCTGCTTTCTGGCCGCCGCGAGGATGGCGTCAGCGACGCTGCCCACGCCTTCGTCAATGACGAAACGGGCCCGCACTCCGCGGCCCCCCGCCCAGGCCACCCACTTGCGCGCGCGTTTTTCCGCTCGCGCCAAACCGTCATCGGTCTCGACCGCGGCCGGCATCGCACCCGGCATCCAGGTGCCGGTCAGGAGATAGCTCTCGGATTGCATGAACTGCTGCATTGACGGCTGCAGGGCATGGTAGAGAACCACTTCGGCGCCAAAGCGCGCACCCAGCTCCACGACTTGCCGGTAGGCCCAGCGCCCCTCACGACTGAAGTCCGTGGGGAACAGGATGGTGTCGATTTCCGAGCGCCCCTTGTTTTGCGGGCCCACCGTCATAACTGGGACCTCGGAGTACTGCAAAAGCGTCTCGGCAAAGCTCCCCAATAAAAGCCGGCCCAGGCCTGTCCGCCCGTGAGTGCTCGCGAGAATCAGGCTCGCGCCGGCTTCTTTCGCATAGTCCGAGAGCGCCCTGACCGCATCCAGAGTCGAAGCGAAGTTGCGTTCGATCATGACCGGACGACCGAACGCCGCGAGGCCGTACCGCTCCAAGAGGCCACTCAAGCTCATTTCGGCCTGCTCGCGGTACTCCTCGAGCCAGGGTCCGCTGAGGTCCAGCGCCGGCAGGCGCAGATGCGCCAGAATCGGGAGAAAGACCGCATCGAGCTCAAGCCGCTCTTTTCTGGCGAGGGCACGAATGGTTTCCGCCGCTCGCTCCTGAAGCCCCGGCTCCTCCAAGACATCGACCGCCCAAATGATCTTGCGGGTGAACAGCTGCGGCATGTGGCACTCCCCAGAGCACAAGCTAAGCACCTGCTGTGCCACGGCGTACCGACCCAACGGGGGACTATTAAATAGTTTCAGCAGACTCGAATTTGGCACCACACTCGACCGACAGAATGAATTCTCGGGCGCACTGCGGACCACAGGCTGGAACGGGCTTTCCGCTTTCGACGTAGTCTTGAATTATCAAGTTCCTGCCGGGCTCCGTGTAACAACTAGGACGAATCCGGTCCCCGTCGCAGACTGTCGCGAGGATGAAGTCTAAGCTGCATTGTGGGCCACAGCTTGGGACCGGGCCCGAATACTCCTTCGCGAGCGCTTGCCTTCCTTGCGGCGTGGCACAGGAGGCCCCGTCCATGGCAAATCCGGAATGACTCAGAAAAATTGCGAAAAAAACCAAAAGTGTTTTCATTTTCATGCTCCTTAATTCGATTACTGGTTCGAAAGAATCTGATCCTTGGGACAGATGGCATATGCCCACGCGCCCCGATCCGGAGAGTAGACAGAGGCAACAAGCTTATATCGGTCCGTCACGTCCTTCGGCATTGAGCTTTCAATGATTAAATCCCCGCCCTGGCTGAGCCGGATCAGGTAGACTTGGTTGTGGTAACTCCCCCCGCCGTGGCCGACGAGTCCGGAGGATGTGTAAGCCAAGGTCCCGAAGGTTTGGGCGCCATCCGGCTTTCTGCTGTTTCCATCGATTTCCCAGGTCGTTATCGTGACGAACCCGTCGAAGCGGGCAAAGGAAATCACTTCGTAGCCAGTGACGAAGTCATCAGGCATCGCAGCGAACCACATACATTTCCATTTGTCCCCGAGCCTGAGATTTGCCTCCTGGGGGGTCTTCCCTCGATTGAGCTTGCCTCGGAGCTGTTCCACGCCCGGATCCTGGTCTGGGGTTCCTCCGAAAACCGTGGCTGAAATCAGCGCCATTCCACACAACAACAAGATCGACTTTCGCATCTTCATTTTGAAGTAGCCTCCTGATGCGAAAATATAACGCACCAAGTCAAAGGGCGATGAATTTAAACTCACTCACGGATGTGAAATTGCCTAAAAAGCAACTACCATGAATAAACATGAATATTTATAGTCACCTGGACTACCGTACGGCGCTCACGGAAATCGTCGCAGAAAGGAAGAAAAGCGATCCCGACCTCAGCTTCGTCCAGTTGTCCAAAGCGATCCGACTCGAAAAAACCTACGTCTCCAAGGTTCTCAATGGTCGCGCCGATTTCAACTCTGACCAGATGTATGCGGTCTGCCGGTTCCTGGGCCTAAACGAGCAGGAACGTGATTATCTGCTCCTGCTCTTGGAATATCAGCGCAGCGGACATCCACTGAGGAAGAAAGAGCTCAAAGCCAGAATCACGCTTGCGCAGTCGGAACATCTGAGCACGCGCAAGTATCTGCGCGCTCGAAGCGTGAATCAGGAGGCGAAAGACCGCTATCTCGAGTACTATCTGGAGCCCTTGGCGCCGGTAGTCCATACCTATCTCTCCATTCCGGAGTATCAAAAAAACACTGGTTTGCTTCGCGATCGACTGGGCCTAAAAGAGGCGGAAGTTCAGCGTATCCTGAAGCTGCTAATCCGCCTCGAGATCGTCAAGATCCAGAAGGAGCCGAAAGCCTACCTGCCGGTGGTGAACAATATCCAGCTCGCGAAGGATTCTCCTGTCTGCCTTCCTTCCGAAGTCCTATTCCGTTTGCATGTGATCGAGCACGTCAGGAAGCTTCCGGCGGAGCAGCGCTTTTTGCTCTCGCTTTCGTTTTCAGGCGACGAGGAAACGCGGAATTTCATTCATGCGGAATTCCTGAAGTTTCTGAAAGTGGCGGAAGCCGCGATTCGCGCGGCGCCCTCGGAGAAGGTCTTTCAAATGAATTTCGACCTTTTTCCCTGGGATGTCGTTTAGTCCGGCCTCGAGTGTCCAAAGCTTAGACAGCCTGGACGGCTCGCGGCAAAGCTCGGCTCACACAGAAGGGCCCGTTTCTTGCTTTTTCTAAGGAAAATGCACAAGATTTCAGCTCTCCTATCCCTTTTGCCAATCCTGGTGGTCCTCCTGGCCGCCAACCTGCCTATAGCCGCGAGAGCGGAATGCGATCCCGCACTGCAGAGCCCGAAAGAGGTCCTGCCTGCCGGATATTTCGAGCAGTGGAAAGCGATCCAGGAAAAGCTGATTCTCGCTGACGACGAGGGCACCTCTACCGGGCGCGGCGGAATGGGCATGGCTTGTTTCAGCACCGAGAACGAGGCCATTCGTGCTCTGGACCCCAAGTCAGGGAAAGTGAAACCAGAGCTTCGTGACAGCATCACACGAGTCTGGTCGCTGGACTTCGCGGCCAGCGCCCGGGACTGGATGGCGGCGCCGAAAGACGGAGAAGCCCCTCGCGATTACATACGTCGCGTGATTGCGGAGAACCTCGCGCCCGGGCACCCGATTTTCGCCAAACGCTTAAGTGAAGCACACGAACTGCTGGACCGGGCCGAGTGGACGAACGCGGGCTCCCTGCCTCTGATCCCGGACAATCCCGCGATCACGGCCCTGGCAACGAACGGTAGACGGGAGCCGGTTGAGAAACCGGATGAGCGAAAATGCGTTCCTGTGCAGATTATCCGCCGGGTCAATCAGTTTGAGCATGGAAGACTCAAGTCGGTCCGGTTCGAGTATGACGCCGACCTCTACCAAAAGCTTCGATCCACGATGCCTGGCCGTTATGGGATTCTCAACGAGGCTTCAATCCGAATGCATGAGGCCATCTACCTTCTGGCCGAAGCGCAAGGAGCGCCGAATTACTTTAAGCTCGGTACCATGACCTTCGAGCTGTTGATGGATAAGGAAAAGACACCCTACGCAGCCCCCGGAGTGACGCTCTTCCGCGTCCTCTCTCTGGCAAATGCGGACAAATACCAAAGGCCGTTATTTGATGCACCCTCCGGCTTTCCGCAACACGTGGAAGCCCAGAAAAAGCGCGCAGCAAGCTGGGAAACCTATCGGAAACTCTTGAGGGGGGAGGTCGAAGCCGTCGTACATGACCCGGAGCAGGCGGGGATCGTCGCCAGGTCTGGCCTGGCCTCGACACTCCTGCCGAAATATGCCGAGTCACTGCTGAACCCGGCGCAAAAGGCAGAGCTGGTCGCCAGATTCACTGACAATCTATGGCCGCAGCTCACTCCCGAGCAGGCCTTCCTGGATGTCGCTGTCTTCGGTTACTCTCAAAAGGCCGTAACGGAATTCGACGCGCTCATCACGCCCGGGGAAGACCCGACGCGCGCGGTTCAGGAAACTTGCAACTTCGTTTTTTCCAGTGAATCCCTGGCCCACAGGATGCGCATCCCCGTCCATCCGCTCGTGCTTAAGGCTAAGGACTATTGCGTGAAGTGAGAACCATACGGACGCACTTGATCTTATGGCGACCCCGAGAGGACTCGAACCTCCGACCTGATGCTTAGAAGGCACCTGCTCTATCCAGCTGAGCTACGGGGTCGCAAGGCCTTGTTAAAGCATGAGTTATCAACGAAATGCAACAGCCGCATCGGCGTGTTACGATTTCCGTATCTATGGCGCTCTACGAATACTACTGCGACTCCTGCCGGCTGAAGTTCGAACAGCTCACCTCCGACCGCGATCCGGACAAGGGCAAATGTCCGAAATGCCAGGGCAATAACACGCGCAAGCTGATCTCCCGTTTTGCCGTGGGCGGCCAGGGTGATTTACGCGAATCGACGATGCACGGCTGCCATGATTGCCACGTTCCGGTACCCGACGAAAGCTCCGGCTCGGGATGCGGTTCGGGCGGCTGCGGCCACAGCCATCACTGAGCGGCGCGCCGTTAAAGATCTTTAATCCCGTTTTCATCCTCGTTTTATCCGGGCGGCTTAGGATGGTCCCTGGAGAAAAACGAAAAAATGCACCTCTGGAAACGATTCCGCTCCCACATCCCTGGCCTGATCCTGATTTTCGGGATCCTTGCCTTCCGTTCCGTCTTCGCGGATCAAT
>JAMPXZ010000247.1 GCA_023700925.1 Oligoflexia bacterium | reverse complement strand
CTCCGGACGCTGGGGCGCGCTCTCGCCCGTGTGGTTCCGCTCCGCGCCGCGCGCGCCGGGACCGGGCTTCAAGACGCGGCCTGGCCCTTCACCGGAAGCGGCTCGACGCTGCGAGCTGGCGCGCTGAGTATCCTTCGGATGCCCTGGAACCGCTGAACCGCCGAGACGTTCGCGATCACCGCGATCAGCACCAGAGCGATGAGCATCGAACCCTTCTCCGGCCCGAGACCCGGAACACTGAAGGTCGAGAAGGTCGCCCCGAGAATCAGGCAGAGCATCCGCTCGGGCCGCCGCATGCCGCCGCCGCGCAGCTCCACCTTGAAAATTTCACCGAGTGCGGTCGAGTAGCTCACCATGAACGAGCCAATCAGGGCCCCGAGCGCCAACACCTGCGGCACCTGACTGTGCCGATAATGAAAGATGAGGCCCGCGAACAGAAAGAATTCCACATAACGATCCAAGGTCGAGTCCAGGATCTTTCCGCTTCGGGACGAGGATGAGGTGAGCCGGGCCACCATTCCATCCACCGCGTCGAGGATTCCGGAGACCGCGCCGAGAAGCGCCCCGGTCTCGAAATTCCCCGTCGCCAGGCTCAAGCCCGCCGCGGCACCAAAGCCCAGGGAGGTCCAGGTCACCGCTGCGGCCGGTACCCCGAGCCGAACCAGGAGCTTAGCCACGGGCTGCATCCCCCAGTAGCCCATCTCCATCAGCGTGCGCCGCAGCAAGAGCCCGCTCCCCTGCTGCTCCACGCGCTCAAAGTGCGCCCGTCCCTTCATGACCACCCGTATCGTATAGGCGATCGCGAGGACAACGGTCATTGCCAGCAGGATGCCGTTCGTCAAGTCCAGGGCCACGGCGAAATTCCCCCCGGTCCGCGCATATGCATTACTCGAACCAGCCGTCTTGTGGCAAACTCGGCCCATGGAAGCCTTGCTCAACTCAGAAGCCCTCGTTGCCCTCCTCTCGCTGACCGCGATGGAAATCGTGCTCGGAATAGACAATATCGTGTTCATCGCAATCCTCGTCGGAAAGCTCCCCAAGCAGGAGCAGGCCAAAGCGCGAAGCATCGGCATCGCGCTCGCGCTTCTGACCCGGCTGGCGTTGCTCTTTTCCATCAGCTGGGTGATGGGGCTCACCGAGCCGCTCTTCTCCGTCTTCAGCCGTTCGTTCTCCGGGCGGGACCTCATCCTCCTCGCGGGTGGCCTCTTCCTCATCGCCAAATCGACTTACGAGATCCACGACAGGCTCGAGGCCGCCACTCACGGACCCGACGCGCTCCGACTCAAGAAGGCCGCGTTCCTCAAGATCCTCATCCAGATCGCGATCCTCGATGTGGTTTTCTCGCTCGACTCCGTCATCACCGCGGTCGGCATGGCGCAACAGCTCGCGATCATGGTCATCGCCATGGTCGTAGCCGTCGCGGTCATGCTTTTCGCGAGCGGCGCGATCAGTGACTTCGTTCATCGGCATCCCACGATCAAGATACTGGCCCTCTCCTTCCTGCTGCTGATCGGAGTCATGCTCTTCGCGGAAGGGACGGGCGCGCACGTGGACAAGGGGTACATCTATTTCGCGATGTTCTTTTCCCTGGCCGTGGAGCTGCTGAACATGCGTCTGCGCCGGAGCGCAGCCGCGCCGAACCGCGCAGGAGGCTGACGGATGAGCTCGCCGCTACTGTCCAAAGCCAATGAGCTACTGACCCAGGGCCTCAACTATCGCACTACCCTGCAGAGGCTGGCCGAGCTCGCGTTGCCCGCCCTGGCCACGCACTGCGTGATCGAGGAGTCCAGTATCGGCGGCGAAATGGTCCTGATCGCCGTCGCGCCGGCGAACGCGTCCGACCCGTCGGCTCCGCGGCAGCCGGAACCGGCTCGCCTGCCCCTTCTGGCGCGGGGCAAGACCATCGGCTGGATCACCTTCTCGGGCGCGGGGCAGCTCGCCGATTTCGAGACGATGCGCTCGGAGCTCGCGTTGCGCTGCTCGCTCGCGCTCGTACTGGGACGGGCCCACGAGGAATTCGTCAGTCAGGTGGCGCACAAGGTGAGAACGCCGTTGACGCCGTTACTGCTCCAGTCCCGGCTGATCCGCCGAACTCTCGAGAAACCCTCGCCCTCTCCCGACGACCTCCAAGATGCGCTCAAGATGCTGACCACGATCGACGAGCAGGTCCAGCGGCTTTCGACGCTGATCAATCAGCTCGCCGACAAGTCCTTGCCGGCTTCCTGAATGGCCTTGACCTCAGCCTTCACGCCCCGGGCTCCGCGCAGGTACCGTGGGGCATGGGTGGCCGCCCAGGCGAGAAACAGATTTCTGAAGATCCTCCCAGAAAGGACCGCCGCGAAAACCGCCGCCGGCTTCATCTCGAGGACCGACGCCGCGAAAACTCCCACGTTGATGGGAATCGGCCCTAGCGCCACGAGCCCGAGCGCGACGGCTCCATAGTCGGTGACGAACCGGGTGCTCCTCGTCCAGCCCCCATCGGTCGCCGCGTTCGCCACCCAGTCGCCGAAAACCTCGTGACCGAGCGCCTGAAAGAGCGCGGCGAACGCCATCGAGCCCGTAGCCGAGCCGAGCGAGAGCCAGAGCGCGGCGCTGATCCATTTTTTCGGGCGAAGCATCGTGGTCGTGACGAGAAATCCATCGGTCGGAATGACGACGAGAAACAGATCGGCCGCGGCCACCACCGCGAGCAGCGGAAGGTACCAGACCTGATCCACGAAAGATTCAACGCGCGCCGCCCAGCGCAAGAGTCGCTTCGACATGGCGCTGATCATACTCGATCAGCGGGGCGCTTGATAGCCCCTCGCGCTCGCTCGCCAGGACGTGTTACACTTTCACCCTGTGAACCCACTCCGGCGCCCCTTTCCGCCAGCTCTGTTCATCGTGCTTTTCTTCCTTTCCGCGCTGCCGCGCAGCGGACACGCTGCTACCGCGCCGTCCGCTGCTCCGGAGCGCTACCAGGGCGACCTGCTCGGCGAGACGCTCACCCGGCACTCACTCCGCTTGGAGACGGCGCCCGAAGGCAAGCGCATCGAGCGGATCGTGATCGTGACCGGGGAGGTTTTTGACCATCGCGATCCCTGGCCCCTGCTGTTGAACTCGCTTCACGCGACGACGCGTCCCGAGGTGATCTCGCGCGAACTCCTGTTTCGTGAAGGAGACCCCTGGCTCAACGAGAAAATCACCGAGACCGAGCGAAATCTCCGCGCCACGCTCTTTGTCTCCGTCGCGCGCATCGTCCCGGCGCGAGGCACGGCGGCCAATACCGTGGTCGCGCTCGTTCTGACGAAGGACCTTTGGAGCCTTCGGACGAACTTCGACTTCTCTTATCTGGGCGGGCGCCTCGAGCACTTCCTGACGGAGCTGGAGGAGCGTAATCTGGGCGGCACGAACCGCAATACCGCGCTCACCTTCGAAACGGATCTCGGAGCCTGGTCCGTAGGTCAGCGCTACGGCGATCCGTATCTTGCAGGCACGGAGCTGCGGCTCGACCAGAGGGCGGCGCTCTACTTCAACCGCGCCACCGGCCGCAACGAAGGAGGCTACGGCCTGCTTTCGGTCGAAGCGCCTCTTCG